>NZ_JANKBI010000022.1:0-99539 GCF_024622195.1 Murimonas intestini
CGCGCTGCAGCCCTCGGGATTTTCGTGCAAATACGCACGAAAACACCTCGCGGGATGGTGACGTGTGAACAGTAACTTCCAAAGTACTGCGGTACATGAAACATCGGAATGTCTGTGCAGATAAGATTCCAGCAGCCATGATGAGGCGTCACGGAACGATCTGCGCATTTCATAAAATTACCTTTTATTGTATCTGAAACTGCCCACGGCTGTCTGTCAGATAGGATATATTGTTTCCCGTGCTGCCCAGCCCAATCAGCAGGGCACCTAACGGGTTGATTTCAAAGCTTAAGTAACGCGGGTCTTTCCACGGATACTGGTCAATAAACTGGAGCCCGGCCTGCTCCCAGCAGGAGCTTTCCGCTCCCACTTTTTCTGAATCTGTATATTTACATGTATACTTTCTCATTTTTTTCTTTCTGTTTTTAGAAACCTGCCCATAGCCGTAAAAAATATATGTAAGGCTATGAGCAGGTTCTATTTCACTTTCGTAAATCAGTCTCGCCTGTGCTGCCGGTCACGGAGTGAACAGCAATGCGCCTGTCTGTTTATTTAGAAGCTACAAATTCATCTACCTGCCGCTGAAGCTCATCTATGATCTCCTGCAGGCCAAGGCCGTCTAATGCTTCTCTGTACTCAGCAATGGCAGCGTCAACGTCTTTCACATCGCCCCTGTGCAGTTCATAGGCATATTCTGACACAATAGATGAGCAGGCTGCGATCTCATTCTGGACAGCAGACAGGTCGGGAGCAAATCCCATCAGAGTATTATCCGGAGCAGTGTTCACACCGTCGCAAATTTTCTTGTACATATCAGCATCCGGCACTGCTTCCGGCGCCAACAGCATATCAAAACTGGCCATTGTGTAGTTTGGAGTTACCCAGTCATAACCGGTAAGTGACTTGAATCTGCCATCTACTTCCTCATAGTTCACACCTTTTACACCATAGGCAAGCATATTACGGTAATCAGCATTTGTATTGACATACTGCAGATATTTAACAGCTGCATCAACCTTTTTTGAATTCAGAGGAATACAGTTCACGCTGCCTAATGCTGCAGTTGACTTCAAAAACGGTCCTCCGGCATCTGCCAGTATTGTGTCATAACCTACTGCTTCGCCTCCCCATACTGTGTACTGTGCGCCATCCCAGCCTACACCTCTGGAGATCACTCCGCGCGGATGGCTGTCTACCTGAGCAGCAGCGATACCGTTGGACAGACCTTCATCAGCCCACTTTTTCAACGTCTTCAGATCTTCAACATATTCCGGATCATCATACATCCACTGTACCGTAGGATGCTCATCCCCAAAGTTTTTAACACCTATCTCCAGATCCTGTGCACTGAGGATATCCCATTCGATTTTAATACTCCAGTCGCCGCGCTTGTCCATCATGTACGCATTCGTAGCCTCCTCAGCAGAACGGTTGCTTTCAGGCGCCTCTTTCATCCATGCATTTATCTTTTCCAGAGCCGGCGTCATGCTGTCCAGACGTACATTAGCCTTGTTAAAATCATCCGTAGCGCCAAGCTCTGCCAGAAGATCTTCTTCACCGATCCAGAACTGTGTCTCAGCAGTATCTTTCCATGTAGGCACACCAAATATACGGTCATTAACCTTTACGCCATCCCACAAAATACCTGGAATCTTCTCCCACAGCTCCGGTGCCTGCTCCGGCAGTATATCTGTCAGATCAACAAAATAATTATTCATGGCAGAACCACGGTAATCTGCAAACCAGTTTGCAGATGTCACGATATCTACATCGCTGTCACCCGCTGTTAAAGCAGACACGGTGGGGGCATCATCTGAACCCTGGAATTGGAAATCCACAGTTATCCCTATATCCTCTGCTGATTTTTCGTTCAATGCCTTTACTACGTCAGCCGGTTTATTAGGGGCTGTACCCGCAATATACCAGACCAGATTAACTGTTTCATCTTCTCCCGCTGCCTTTACCCCTGCAGACAGATCACCGCCAAAAGTTCCAAAACTCCCGCCTGCCAGCGTAGTTGCCAGCATTGTCCCTGCCCATAATGCAGAAACCATTTTCTTTGTTCTTCTCATAAGAATATCCTCCTGTTTTTTATTTATTATTAACCCCCTCAAGGAATTAATTTCCCGTAACTGTTCAGTTTTTACAGCGCGAAACGACGTTTTTGCCATCAGCCCTTTACCGCACCTACAGTAAGACCTGAAATAAAGTATTTTTGAAAAAAAGGATAGATCAGCGCGATAGGTGTCACCGTAATTACTACCAGCGCCATACGTATACCATCCTCCGGCAGATTCTGCCTCATAGCTGCCATTGTCATATCTGACAGATAAGGGTTATCCGCCAGGAACATAATATCCTTCTCGATACGCATCAGCATATACTGAAGAGGCCAGAGTTTCTGATCTCCAACTACATACAGCAGCGCATTCTGCCAGTCATTCCAATAGGCAAATGAAAGAAACAGGCCGATCGTCGCCATTGCAGGCAGTGAGATTGGAATAACGACCTTGAAGAATATACGCAGCTGGGATGCACCATCCATCTTTGCAGATTCAATAAGTTCCTCCGGAACTGTAGATGTAAAAAATGTCCGGAATACAATAATATAAAATGAATTTACAGCCACAGGCAAAATGAGCGCCCATATACTATTTCTCAGATTCAGAAGCTGTGTGTTGACAAGGTAGCTTGCTGTCAGTCCGCCATTAAATAACATGGGGATAAATACCAGCATTGTGTACGCTTTGCGGAGTGCAAAATTTTTACGTGATAACACATACCCCATCAGAGCATTCAGCAGTACACCCATCATTGTTCCCGCTACAGTAACTAAAACAGATATAAAAATTGCATTAATAAGTGATGCCCCATTTTCAAACAATGTGATATATGCGTCAAGGGTACACTTCTCCGGAAAAAACTGATATCCGTTTTTAAAAATTGATGTCTGATCTGTAAAAGAAATGATCACTACGAACAAAAACGGAACAAAACAACAAAGTGCCAGTATAATAAAGAATATACTTAAAACCATGTTTACAGGTTTTGATACCTGCATAAACCGGTTTTCTCCTGTCTCCCAATCCTGCTTTTTCTTTTTCCTCATATATAACCACTCCCTTTCTTAGAAAAATGAGTTTTCCGGCTCGATTTTCCGAACAATACCATTGGCAAGCAAAATTGTCACAAAACCGACAATCGACTGGAAGAAAGATGCCGCGGCACTCATATTAATATTATTATTTTGTGTGAGTGCATTAAAGATGTACACATCAAGCGTCATCGTTGATGGATACAGGGCTGCTGAATTTTTTGTTGCCTGATAGAACAGGCCGAAATCGGATTTGATGATTCCGCCGATCGCCATAATCCCCATAATAATAATGGTTGGTTTCAAAAGAGGTATCGTCACTTCTTTAATCTGCTGCCACTTTGTAGCGCCGTCGATCATGGCTGCCTCATAATAAGTACGGTCAAGGCCTGTAACTGCTGCCAGATACACTACCATGTTGTATCCCACTGTCTTCCATTGATTCAGGAATACCAGCAGGAACGGCCATATGGAGTTGGCGTCCTTTCCGTAGAAATTATAGTCGATCCCTATGCTGTGCAAAAACCTTGTAATCAAACCGTTATCTGTACTCAGAAAAGCAAACACAAAGTAGCTGGCAACAACCCATGACATAAAATGCGGGAAAAACATGGCTGTCTGGCAGATCTTAGACAGACGTTTATTCAGCAAAAGTGATATCATGATTGCCAATGCCACCGGAACAACCATCTGCAGGATGATGAATATAAGGTTGTAACCGACAGTACGTCCGATAATTGCTAAAAAGTCACCTCTCACGAACAAAAATTCAAAATTTTTAAGGCCGGCCCAGTCGGATGCAAATAAACTTCCAAAAAAGCCTTTTCCCTGTACTAAACGATAATTTTTAAATGCCAGCACAACTCCCATCATAGGAATGTAGGCAAATAATATGTACCAGATAACAGTCGGCAGAGAGATCAAAAACAATTCAAGATCATCCCGGCGGAATTTCTTCCTTTTCCTAGGCGTGGTGCCATGCCCTCTTTCCTTTCCTTTTTTCCTCAATTTTTATATACCTCCTATACCCCATAAATTTGGATCTACACTTACCGCTCCGGTCACGTGCTCTTCCATCTGCATCAGCGCCGTTCACAGGATTTCAGACGAGAACCCTGTCAGAAAAACTTGAATGGTGCCTTTGAATTTTATATCTATATACTACCATCTGATGTTTGCTGCTGAATATCATTCTTTAGCCGATTTATAACATCTTTTGGGGAGTTTCGCAAAAATTCGATATTTATAAAAAAAGCTGCCTGTTTTTGCCAGGCAGCTTTCTTATTAAATCTCATCCACACGTACAAAACGTTTTTCCCTTGCACTTTTGATGGCTGCAAATGCAACCTGCGATGCACAGACAGCATCATCTACACCGCACACCTCGCCGCGAAGTCCATTGATCTGGTCTATAAAATTTTCCAGCGCCGCTGAATGCCCCTTGTCTGGCTCTGCGGTAAACTGCAGCATCGGATCATTTGCTTCTGCAGCTTCTTTTAAGGCTGCGGCCTTCTTTTCACGGAAGCCTTCGATTCCTCCCTGAATTCCCACATCCTGATGACGGTCTTTTATAAAGTCATATTTCTTCACTGCAGGTGCTCCGGGAATTCCTGCTGTGCGGACCTCGCACATATGATCCACGACAACAATAGCTCCATTTCCCATAATCTCATAAAGCTCTTTAGGATAGCCAAAAGTACCGTTTGCGCACATATTTAAAGTTGCCAGCTCTCCTGTCTTATATTTGATGATAATGGCATGATTAAGCATACCTGTCTCCATCGCCACAACTTCCTCAGGTTCAGAATCCATAAACCAGTTACACAGGTCAGTGAAGTGAGTCATTTCAAACAGCATGGGACCGTATGGCGCCTGAACAGGGTCAAACACCCATCCCTTCCAGCTGTACCAGTCATCATTTACACGCACACTCATGGAAGCACGGCCGTCATCTTTACGGTTAGGGCGGCCCGGCTCACGTTTCCAGCGCCATGGCTCCTGCCGATTATCTTCCATATGTTTACGAAAGATATCATGTGCATCTCTCATAGCAGGACTGTTACGGCGGTTATGTCCGATACAGAATGGTATGCCGCTCTCATGTACTGCCTTCTGTATCTTATAAATCTCCTCCATACTGGTTGCAAGCGGCTTCTCAACATAAACAGGCTTATGAAATTGTGCCGCATAAGAAATAACAGGAAAACGGAGTTTTTCAGTAGTACAAAGACAGATGGCATCAACCTCCGGGTTTTCAATAGCAGCTTTCCAGTCCTTACAAATATGCTGCGCACCAAATTTTGTCTGACATAGAGTCAAAATATAATCTGACAGGTCGCAGCAGGTGTGGAGGTTTGCTTTTTCAGATTGTGCCAGACAGGGAATGTGGGTACCCTGGGCAAGCGCTCCGCAGCCGATTACAGCAAAATTCAACTTTTTCATAATATATTCCTTTCTAAAGAGCTTTACAGCGTCATTCATAAATAGAAATAAGGCAGGCTTCTCTTGTATGTTCATATAAAAGTGCAAAACCCTCTTTTTCCTTTGAGAGAGGGACAGGACTTCCGTTCAGGCATACTGTGCACGGTTCGGAGAAGACGATCTTACCCTGGGTTCCCGGCGCACCGTGCAGTTCCAGTCTGCTGCGCTCAGGATCAAGGGGGATCACTTCACTTGTACAGTAGCAGATATGATTTTTCCCATCCAGGACCGGCATATTAAAAATCAGGATGCGGCCTTCATGAGGCATTAATTCCAGCAAAAATTCATAACCTGCGCATCTGATTATCCCCGGCTCAAGAGTGCCTGCAGCATTACCCACGGAAAGAAAATGCATTGCCTCATTTTTTCGTGAAAACAGGCTGAAGTATCCGTTCTTTTCACTGACCGCAGGTGATATACCACATACCTTTTCGAAAACATCCTTCCAGAACGACACGCTCTGCCCGTTGTTGTACAGGGCCTCAAAGCCTGCTACAACAGCCTTGCCCTGCTCTGCCGTGACAGAAGACGCAACGGCTTTGCCTTTATAAAAAGCCAGCGGTTTATTTTCCCTGCTGAAATTATACACAGACATCCAGCTGTGGACAGATAATTCCTGTCCGCCCCAAGCCTGTACCACACGGCTTCCATAATCCAGTATTTCACCGCCTGCCGGGCGGATCATTTCTGTCAGTTCTGCCCCTAAAAGCTTCAGTATTGAATTATTATAGTTGCCGTACAGATCAAACTGCGGGATCATGGGGGTAAAGATAGCGGTGCCGCCGCTCTTGATGTATTCGCATAAATAATCAAATGCTTCCGTTTCCAGACATCCCGCATTAGGAACGATCAGCGGAGTATGACAGTCCGGCGGGCAGCATGGATTTGCCAGATCTACCATCCGTCCGGACAATCCCAGACGTACTGAGAGTACCAGCGCTTCACGCACCTTGCGCCATGCGCTGCTTTCTACTTTTACAGTCTGTTTAGAGACACCTTCATATCCATCCAGCCAGTCATGGCTAAAGGCAACTTCACCACGGTCTATCTTAGGTTCTGCGCTGAAACGTTCACCCCCCGGAGCCCCCTCTCCCCCGCTGCCCATAAGCGGATAAGTCCCAAAAAAGTCAGAAAGGCGCATTCCAGGTGTAAAAGCAAGGTTCAGCTCTTCAGGACATTTTGCCGATGCGATTTCTTTCTCCCAGGCTTCCACAAAGCGATGGAAGGTGTGTATCTTTTCTGTCAGCCTGTTTGTCTCACCTTTTGCTGAAAGGGGTGCAAGAGGCCAGTACTCGGGACCTTCAATGGTCTGTTCCAGAGGTGAACTGCCGTTTACATACGAATAAACCACACTTCCGGCAAGCCCGTCCATAAGATTGTTGCGCAGCAGCATATCCCAGTTAATATCGGATTTTCTGAGCCGCTCATTATAGCAGCCTGCCCCCGCCTCCATAGCCAATGCGACAGAATTTAAGGGGCTGGAACGGTTTAACCGCACAGACATGGCATTGTCGGCACATCCCTCCCAATCCTGCAGCCGGTCTGAATATGTATGACAGGAGGTAAAAACAGGCAGACCTGTTTCTTTTATGCGTGCTCCCACCCCGGAATGATCCCCGTGATTAAAAAATCCTGCTACAGGCTCATTCAGCGTAACCGGTACATGGATTCCAAGGTCCATTGCGCAGCGTGTCATATCAATACCCCAGTCGGCAAAAAAACGGCGCTTAAAGTTCATCCAGTCATCCGCAAGTTTTTTCTCCAGAGGTGACCCTGGAAAAGCCCTGGGAGGTTTTACCTGAGAGAACTGCATATAGCTGCTTTCATAGTGCCTGTTCAGAATTTCAATCTCTTTATAACATTCCTGAAGATACTGCGGCCAGTAAACATTAATAATCTCAGGGTCGTACAGTGAATTCAGCAGCCCGAAGCTCCAGGCGCTTGACAGCTCATTATCCGGCTGAAATAATATCACACCGCCCTTTTCCCTGTCCTGAAATTCTGCGATCAGAGGTATAACTGCTTTGTACCAGTTGTATACCTTTTCCCGGTAGACGGGCTCCCCTTCTGCGGGGCATGGACGTCCCAGGCAGTAACCGCCTGCGGCACTGCGGCTTAAAGTCCCTGGATACTTCTCAAACAACCAGCGGGGAAAACCGCCGTCACGTAATTCGCTGTTAATAAACGGGCCTGGCCTGGCAGCAAGATAGAGGCCAAGACTGCATGCAATCTCAAAAAAACGGCGCAGGTTTCTGGATGGATGAGTATGTCCATCCAGGTCTACATCCCCTTCTTCCTCCTCATGAAAAAACCAGGGTATATAGGTAGTAACAAGATTCACTCCGCTTTTTTGGGCATTAGAAAGAATCTCCTCCCAATTTTCCGGATTCAAACGAAAGTACTGGATTTCTGCCCCTCGTACTAAAAACGGGCGGCCGTCAACATAAAGGTTCTCTTCTCTTAATTCAACTTTTTTCATAGGTCCCGATCCTTTTGGATATATTCAAAGTATTTGATTTCATTATAGATAGATATCTGCTGTGTGTATAGCGTTATTTAGGCAAGATGTATCATCTTTTAGCAGCAGCAAAAAGACCTGATTGATGTGCTCACCATCATTCAGGTCTTTATTATTGTTATAGCTTATTACTTTGCAGCCATTCCTTTACTTTTATCCCTTTAATCGCTTATCAATATCTGATGCACTATACAATACATCTGTCACTGTAACCTTTTCGCCTTGTATCACATAGAAAACAGAATAGTTGTCTACCAGCATTTGGCGAATCCCTTTTGAATGTTCTGGTTCTGAATCCATAATACGAAAACGTTCTGGTAGCATATCCAGTTTTAAGATTGCATCTGCAATTCGATTATACTGTCCGATTGCATTTTCCGGCGAAAGAAGCGAGAACGCAATATAATTATAAAGCTGTTCCATATCTGCCAATGCTTCATCTGTAATTTCTACAATGTATTGTATCATGCTCCATGATTTTCCCTAAACTTTTCAAAAGCATTCGCTGCATTCTGTACTCTGCCAGCTTCAATATCATCATAACCTTTTTTAAGTTTTCTATGAAACTGTTCATCTGTCATCAAATCAGCGTTAATAACATCTGGTGCTTTTGGCAATGTAACATTAAATGGAATTCCACCAGTCAAAGAGATCTGATTTAGATAAATATCGATTGCAGTTGACATCGGCACACCTAATCTTGATAACACTGCTTCTGCACGTTCTTTTACAATTGGATTAACTCTTAAGTTCAATGTAGCTGTTTTTTCCATAAGACAGCACCTCCTTCTTTTAATGCAATTGTAACGCAAAAGTCATTACATTTCAAGTTTAACTTCTAATATAAAAAGCAACTGCAGGCTCATTATTCATTTGTTTATACCTCCCTCAGCAAACCCTCCAAGCAGCACGGCGTCATTTAAACAGTAGCCATCAGACTGCTGCTGTCAGGATCCAGATATAACACAGCATTTGGATGACGGCGCAGAACAGAGGCCGGACATGTTTCTGAAACCGGACCATGTACTGTATCATACACGGCAGCGGCTTTTGTCCTTGCCGGAACTATACAGAAAACCTGAGGGGCAGCAACTAAAGCTGGAATCGTCAGCGTCAATGCAGTTTCAGGTACATCTTCCAGCCTGGAAAAACAGCCGTCGTTTACCTGCTGCTGCCTGCATTTTTCATCCAGTGTCACGATTTTTACCAGCGCATCATCATTAAAATCCGCCTCATGGGGATCATTAAAAGCAATATGCCCATTCTCCCCAATTCCCATAATTACAATATCCGCAGGAAATTTTTTTAGAAGTGCAGCATAGCGCTCTGACTCAGTTTCCGGGTCTGCCGTAGAATTCAAATACTCCACTGAACCAGGCCTTGCTTTATCAAAAAGAGCATCCCGCAGAAATTTTGCAAACCCCTGGGGCGCTTCAGGGCTGATGCCTACGTATTCATCCATGTGGAAAGCATGGACCTTATCCCAGTCAATTTTGGAGGATATCGAAAGTGCATCAAGCACCTCACGCTGGGAAGGCGCTGCCGCAAAAATAATATTGCATTCACCGCGCTGAGCGATTACGGAAGAAACGGCCTTTTCTATATCACAGGCCGCCCCACATCCCATCTCACTCCTTGAAGGATACATCTTAATGTTCAGAAGATCTTTTTTAATAGTTTTAGTCATAAAAATATTCCTGCTTTCTTTAATTTATGTAATATACTTAATAAATCCCTATTTATTAAATTCCTTGCGAAACTGCTGCGGTGTCATCTGGTTGCTTTCCTTAAAACGCTGAATAAAATGGCTCGTGGAGATATAGCCTACTTCCATTGCTATTTCCGTAATGTTCATTCCTGTGGTAGTAAGTAATATCTTGGATTTTGTGAGACGTACCTCGTTCACATACCCTGGGAAGGTTTTACCTGTATGTGCAATAAAGAATTTTGAAAATGAATGATAACTCATGTTGCACTGGCTCGCAATCGTTTCCATCTTGATTTTATTCATATATTCCTGATCCACAAAAGTAAATATTTTTTGCAGCAGATCCATGGAATAAATATCATTGATACTGGTAAGATCCTTTTCTTCATCCTGTGCCTTCCAGCTGCGTAAGAACCAGAGTGAAAGCTGGCAAAGGAACAGCCTGATGGCAATATCTGAACAGAATTCAGGATTTTCATATTCTTCCAGCATATCCTCTATCAGCGAAGATATACGGCTTTCCACCAGAGTATTTCGTGTAAACAGACGCTGTCCAAGACGGCCGGAAATTGTAAATGAAAACAAAAACTTATTATCCGAGGCAGACTGACTGGCCGAATATAACAGCTCCTGGTCATACGCAATCTCCCAAAATGCAGCATCATCTTTTGATGAAGATGTGATCATATGCAGTTCCTCCGCCAAAACAACAAACAAATCCCCCGTGCCTACTATACAGGAATTGCCATTGACATCAATCTGAAGCTGTCCGCGGAGAACATACAATACCTTAATGCAGCTTTGCTGCTGCGGAACATCAAACAAGCCCCGGCCGTGCTGACACAGGACTATTTCATAACGTACCCCCGAACTTTTACCTACATTTTCTGGAATGAGTCTGCTCATATGTATTTCCTCATATTCTATAAACCTTATCTTTGCAGAACTGCTCTCTCTGTTTTATTTCCGCGAAATTTTATACACCTCCGTGCATCCCACGATAATGTATACACTCCGTGCATCCCATAATTCAGATCCTTACGGATAGGCGTGCTTCGCACGATAATGTATAAAATATCGTAACTATTCAGCAGGTCTGTGCATTTACTGCACAGACCGTGAGAAAATGATTCAAGAGTGCAAAAATCCCATCGCCAAAGGCGATTTTAAATGGATTTTGCAGGTAACTGTGAAAGTACTGAGCAGTTACAAAATATCTATAATCTTTATACTTAAATCATTATAGCAAGAAAAATGCTTTTTGCAACTTCAAAAAAACAAGGTAATTTTTGTCATAAATTTATATAGAGCGCAAAAAAGGCTTAAAACCGCTGTTTTTTGGCATTCAGAAGAATCCGCGGCAAATAGTCCGCTAAAAAGTGATATAATTATACGAAAGAGTGATATTTATCCATACCCTATAAATAGCTCTTTTCTCTTGTATTGACGCCCGAACTTGGAACTTTATCTGATTAAAAATCGGGATGAAAGCTTTTTAAAAAATGACTTTCATCCCGATTTTTGGGCAAAGATATGAAATTGATCCATTCACACGCTCTTCACCAGCGCAATTTCCTCCACCAGCTCCCTGACCACCTGCAGTATATCATCATTGTCTTTCAGGCTCTTGCGTGGTTTTTTGTATTCAAAGTAAGGATTTGTATCTACTTTGAAATTAAGCTGGTTCTTGTTATTATTCTTGTACTTCTCTACCAGATGTTCGATTTTAGCCGGGTCTGCTTTGGCACGCTCAAACATGGTGAACCTGATAGAGTCACCCTTCTGGGATATCTCAGTAATATACGCTTTGTGGGCCATGGCCTTCAGATTTGCGATAGCCAGAAGGTTCTGTACTGATTTAGGCGGTTCTCCAAAACGGTCCATCAGCTCCTCCATCATATCATCATACTCTTCCTCGCTCTCGATACCGGCCACACGCTTATAAATATCCAGCTTCTGGGACTCACTGCGGATATATTTTTCAGAGATAAAGGCATCGATATCCAGATCGATGGAAGTGCCGTATTCTTCCTCCGGCTCTGCCTCCCCCTTCAATTCCTTGACAGATTCATTGAGCATCTTACAGTACAGGTCATATCCCACTGCTTCCATATGGCCGTGCTGCTCTTCTCCCAGCAGGTTCCCCGCGCCTCTGATCTCAAGATCTCTCATGGCTATTTTAAAGCCGCTTCCCAGATCAGTAAATTCCCTGATGGCATGAAGCCTCTTTTCTGCAATCTCCTTCAGCATCTTGTTGCGCCTGTACATCAGAAAGGCATATGCCGTCCTGTTTGAACGGCCGACTCTTCCCCTTAACTGGTACAGCTGTGAAAGCCCAAGACTGTCGGCGTCGTGGATGATCATGGTATTCACGTTGGAGATGTCCAGTCCTGTCTCAATGATGGTTGTGGATACAAGCACATCTATCTCTCCGTTGATAAAATCATACATGATGCGCTCCAGCTCTCTTTCCTTCATCTGCCCATGGGCAAATGCCACATTTGCCTCCGGCACCAGCTTTGCCACTGTATTTGTCATCTCCACGATGGTGTTAACTCTGTTATATACATAATATACCTGGCCGCCTCTTGCCAGTTCACGGCTTATGGCCTCTCTGACCATCTCCTCATTGTATTCCATGACATATGTCTGGATAGGCTGGCGCTCCTGGGGCGCCTCTTCCAGTACACTCATATCACGTATGCCCACAAGGCTCATATGCAGGGTTCTGGGGATCGGCGTAGCTGTCAGAGTGAGCACATCCACATTTTCTTTCAGCTTCTTTATCCTCTCTTTATGAGTGACGCCAAAGCGCTGCTCCTCATCCACGATCAAAAGCCCCAGGTCCTTAAATTCCACATCCTTAGACAGCACCCTGTGTGTTCCGATAAGGATATCCACCAGGCCTTTCTTCAGATCCTGAAGCGTCTTTTTCTGTTCCGCTGCGGTCCTGAACCGGCACATCAGGTCTACCCTGATGGGAAAATCTTTCATACGCTGAACAAAGGTATTGTAATGCTGCTGTGCCAGTATGGTAGTGGGTACCAGGAAAACCACCTGTTTCCCATCCTGGGCTGCCTTAAATGCAGCACGGATAGCCACCTCGGTCTTGCCGTATCCCACGTCACCGCAGACAAGACGGTCCATGATCTTGCGGCTTTCCATATCTTTCTTGGTGGACTCTATTGCAAGCACCTGGTCATCCGTCTCTTCATAGGGAAACATCTCCTCAAATTCCCTCTGCCACACAGTGTCCTCACTGAACTGGAACCCCTCACTTTTCTGCCGGACTGCATAGAGGCGCACCAGATCTCTGGCCACATCCCTTACAGCGCTCCTCACCCTTGTCTTTGTCTTGTTCCACTCCTGGGATCCCAGCTTATTCAGTTTTGGCTTTTTTGCCTGGGAATCTGCATATTTCTGGATCACGTCCAGCTGTGTCGCCAGGATATAGAGGTTGCTGCCGCCTGCATACTCTATCTTCATATAATCCTTGGTGACTTTGTCCACCTCTATCTTTTCTATGCCTTTGTAGACGCCCAGGCCGTGGTTTTCATGCACCACATAGTCACCCACAGCCAGCTCCGAAAAGCTCTGGATCTTCTTCCCCTCATACACCTTTCGCTTTTTCTTTTTCTTTTCCTTGCCGAAGATATCACTCTCCGAGATGACAACAAACTTAATAAGGGGATATTCATATCCCTTTCTGGCATTTCCATAGGCTGCAAGGATCTCTCCTGGCTGAACCACTCTCTCCATATCATCTGTATAGAAACTGTTCAGCTCATACTCACGCAGATCCTCAGCAAGCCGTTTTGCCCTGGTCCTGGAACCTGAGAGCAGGATAACCTGGTATCCTTCCTTTTTAAATCTTTTCAGGTCTTTAACCAGCAGTTCAAAGCTGTTGTTATAAGGATTTACGGATTTAACGAAAATGCTGTACCTATCCGTGATCCTGAAACTGCCCTTGGCAGCCTCCAGAGTGCACAGCCCCATACACCTCATGGCATTCAGTCTTCCCGTCACTTCCTGGCTGCTGTAGAGGATACCCGTCTGTCCGGGCAGGACATATCCCTTCTCCAGCCTGTTCATCATGCTTTCCCTGAACTCCTGCTCAATCGCATCCCCCTCCTGAGAGATTCTGTTGGGTTCATCCAGTACAACAAGAGTGTCTCTGTCTGTAAAGTAATCCAGAAAAGATACTGTCTTGTCATAAAAATAGTCTACATAGCTGTCAAGCCCTGCGCCTACCCCATACTCTTCCAGCTTTTCTCTGCATTCCTCAAGAAGCTCTGACAGATGATGTGCCTCTTCAGTTTTGTTCTCATCCCTCAACTGTCTGCGGAGCTTTTTGACTTCTTTTTCCATTTTCAGGATACCGGCTTCTGCCCGCTGCTTATCCACAATAACTTCTGCTGCCGGATAGACAGTTATTGCATCCAGATTCTCTATAGACCGCTGGCTCTCCACATCAAAGCTTCTTATAGAATCAACTTCATCCCCCCACAGTTCGATCCTCACAGGATTCTCTTCTGTCAGAGGATATATATCTATGATCCCTCCGCGTACTGCAAACTGTCCGCTGCCTTCCACCTGGCCCACACGTTCATATCCCATCTCAACCAGCTGCTTTTTCATCTTCTCCACATCCACAGAGCTGGCAGCGTCCAGCCTGAAGATATATTTTTTCCAGTCAGACAGGGGGACCAGATGGTCCATGCAGCCTCCCATAGTGGTAATGATGGTTACTTCTTCCTCTTCCAGAAGCGCTTTTAGCGCCGAGATCCTTGTCTGTACCAGCAGGTTGCTGTGGATATCGGCGCTGTAAAATATAAGATCCTTAGACGGATATAAAAGGACCTTCTTATCAAAAAATCTATAATCTTCATATAGTTCTTTTGCACGGAGCTCACTGTAGGTGACAATGACCTTGCAGGAGTATGCCTCACCCGCACAATAGATAAAATGAGATTTCGAAGAATCAATGCAGCCGGTAACCTCTACCATGCCTTTTGTCTTTGACAGGCTCCGTGTTATCTGCTCAAATTCCCCCAGGTTGCTGATTGGCTGTGTAAAGGCCTTCATCATACCCTCCATTTCAGGCTTTCTTATTAAAGCTGTTCATAGCAGCATCCATGCCGTCTGTCATAATAGACACGACAGCCCCGGCTGCCCTCTCTAATGCATCCGCAAAGGCCTCCCTCTGAGACTTTGGAAAACGCCCCAGCACATAATCTGCCAGATCGAATCCGGGCGGCTTTTCTCCCACCCCTATCTTTACTCTTTTAAACTCCTGATGTCCCAGATGGGCAATTATACTTTTGATGCCATTATGCCCTCCGGCGCTTCCCTTACCCCTGAGGCGCAGCTGTCCCGGCTCCAGGCTGATATCATCATACAGGACGATCAGTTCGTCCTTCTCATCTATCTTATAAAAATCCACAAGCTCTCTTACACTCTCCCCGCTCAGGTTCATAAAAGTGAGCGGTTTGGCCAGGACCACCTTCTGTCCCTCTATTATCCCTTTTCCATACAATGCCTTGAATTTCTTCGTATCAACATCAATATTATATTTATCTGCAAGCAGGTCAACAGCATCAAAGCCTGCGTTATGCCTGGTATGCTCATACTGTCTGCCCGGATTCCCAAGCCCTACGATCACGTACACATCATCACATCCTTATTCTATTTTACAAATTTCAAATGATATTCTACAGTAAATATCCTGAAATGTCCATGTCAAATTGAAAGACCGCTGCAAACGCAGCGGCCTTTCATCTTAAGTTTATATGCAGCGTAATCAGAAACCCCCGACTTATTCCTGTGCTTCCTCTTCCTGCGCTGCTGCAACTTCATACTGTTTAAGGATAATTTCCTGTATCTTCTCACGTGTCTGTGAGTTAATAGGATGTGCTATATCCCTGTATTCTCCGTCTGATGCCTTCCTGCTCGGCATCGCAATAAATAATCCTTTCTCACCTTCAATTACTTTGATATCGTGAACCACAAACTCGTCATCAATTGTAATAGAAACAACGGCCTTCATCTTTCCTTCTTTTGCAACTTTGCGTACTCTTACGTCAGTTATATTCATAGCTCATGTGCCCCTTTCCCTGTATTGTCATCATTTTCCGTTATAGCACGTAACGCTCATTTTTTTCTATAACAATCTTTATTCCGTCTTCCCCGACGTGGTATGAATTTGCCCGTATTGTATCACGGCTCTCAACGATACAGTTCTCGATATGGGTATTGTCTCCCAGGTATACATCATTTAAAATGATGGAATTCTTGATCACACAGTTTTCTCCCACAAAAACTTTCTTAAACAGCACGGAATTTTCCACATATCCGTTCAGGATACATCCGCTTGATACAAGGCTGTTCTTCACTTCACATCCAGGATTATATTTTGCCGGCGGCAGGTCGTCCACCTTGGAATATACATCAGGATACTGACGGAAGAAATAGTCTCTTACTTCCGGTTTCAGGAAATCCATGTTCGTCTTATAATAAGACTCAACTGTAGCGATATTGCTCCAGTAGTTTTTCATCTTATATCCGTAGATCCTCTTCAGGTTTTTATAACGGATAAGGATATCTTTTACGAAATCATGACGGTCTTCCTGTGCACAGCGTTCAATCAGCTCGATCAACTGTCTTCTTCGGATGACATAGACACCTGTGGACACCGTGTTATAGGCGGACACCATAGGTTTCTCCTCAAATTCTTCTATCCTGGAGTCCTCATTCATTTTCAGAACACCGAACCTGGTCACGTCCTCGCCCGGCTCAATATCCTTGCAGACAACTGTGATATCCGCTTTTTTCTCAATATGGTACTCAAGTACCTTATTGTAATCCAGCTTGTACACACCGTCCCCGGATGCAATGATCACATACGGTTCATGGCATTTTTTGAGGAAATCCAGATTCTGATAGATGGCATCTGCCGTGCCTCTGTACCAGAAGCTGTTGTCAGCGGTAATGGTAGGTGTAAATACGAACAGGCCTCCCTGTTTTCTTCCGAAATCCCACCATTTTGAGGAGCTTAAATGCTCGTTTAAAGAACGTGCATTATACTGTGTCAGCACCGCTACCTTCTGTATGGAAGAATTGGACATATTACTCAGCGCAAAGTCGATACTTCTGTAACTGCCCGCTATTGGCATGGCCGCAATGGCCCTTTTATTTGAAAGTTCTCTCATACGGTGGTTATTTCCACCTGCTAAAATGATTCCTACCGCTCTCATGCTTCCTCACCGTCCTTTTTCAAAGTCTCGCCGCTCTCAAGTAAGCCGTCCGGATAGTCTTCCGGCACCGTAGTACCAGAAATCGCTGTATTTTTACCAATTTTAACATTTGGCGGAATATAACTTCCTTCCCCGATCGTTACCAATCCAAAGGAGTACACATTTGGTTTTACTTTATTTGGAACCTCTTCTCCCACTCCAAGAACCACATTATTATCAATTTTAACATTTTCTGCGATGATAGCGCGATCCATAACTACTCCTTCACCAATGGTCGTTCCTTTCATAATGATGGAATCCTTGATGACACTCCCCTTGCCAATGGTAACACCGGCACCGATTACGGAATTCTGGACTTCCCCGTATACCTCTGTACCATCGCCAATAATACTCTTTGTGATCTTTGCCTCAGCAGAAATATACTGCGGCGGAATGATCTCACTGCCTGTATATATCTTCCAGAACTCTTCATAAAGATTGAATTCAGGAATAATATCGATCAGCTCCATGTTGGCCTCCCAATAGGAGCCCAATGTCCCCACATCTTTCCAGTATCCGTTATATTCGTAGGCTACCAGCTTGTCCCCTCTTTCGTGGCAGTAAGGGATGATGTGCTTGCCGAAGTCACAATTGCTCTGGTCTTTCATAGCAATGAGAGCTTCTTTTAAAACTTTCCACGAGAATATGTATATACCCATTGAAGCCAGATTGCTCTTCGGATGCTCCGGCTTTTCCTGGAACTCAGTGATCCTGTTCTGCTCATCTGCGATGACTACGCCGAAACGGCTGGCCTCCTCGATGGGCACCGGCATTACTGCAATCGTAATATCTGCATTGCTGGCCTTATGGAAATCCAGCATGACTTCATAATCCATCTTATAAATATGGTCTCCGGAAAGCATCAGAACATATTCCGGATTATAATTCTCCATATAGGTGAGGTTCTGGTAAATTGCATTGGCGGTTCCTGTATACCACTCACTGTTTCCGCTCTTCTCGTATGGAGGAAGAACGGTAACTCCGCCGATATTTCTGTCCAGATCCCAAGGGATACCGATCCCTATGTGTGTGTTAAGCCTGAGGGGCTGATATTGTGTCAGTACACCTACTGTATCTACACCAGAATTAATACAGTTGCTCAGCGGGAAATCTATGATTCTGTATTTTCCGCCAAAAGCTACGGCTGGCTTAGCCACTTTTTCAGTCAGGACTCCCAGCCGGCTGCCCTGTCCACCTGCAAGTAACATTGCAATCATTTCTTTTTTAATCACGCTATCACCTCTTGTTGTAATTATTTGTTTTTTTATTATAACACACATCCTGGAAATAGTGAACACATTTTACATATTTTTGAATTTTTTTTACTACATTTTATGACAAATGCTTCATATTTTTGTTTTGAATTTACAAAGTCACAATCTTTATTCGACAGTTTGTTCTTTCCATGTTCCATTCTTTGTTATTTCCTGTCTGTTTTTGTCTATTATTTTGCTTTTATGTTGTTTTAAGGCAATCTTCCCCCGTCCTCTGCCTCTGCTTCCATTAAAATATGTACGGAATTAAGAAACCCTTTCCATTTTCCCGGAATATGGTATAATATAAAAAGCACAGACCCAGTCTGCTGCCAGGACCGGATACTTCTTATAGGGAGATCCGCCTTTATCAGAAACAAAGGAGAACGTTATTATGTATCAGATAGATTTCAAAAAACCACTCAGCATCCATTTCATCGGCATCGGAGGAATCAGTATGAGCGGACTGGCCGCTATCCTGCTGGACCGGGGCTTTGTCGTCTCAGGCTCTGACGCAAAGGAATCCCCTCTGACCAGATGGCTGGAGGAAAAAGGCGCTGTCGTGTATTACGGACAGCGTGCTTCTAATATAAAAGAAAATACTGAACTCGTCGTTTATACAGCCGCCATCCATCCCGACAATCCCGAATATGAGGGAGCTGTAAAAATGGGTGTGCCAATGATGACCAGAGCTGAGCTTCTGGGACAGATGATGAGAAATTATAAGACACCTATTGCTGTATCCGGCACTCACGGAAAGACTACTACCACCTCTATGATTTCCCATATCTTCCTCGCCGCTGAAATGGACCCTACTATCTCAGTGGGCGGCATCCTGAAAGCAATAGACGGAAACATCCGTGTGGGCGGACATGAGACTTTTATTACAGAGGCTTGTGAATACACGAACAGTTTCCTGCATTTTTATCCAAAGATAAGCATTATCCTGAACATTGACGCAGATCATCTGGATTTCTTCAAAGACCTGGATGATATCCGCCGTTCCTTCAGGCTCTTTGCAGAAAGGCTTCCTGAAGACGGTATCCTCATTATCAACAGTGACATACCTGATTACCAGAAAATCACAGACGGCCTCAAGTGCCGTGTTGTGACTTACGGCTCATCCCCCGAGAGTGACTATTCCCCGGCAGATATCACCTATGACGAGCTGGCCTTAGGTTCCTTTGACCTTATAAAAGGAGGAAAGACTTTCGGACATTTCTGCCTGAGTGTACCCGGCAGCCACAATGTATCAAATGCCTGTGCATCCCTGGCACTGGCGGATATCATGGGTATCCCGCTGGAGACAATGCAGAGAGGCCTTATGGAGTTTTCAGGCACAAACCGCCGTTTTGAGAAAAAGGGAGAAATCGGAGGCGTGACAGTGATCGATGATTATGCCCACCATCCCACCGAGATCCGTGCCACCTTAAATGCCGCCAGAAAATATCCCCATAAAACTATATGGTGCGTGTTCCAGCCACATACTTATACACGTACTAAAGCGCTTATGGACGAGTTTGCAGAAGCCCTGTCTCTGGCTGACAAAGTTGTGCTGGCTGATATATATGCCGCGCGTGAGACAGATAATCTGGGGATCAGTTCCGAGACTTTGATGGAACATATTCAGGATCGAGGCTCAGATGCATATTACTTCCCGTCTTTTGACGAAATAGAAAATTTTTTATTAGAAAATTGTATGCACGGTGACCTGTTGATAACTATGGGCGCCGGAGACGTTGTAAAAATAGGGGAAAGCCTGCTTGGACAATAGTTATCCACATTATCCACATGTTTATGCACATTATATTGTGTCCGGACATGTGGATTTTTTTGTGGATACCTGTGTTTACATAACTTTCATTACGTAAATCCACAACATTCGACAATCCCTTATTTTATAAGGATTCTACAGGTTGCACTTTTTTTCTGTCCCCATTTTATCCACATTATCCACATTATCCACAAAGTTTTTCCTCCGGCCTGTGGACAGCCCTGCTCCTGAAAACTGCTATTCTCTTTTCAAAAAATCTGTGTTATACTGGGGTTCGATAAATATTCCATTATTAATAAGAACGAAAATCCAGGTGAATAAATTGAAATCAATATCTTTATACACAAGACCCACTAATGACGTGACGATCATACAAAATTACTTTCTTGACCACTATCTGCCGGCCGCAAACGGAGAATATGTAAAGCTGTACCTGTTCCTGTTCCGCTGTGCCTGCGCCGGACGGGCCATAACAGTCTCCGCCCTGGCCGATACCTTTGACCACACAGAGAAGGATATACGCAGGGGACTGTCTTACTGGGAAAAGCTGGGCCTTCTTGAACTCACATACGGGGAAGGCGATGAGCTTCTGGGAGTCTCCTTCCTGGATCTTCCCGTGGAAGAGACCGCTGCTGCCGCTGCTGAAGAACAGCCTGCGGATACATTGCAGGGCGTACAGGAGGAGTCTGAATATCTTACTTCTTCCGATGAGCCTGCAGCAAGCGCTCCCGTTTCCATCCCCAAACCTGCCCTCAGCCCTGACAGGGTCAAGGCGCTTAAGGATTCTGAGGACATCAGGCAGCTCATTTTTATTGCAGAACAATACCTAGGCAAGACTCTCAGTCCTTCAGAGGTGTCAAATATCCTGTATTTCTATGACGTACTGCACTTTTCAGCAGACTTGATCGAATACCTGATTGAATACTGTGTTTCAAAGGGCAGCAAAAGTGCACGCTACATAGAGACTGTCGCCCTCGCATGGTCACAGGAGGGCATCAAGACCGTCCAGGAGGCAAAAGACAGCACCAACCTTTATAATAAAAATTATTATACTATATTAAATACTTTCGGTATAAAGGGCAGAGGGCCTGCCAAACCAGAGACTGACTATATGAACTGCTGGCTCAATGAATACCACTTTACACTGGACATCATCCAGGAAGCCTGCAGCAGGACAATAGCCCAAACGCACCAGCCCAACTTCCAGTATGCCAATAAGATTTTAGAGGACTGGCACAAAAACGGAATCAAACATATAAATGACATCAGACAGCTGGATATCAGGCACCAGCAGAATAAAAAGGCTGCCGCCCCAAAACAAAAGGCGCCCTCCGCTCCTTCCGGCAATAAATTCAATAACTTCCACCAGAGGGAATACGATTACAAGAAACTGGAGGAGCAGCTTCTGAACCGCTAGCGCATGTCTGTTTTCAGACAGACTCTGAGAAAGGAATGTGAAAATTGGCACTGAAGAATTCACAATACGACATGATCATCCGTGAGTATAACCGCAAGCAGCTTCAGAGCAGGCGTGACCAGATGAAACGCATAGATGAGGCATATGAGGCTATCCCTGCCCTCAGGGAGATTGACCAGCAGATCGCCGCCCTGAGCGTTTCCAGAGGACGCAAGCTCCTTGAAGGCGATGACAGGGCGCTCGACGGCCTCAAAAATGATATCAGCCGCCTTGCGGCTATGCGTCCCCACCTTTTATCATCAAACGGTTATCCCCCTGACTATCTGGAACCCAGATATTTCTGTGAGGACTGCAAAGACACAGGTTATATAGGAAATGAAAAATGCCACTGCTTCAAGCAGGCTATCATAGACCTGCTCTATACTCAGTCAAATATCCGTGAAGTTTTAAAGGAAGAGAATTTCTCCAATTTTTCTTACGGTTATTATTCTGACCTGATAATTGAACCGGCCACAGGACTCTCGGCCCTGGCGACCATAAAAAAAATAGTCGCGGAATGCGGCCATTTTATCGACAACTTTGATGAGGTGCACGAGAGCCTTTTCTTCTACGGAGATACAGGCGTGGGAAAGACCTTCCTCTCCCACTGCATTGCAAAGGAACTGATCGACTCTGCTCATTCCGTGATCTATTTTTCGGCATTTGAGCTGTTTGATACCTTTGCCAAAAATACATTCAGAAAAGGCGTAAAAGAGGATGAACAGGCAGAGCTTTATTCTTATATATTTGACTGTGACCTGCTGATCATCGATGACCTGGGGACTGAGCTGACAAATTCTTTTGTCTCATCTCAGCTCTTCCTGACTATCAATGAAAGGCTTCTCCGGAAGAAATCCACGATAATTTCTACAAATCTGCCTATTGACATATTTGCAGACACTTATTCTGAAAGAGTTTTTTCCCGTATCACAAGCAACTATAAAATGCTGAAGCTCATTGGCGATGACATACGTATACAAAAGAAGCTGTCGAAATATTAAAAAAATTAAGCAATTTACAACCTTGACCTTTGTATACAATATGATATAAACTATATTCATACTGTTATGCGGCAAAAAATTACATTTTTCGCTTCTGCCGCATCTGGAAGAAATGTAAAACTAACGGAGGAATCAATCATGCAACCAATAGAAGAACGCAATCTGGAAACTATCCCTGTAGGACCGCTGGGGATCATACCTCTGGAGAGCTGCCGGACCATCGGTGAAAAGATCAACAATTATCTTGTCACCTGGCGTAAAGAACGTGAGATGGAGCATAAAACAACCATCGCTTTTGAAGGCTATCAGAGGGACTGCTATATCCTTAATACAAAGGTCCCGCGTTTTGGTTCCGGAGAAGCTAAGGGAATCATCAATGAATCTGTCCGCGGTGATGACCTGTATATTCTTGTGGATGTCTGCAATTATTCACTGACCTATTCTCTGTGCGGATACACAAACCATATGTCTCCTGATGATCATTTTCAGGATCTGAAACGTATCATCGCAGCAGTGGCCGGAAAAGCAAAAAGGATCAATGTCATCATGCCTTTCTTATATGAGAGCCGTCAGCACAAGCGCACCGGACGTGAATCCCTGGACTGTGCACTGGCGCTCCAGGAGCTTATGCGCATGGGTGTTGACAACATCATCACCTTTGATGCCCATGATCCCCGGGTACAGAATGCCATCCCCCTGAAAGGCTTTGAGACTGTACAGCCTGTATACCAGTTTATCAAGGGTCTGTTCCGCGCAGTTCCCACACTGAAGATCAACAAAGACAATACCATGGTCATCAGCCCCGATGAGGGCGGAATGAACCGCGCTATCTATATGGCAAATGTCCTGGGCCTGGATATGGGTATGTTCTATAAGCGCCGTGACTATGCCACTATCGTGAACGGCTCCAACCCCATAGTAGCCCATGAATTCTTAGGCTCAGATGTGGAAGGCAAGGACATGATCATTATAGATGACATGATCTCCTCAGGTACAAGTGTGCTGGAAGTAGCAGCTGAACTCAAGAAGAGGAAAGCCGGAAGGATATTCATCTGTGCGACCTTCGGCCTCTTCACCAATGGTATGGATAAGTTTGACAAGGCACATGAAGATGGTATCTTTGACTTTGTCCTTACGACAAACCTCATCTACCAGACACCTGAGCTGCTTCAGAAGCCTTACTATATGAACTGTGACCTCAGCAAATATATTGCTTATATCATTGATACTCTTAACCATGACGCTTCTATCAGCAGCCTGTTAAGCCCTGTAGACAGGATCAATAACTTCCTGGCAAAGCATAATCAGTAGATCATATTACGTACATTTAATACATTTAAATTCAGGCCGCGGAAATATTCCGCGGCCTGATCTGTCTCTCTGCTGTGATTATTTTTACACACTTGAATCATTTTCTTACGGTCTGTGCAGTAAATGCACAGACCAGCTGAATAGTTATATTCTTTTCATCATCTCTTCTTCCCGTCTGTGGCAGGTAAATAAAATCACCTGTCTGCCGCTCTTCTTCAGCCATTTCAGGGTATTGAACAGCCTCCTGTCATCATACATGGCAAATGCCTCATCCAGTATTACAGGCATGCAGGCTCCCTTTGTGAATACCTCCCCCGCTGCCATCCTGACTGCAAAATACATCTGGTCTGCTGTACCCCTGCTGACCTGTGAGAGCTTCAGAAGCCTGTCAGGGGTATTCACCTTCACGTCCATATTCTCATCCAGACTGATGCTTGTGTACTTTCCTTCCGTAATCTCTCTGATGATCCCGGATGCCTTTTCCTCCACCTGTTCTGCAAGAGTCAGATACCCTTCCCTGGATACTGTCCGTATGGTCCTGTCAGCCAGCTCCAGGGCCTCCAGTTCCTTCTTCAGGCTTTCCAGATTCCCCTTCAGGCTGTGTGCTTCCTCCAGGCTCTCCTCCAGATTTCCCAGCAGTATTTTCTTTTCTGCTATTTCCGCCTTCAGATGTTCTATGCCCCATGACATCTTCTGGCGTTCACCCTGGAGCGATTCCAGGCCTTCAGCCAGCTTTGCAGCCTCTTTGGCTGCATTTGTTCCTGTGCCGTATGACGGCTCCCTGATGCGTCCTGTTTCCGGGCCGGGCTCTCTGTATGTATCCGCGCCCATTTCCTCGTTTTGTGATGATCCGCCGCTTCTGATCACATACCATACACCTGCGAGCATACAAAGCAGCCACACTGCCGCCACCGCCGCTTTCCCTGTGACAGACGGCAGGAAGATACATCCCAGGAAGGCTGCCAGGCTTAAAAAGGCCGCCGTCAGCTGCAGCGCCCTTCTCTTCTTTCTGAGAGCTGCCCTCCGTTCTGCCTCCTCCCGGCGGCTTCTGCCTATACTGTCTCTTATCACATCTTCTGATTCCTTATGCTGCTGCCTGGCGGCGTCTGCCGCCTTCTTGTACTGCATGACAGCCAGCTTCCACCGCTCCTCCAGCTCCCTGCTTTTCATCCGGCGCTCCTGGACTTCTCTTTCGGCAGAATCCAGTTCCTGCCTGACATATTCCATACGGCGGGATATCTGCTCCGCCTGCTCTTCGTTTCCGGCTTCTTCCTGGCTGATGATTGACTGCGTTCTCTTCTTCTTCTCATTCAGGCTTTTAAGAGCTGCTTCCACGTAAATACCTGCGTCCCCGGCCTCTCTTAAATTAGTCATATAATTCTTCAGTTCTTCAGCCAGGCCTGCATCAGTAGCGCTGGATTTCTGCGTGATAAAAATAGTATTCCTGAAGGCCTGCTCATTCATCCCCTCCAGCAGAACCTCCAGGTCTCCGTGTTCCACACTCATCTCCTCACCATCTGTCTCACACACCAGCGAGACACTCTTATCACGCTTCTGGAAGTTTCTCTCGATCCTGAATACCTTGCCGCCGCTTTCCAGCTTCAGCGTTCCTGCATAATAATAAGGGTTTTCCCACGGCTCCCTGAGCGTATACTCATCATTTTTTGCGGCCCTTCCCCGCTGTGCAATGATTCCAAAGAGCATTCCCCTGATAAAGGAATGGATGGTCGTCTTCCCCATCTCATTTTCACCGCTGATAATATTGACTCCGGGATGAAAACAGATCCTCTGGCCGGAAAATTTGCCGAAATTCTTTAACCGCAATTCCAGTAACTGCATATCTACTCCTTTGTCTCCAGCAAAGCCTGTACTCCATAATAGAGGGCCTTTTTTGTTATTTCATCCAGATGGTCCATAAGGGTGTCCCCCTTAAGCTGGCGGATATACTCACCTATGATCCCGTCCCTGTATTCTTCCTCCAGGACTGTGAAATCATAATCAGGTTCTGTCTCATCTCTGACATCCGCCACCTGCCCCAGCTCATAATATCTCTTTATATTAAAGATAATATCAGGATCACGGAAACCGGCCAGCCTTATCTTATAAAAATGTTTTCTTCCAAGGAGTTCTATCTTCTCTGATATCTGCTGCATAACTGACAGGTCTGTACTCCCTGAATCAACTCTGATATCCAGCTCCTTGTACTCCCTGCCCTCATCCGGCACAAATCTGGCACACACCTTTCCATTCTCAATAATTCCCTCCACGTGTCCGTGGACTCCTGTATCATCCCTGTCGAGCGCCTCTATTGCACCGCAGTACTGCATCTTGTCCCGAATCAGTACCTGGGGCTTGTGGATATGTCCCAGCGCAATATAATCAAAGCCGGCCAAAGCCAGCTTCCTCCTGTCTATGGGAATATGGCGGGCATCACCGCCATGTGCCAGAAGGATGGAACAGCTTCCATCCTTCACGGGCATCAGCTCATCATAGAGCGGCTGCGTGATCTCCCTTGTGTGATAGCTCAGGCCATATACCCTGGTATTTAGTTCAGGGAAAAAGACGCTTTCACATTCCTGCTGATACAGGAAATGTACGTTTTCACTCCAGTGAAAATTCCAATAATTAGAACCGTCCTTCAGATAATCGTGATTTCCCGCTATCAGCACTACCTGAGTGTTTGTCAGCGTTGAAAAAAGATAGTCCACCTCTTTCAGCTCACGTACCAGTGGCTGCCTGTGGAACAGATCTCCCGCTATCAGCAGCAGGTCTGCCTCCTGTTCACGGGCCAGTCCGACTATCCTGCCAAAGCTGTCCCAGATTTCTTTTGCCCTCTTCTCACTCCATTTAAAACCTGCATCCGGAGTTACCCCCAGATGCACATCTGCTATATGAATAAATTTCACTGTACCTGCACCTGTTTATTCTACGTTATCCAGAGCCTGAGCCAGGTCTGCAATGATATCTTCTATATTTTCTATTCCAACGGAAAGGCGGATGAGTCCTGGTGACACTCCGGCTTCGGCCAGCTGCTGGTCATTCATCTGCCTGTGTGTATGGCTTGCCGGATGCAGAACGCTTGTCCTGGCATCTGCCACATGTGTGACGATCGCCGCCATTTTAAGGCTGTCCATAAATTTCACAGCTGTCTCTCTGCCGCCCTTTAACTCAAAGGAAATGACCCCGCAGGTTCCGTCCGGCATATATTTTTTTGCCAGCTCATAATATTTATCTCCCGGAAGGCCCGCATAATTTACATAGGAAACCTTTTCGTGGGCATCCAGAAACTCAGCTGTCTTCTGCGCATTGCTGCAATGGCGTTCCACCCTCAGTGGGAGTGTCTCAAGGCCTACATTGAGCAGGAAGCAGTTCATAGGTGACGGGATTGAGCCCAGGTCACGCATCAGCTGGGCCGTTGCTTTCTGTATATACGCAGCCTTCCCAAACTTCTCTGCGTAGACCACACCGTGGTAAGATTCATCAGGCTTTGTGAGGCCATGGTATTTATCCCCGTATGCCATCCAGTCAAAATTTCCGCTGTCCACTATAGCTCCGCCCACCTGCATTGCATGGCCGTCCATATACTTTGTGGTGGAATGTGTCACTATATCTGCCCCCCACTCAAAAGGCCTACAGTTGACCGGCGTAGCAAATGTATTGTCAACAATAAGAGGAACCTCATGATCATGGGCAAGCTTTGCAAATTTCTCAATATCCAGGACAACAAGCGCCGGGTTGGCGATGGTTTCCGCAAATAATACCTTCGTATTCGGCCTGAATGCCTTTGCGATCTCCTCCGCCGGGGCATCTGCATCTACAAATGTGCAGTCAATGCCCAGCTTCTTTAATGTAGTCCCGAAAAGATTATATGTACCTCCATAGATAGACGCTGCGGATACAATGTGGTCCCCTGCTTCGCAGATATTAAACACTGCATAGAAATTGGCCGCCTGCCCTGAAGAAGTCAGCATAGCCGCGATTCCGCCCTCCAGGTCGGCTATCTTGGACGCCACCGCATCATTGGTGGGATTCTGGAGCCTTGTATAGAAATACCCGTTCTCCTCAAGTGCAAAGAGCTTCCCCATCTCCTCAGTCGTATCATATTTGAACGTGGTACTCTGATAGATAGGCAGTACTCTTGGTTCCCCCTTCTCAGGCTTCCAGCCGGACTGGATACATTTAGTCTCAATCTTATAATTGCTCATAGTTTCTCCTCTCTCATATGTCACACCTTATGTTATAATATCTATAATGCAGCTATTATAACATAAGGCACTTCTCTATTCAAATATTACCGGAACAAAAGTGTGCTGAAATACCGCTCCCCCGTATCAGGCAAAATGGTTACAACACGCCGGCCCGGCCCCAGTTTCCTGGCCAGCTTCAGGGCCGCCGCCACATTTGAGCCGCTGGATATCCCGCACAGCAGTCCTTCTTCCCTTGCCAGCCTTCTGGAGACTTCCAGGGCTTCCTCGTCCGTCACCACACAGATATCCTCATAGATATCCATATTCAGATTCTCCGGAATGAGCCCGTCACCGATCCCCATCTGCAGATGTGTCCCGATGCTGCCTCCTGACAATATGGCAGCATGCTCCGGTTCCACAGCCCAGATGGTTATATCCGGGTACTGGTTCTTCAGCACTTCTCCTATGCCTGAGAGGGTCCCTCCCGTCCCTACGCCTGAGCAGAACCCGTGGATCGGGCCCTCTGCCTGCTCCAGGATCTCCACAGCCGTATAATACTTATGCACAAGGGGGTTATTGGGATTGCAGAACTGCTGCGGTACATAGACCCTTTCATCCTCTTCTGCCATTTTCAGCGCCATCTGAAGACATTCGCTTATACATTTTCCTATATCGCCGTCATCGTGTACAAGAACTGCTTCTGCTCCATACTGCTGCACCAGCTTCCTTCTCTCTTCGCTTACAGAATCCGGCATAATGATGCGTACCTTGTAGCCCTTCACCGCTCCCACCAGAGCTATGCCGACTCCCTGATTCCCGCTTGTAGGTTCCACGATAATAGAATCTTCCCTGATATCCCCCGCTTCCTCAGCAGCCTTCAGCATGTTCCAGGCAGTCCTTGTCTTAATGGAGCCTCCGATATTCACACCTTCATATTTTACCAGAATCTCCGCCATGCCTTCTTCTCTCATCCTGTTCAGCCGGATCATAGGCGTATGGCCTATGGCCTCCAGCACATTATCATAAATCATAGAATTCTCCTTATCTGACATTTCAATGAGTCTACTACTATCTTATTCATATCTGCGGTATTCGTTAAGAAAATTTTGAGGGATGCCATATTTCGGGCATCCCTCTTAACTAAACCGCTTTTTTGACAAGACCTGTGCCTATCGGATAGGGGCCTGTATGGACCCCGATAGTTGCTCCGATCTGATAAATATCCATCTGCCTGACATTGGAATACTCTGACAGGGATCTGAGAAGCTCATCCCTGAATCCCACTGCCTCCTCATAATCATAGCCATATCCTGTCACAAAGCTGTAGCTGTTTGGATCTTCCCCTGTCTCATGGAAATGCTTCCTCACCAGCTCAATGACTTTCTGCATGGATTTTTTTCTGCTGCGGCTGATCCCTGACGGGAAGATCTCCCCCTCTTTGAGGGTGATCAGCGGTCTGATACCAAGTGTCGCCCCTGCCGCGCCCATAAGTTTTCCGACTCTGCCCCCGTGGACGAGATATTCCATACCACCGATGGTAAAAAATATCCTCCCCGTGGATTTTATTTCCTCAAGCCTTCTGACATTTTCCTCAAATGTAAAGCCTGCGTCCCTCATCTTAGCTGCCTCCAGCACTACCAGCCCCTGAAGGACTGTATTGACACTGCTGTCGATCACCTCGATCCTGGCCCCTGGAAATTCCTCACTAATGATCTGTCCTGCATTTACGGCTGATGTATAGGAGCCGCTGAATTTAGAAGTGATACATATACAGATCACAGGTATTCCCTCTGCTGCATACGGTCTGAACACCCTGAGATAGTCTTCCACATTCGGCAGCGAAGACTTGGGATACAGCGTGGGATTATCCACCATTTTCTGATAGAACTCCCTCACTCCGATTTCCTCAATCTCTTTCTTGTAATTCTCCCCGTCAAATGATACATAAAACGGTACGATCTCTATATAATTCTCCTTTGCAGTCCGGACCCCCAGATCGCAGGAACCATCACTGATTATCTGATATTCCATATTGTCTTCTCATCACTTTCCGCCACGTTTAGTCAAATTTAGTCAGGACAGTTGCATGCCCTCTGGTCTCCAGCTCCGCATTATATATGGTAAACTGGTTTTTTCCTTTATGCTTCGCGTCATACAACGCTTTATCTGCCTTTATGAACAGCTCTCTGTAATCTTTTCCGTCCCTTGGACAGCAGGACAGTCCTATGCTGACTGACGCCCTGCAGGAATTGTCTTCTTTTATTCTGATATTCTCTACCTTCCTCAAAAGCTCGTCCATCTTCTTGGCAAGAAGAATGTCAGAATCAATATCCTTAATGAAGACAATAAACTCATCCCCGCCGATCCTGCCCATGATATCAGAACTCCTGAACAGCTTCTTCAGTTCATTTCCCATAGCCTTCAGCACAGAATCGCCTGCCAGATGTCCAAAAGTATCGTTGATCGCCTTGAAATCATCTATATCGATAAAGACAAATGCCCCTACTCCGCCGTGTCCCGCCTTCAGGTATTTCCTTATCATGTCCTTCACATTCTTATAATTGCAGAGCCCCGTGAGATTATCCGTAGTTGCATCGATCCTCAGTTTCTCTTTCTCCAGTTTCTGTTTATTAATGTTTGAGAGCTTGCCTATATATACAATATTCTCATGGGCCCCCTCATTGGACGTAAGCACATAGGCATTGATTTCAAACCACTCATAATCACCCCGCGCTGTCAACAGACGGACCTGGACCCTCCCGTTAGGATGTTTGCGCTTCGGCAGATATGAGAGCTTCTCAGCCTCCTGCCTGTCCTCCGGATAGACACATATATTTTTTTCCATATAAGCGCTGAAGTTTTCTATATACTCTTCACAGCCAAGCTGCTCCCTGCACTTTTCAGAAAATTCAACACAGTCCTTCTGCAGATCATAATTAAAGATCACCTCTCCTGAAAGCTCTGCCAGTATTCTGTATTTCTCTCTCTCCATCTCTAGCAGCCAGAGGGTCCTCTCCTTGAGCGCCGCCATCTGAGTATCTTTCCTCTTCTCTTCAGGAAGCACTTCCACTGACATGGACGCGGAGGGCATCTCTTCATTGAGCAGCTCTTCATCCAGCCTGATGATATCCTGGACCTTGAGGAAAGCGTCCAAAAGGACCGGATTAAAAATTCCGCATTCCCCGTCAAGGATCATCTTTACCGCAGTCTCATGAGAATAGGCCGGCTTATATACACGCTCTCTAGTCAGGGCGTCATAGACATCTGCAAGCCCTACAACCTGCGCCCAGATAGGTATCCCGTCCCCCTTCAGGCCGTCGGGATAACCGCCTCCGTCCCATCTCTCATGGTGATAACGGCAGATATCATAGCTGAACCTGAAATAGTCGCTTGTCTTCACGTAATTCAGGGAATCCAGGAGCTTGCAGCCCTTTGTTGTATGCGTCTTCATGATCTCGAATTCTTCCTTCGTCAGCTTTCCCGGCTTTAAAAGGATATGATCCGGTATAGATATCTTCCCGATATCGTGCATAGCAGCAGCGCTGGAGATCACATTGATATCTTCCTCTGACATGGCATATTCCCTGTGCTCACTTACAACTGCATACAGCAGGACCTTGGTCAGCATCCTGATGCGCTTCACATGCTGTCCTGTATCCACATCCCTGAACTCTACTATTGTGCTTAACGTATCGATTATAAAATTATTGACCTTTTCCAGCTCCTGAGACTGCTTTTCTATAGTATCCACCTGGCTCTGGACCTTGTTCTCCAGATGCTGCTTATAAGAATTCAGCTCTACAGTGTTCTCCACCCTTTTCCTCACAATATCAGGATTAAAAGGCTTTGTGATCACATCTGTGGCATTCAGATTATACCCTTCCAGTATAGCCTGCTCTGAACTCTCTGATGTGATCATTACAACTGGTATTTCCTCGATCAGTCCGCTGTTAGATAAGTGTCTCAATACTTCGAACCCGTTCATCACAGGCATGATCAAATCTAAAAGCACTATGACGATAGATGTACCGTATTCCTCAATCAGCTTCAACGCTTCTTTCCCATTTTCCGCTTCAAGTATCTTATATGAACTGCTGAACAGCTCATTCAGGATAGCCCTGTTCAGCTCCATATCATCTACTACAAGCATTATTTTATCCTGAGGTTCCATACCCGTCTCCTTTAGTCCATTTGATTCAGAACATTAATTATTTTCTCATGCTCCTCCCGGGCAGAATCAAATAGCGGACCGGCCTTTTCTATACACAGGCACTCACTGTCATTACTGCGCATGCATTCTACTATGGCAGCGCTTTTAGCTCCAAGTGCATCAAAGCCCAGATTCATTGCAATACCTTTTAACGTGTGGGCCTGGATCTCTATCTCATCTGCCTGCTTATTACTTAGCGCCTCTGCAAGCTTGTTAAATGTCTCATCATCTATAAATTTTTTCATAAATTTATGAAGAAGGGCGCTGTTCCCCCCGAACCGTCTCAAAATCTTCTCTGAATCCATATTCAGTTCATTCATTGCCTCATTTAGTACCATATTCTATTCCTCCTTCAGAATATTAGCAAAAGGGGGGAGCTGCAAAGCGCAACCCCCCCAACTCCTGCTTTCATATTATAGGAAAACCTGCTGAAAGTCAACTATATATGCATCAAAACCTTTTACAACATTGATGCCCTGAGTTCTTCCGGACTCATAGCACTTAAATACGCCGGAGCCACATCGAATACTGTCCTGCACCCTGTCTGTCCTTCTGCCGCCATGCGGTAAGCTGCCCTGGCATATGCAACGATCACACATGATGTGAATTCCGGATTAGAATCTAATTTAAGGCTGTACTCGATCAGATGACTGTTCTCATTATTCCAGCCGGTCTTTCCGCTCCTTAATACAAATCCTCCATGAGGTATGCCGCTGTGATCCCTCTTCAGCTCCTCCTCACTGATAAAATGTACTGTTGTGTCATAGTCTGAAAAATAGTTTGGCATGGTCTTGATCTCTTCTTCCACCCTGGCTGCATCTGCGCCCTCTTCCAGAACCACAAAACATTCTCTTGTATGTTTCTCACGTGTTGTAAGCTTTGGATTTTCACCTTTCCTGACTGATTCCAGGGCTGACTCTACAGGTATTGTATACTGTTTGGCATCCTTTACTCCTTTTATACGGCGGACTGCGTCTGAATGCCCCTGGCTTACGCCTTTTCCCCAGAATGTATAATCACATCCCTCTGTGAGCACAGCGTTTGCATACATCCTGTTCAGTGAGAACATTCCCGGATCCCAGCCCACGGAGATAATGCCCACCTTTCCGGCGCTCTTAGCCGCTGCGTCAACATTTGCAAAATGTTCCGGTATCCTGGCATGTGTATCAAAGCTGTCCACTACATTAAACATGGATGCATACTCCGGTGTCTGGACAGGCAGGTCTGTGGCGCTGCCTCCGCACAGGATCAGCACGTCAATTTTATCCTTCCAGTCCTTAGCTTCCTCTGTCCTGCAGACGGCAGCTGTCTCTGTAAGAATAGTGACATCCTTCGGGTCCCTGCGTGTGAACACTGCTACCAGCTCCATATCCGGATTATGTTTGATGGCGCACTCTACACCTCTTCCTAAATTGCCATAACCTAAAATTCCAATTCTAATGCTCATAATATTTCTCCTCTGTGGATTCCAGACAGCCGTTAAAACAGTTAACTGCTGCCACTTTTTAATTTATTAGTAACTTCTTTTTCTTTTTTATTATAATATCACATGGATGATTCTGCAAGAATTTCCTTTTTCTGATCTGAATTTGGTTTTTGTAATCTCTCTAACCTGGACATTCCCCATATGACTGCAAACCCTGCTGCGAACAGAAGGATACAGGGCAGGATCCCGCTCCCTGTGGGTATCCCGGGAAATATCTCTGCCACAGAGCCCAGTATAAATCCCAGTATTACAAGGTAGGTCATCTGAGGATATTTGACCATGGCCTTCTCCAGCGCCTTAGTAGACAGCAGTATACCCAGAATGACTCCTGTCCCCAGCGGGAGCAGAAAAGCAATATCCAGGCTCCCGATAGCCTTCATAGTCTCCTCATACAGGCCCAGCAGGAGCAGAAGGTAAGAGACACTGATTCCCGGCAGCACTAAGGCCACAGCCGCCACCATGCCTGCCGCCAGCAAAAACAATATCTTGAGCAGTCCCATATCCATACCAGCCGCCAGATTTCCTGCCGGGACCAGGGACAGAAGCATGACTGCCGCTCCCCCCGCTGCCGGATACACTATCGTCTTCCAGCTGAATTTTTTCATTCCTGCCTTCCTGATTATCATTGGTATTCCCCCAGCCACTGCGCCCAGAAAAAAATAGATCACGGGCATGGGATACTTCTGTAAAAGTTTCAGGATCGGCACTGCAAAGAGCAGCATTCCAAGCAGCGCCCCTATACTGAAGGAGCACAAAAACCCCAGATTTGCTTTTCGCTCCTCCATAAATGAACTTACTGCTGACACCAGTCTGTCATATATCCCCAGTATCATGGCCATAGAACCGCCGCTGACACCCGGCACCAGCATTGTGCCTCCAACCCATGCACCTTTTATTCCGGTCACAGCTGTTTCCTTTAAACTCTTTTTGTCAGGCATTCATTTCCCCCTGTTTATTATTTAAATATATGGATTACTCCCTGGTCATTTAGATTTTTTAAAAGTGACAGTGTAATCGGGAGTCCAAAAAGCCCCAGTACGCCAAACAGCTGCGCGCCTATGAACATAGACATCAGAGTCACCAGAGGATGCAGACCCACCTGGCTTCCCACGATTTTAGGCTCAATAATATTCCTTATGACTGTCACCACAAGATATACCGCCAGCAGGCCTAAGGCCAGCGGATAGTTGCCCTGGATAGCCTCCAGTACTACCCACGGGATCATAATACCGCCGGTCCCCAATACCGGCAGAATATCAAAGACGGCTATACATAATGCAATAAATACTGAATTCTCAATCCCCAGGACTGTCAGCCCTATAGACAGTTCCACAAATGTGATAAACATGATAAGAGCATAGGAGCGGACACATTTAAATAAAGTATTTACTACATAATCCTTAACCACGATCACCATCTTCTGGTGCTTCTCCTTCATCTGGCGCATGGCAAAGCCTGTCACTTTCTCGTAGTCCACTGCAAAGAAAAAGGAGGAGATAACTGCAAACAATACCCTGATCAGGAATCCCGGCAACGCGGACGCATAATTTGAAACAGCGCCGATTGCCTTCACTGAAAATCCTGAAAGCATCTCTCCCAGTGATTTGACAAGGTTCAAAGCCACCTCATTCAATGTCTCTACAACGGATGCATCCAATCTGGACATTGTTACTTCCAGGGATGCAATGAGATCCATCAGGGCCGGCTGGATATCCTTTGTATACCAGCCCGGTATGGCTGCGAACAGATCCATACAGGCAGTCACGATCCGTATTCCCAGCAGTGACAGCAGGGTTCCTGCTGCGCCATAAAACACTATTACAAGCAATACTGCTACTATAGACTGCTTTATGCGGCATTTATCTGCCAAAAACCTGATAGGCTTCCTGAGTATCCATGCAATCCCAAAACCAATGAGAAAAGGCATGATATACGTCAGGCCGTATTTAAGCAAAAGGAAAACGATTCCTCCTATAATCAGCCAGTACATAAAATTAATGATAAATCTCTTCCGTCTCTCGACATTTTCTCCCAGACTGTCCATACTCTATCCTTTCCTTAATATTGCCGCAGGCACAAAAAGGCATGACCCCCTTCTCTATCATACGCGGGTCATGCCTTTATTATTTTAAATTTATAAGTTCTTCTTGATGATGACTGTGTTGCTGCGGAATTTTCATTTTAGCGCCATTTCCATAGCTGTCCGTTAATTCCCGCCAGCATCGGGCAAAGTCAAGCCAGGTGCCGGATAATTGACTCTGACAGACAGTTATCTTTTCTTTTGCTGGATAATTGGGCTAATTATATGGAAAATTCATACATCCGTCAAGGGGGTTTAGAAAAGTTTAATTAAAGCTTTGATTTTTTTAAGTATTCTAAATCCTGCTTCATATTTCAAACTGTGCCTCTATCTCCACTGGTATATTTCCGGGCAGACTGTACACGCCGATGGCGGATCTGGCAGGCGCTCCCGCCTTATCCCCAAAGAGTTCTGTAAGAAGTCCGGTACCGCCGTTGGCTACCACAGGCTGCTCATAAAAGTCTTCTGTCCCAGCTACAAACACAAGCACTTTTACTGCATTTTTCACTTTATTTAAGTCCCCTGTTTCCTTTTCCAGGACAGCCAGCACATTCAGCATACAGTCTCTTGCAAATTCCTTACCCTGCTCTGTACTGAATTCTCTTCCCAGCCTTCCCTTTACCTCCCTGTCTGTGACTGGTCCGCAGCCGGATATATATATAATATTTCCTATCCTTTTCGCCTGAGCATATACGCCTCCCTTAGCCGGAGCCTGCGGCAGGCTGAGGTTCATTTCCTTAAGCTTTTCATATACATCCATATCCAACACTCCTTTTATCTTTATTTTCCTGGTGACAGCACCCTTCCGGCGGCACCCTCTGCCTTTGTTTTTTCCCAGGCCAGTTTCCCATTTACAAATACATAGTCCATTCCGCTGCTTAAGCATACCGGCCTGCTGTAATCAGCCCCGTCCTTTACCTTCTCCGGGTCAAAGATATTGATGTCTGCGAAATATCCTTCCCGTATGTAACCCCGGCGGGGTATTCCAAATCTGTCCGCTGTCTGCCCTGTCATCTTCCGCACTGCTGTTTCCATGGATAATATCTTTCTTTCAACGGCATATTCCCGTATGAACCTGGGAAAAGCCCCATACAGCCTGGGATGAGGGGAACTTGCACTGCCATAGAGTGAATCAGATATCACCATAGAATAAGGCAGGGAGGCCACGGTATCCACGTCCCTCTGGTCCATACTCATGAGTATCCCCCCTGTTTTTCCCCCGTCCCCGCAGAGAAGTTCAGCCAAAAAACCCACCTCATCCTCAAATCCATATTTCTGTGTATTATCCGCAATGCTCCTGCCTGTGTATTTTTCATTTTCCGGCCTGGCCGCAGATGAGACTATGATCCTGTCCCAGCCTATATCCTGTACCATATTGTCCCATCCGGGAGTTTTCTCCTTCAGCATGTGCCTGAGCAGATCCCTGCCCCGGGCGGTCTCCAGCTTTGCCAGGGTCCCTGCCATCTCCTCCTCCACAAATTCAGGGGGGAGCAGTGTCATCAGTGTGGTGGAGCCTCCTGTATAGGGATAGAAATCTACCGTCACATCAGCTTTGGAGGATTCGATCACTTCTATGGCCCTGTAGATCTGGCTGCCCCAGTTTTGGCAGCCCACTGATTTAAAATGGCTTATGTTCAGGGGAATCCCTGCCTCCTCTGCCAGGCCTGTGATCTCTTTCACAGACTCCACAAGACTGTCGCCTTCCCCTCTGATGTGACAGGACAATACCCTGGAATACGTCTGCAGCTCCTTTAAAAGCCGGATGTACTCTGTATGGCTGCTGTAGCATTCCGGCACATACATGATACCGGAGGAGAGTCCGAAAGCGCCTCCCTCCAGCGATTCCCTCACAAGTGCACAAGCCCTGTCCAGTTCCTCTTTTGAAAATGCGCTTTTTGAAAAACCTTTCACTGCGATCTTCACAGCTCCTGTCCCTGTCAGGCTTCCCAGGTTAATGCGCAGCGGCCTGCGCCTGAGCTGGTCCAGGTAGCTGTCCACATCTTCTGCTGCCAGCCCCGCCGGTATCTTTCCCAGGCACGGTTCCAGAAAATCATACATTTCCTGTCTGGACGCGTCAGAGGAGGGATATAAACTCATCCCGCAGTTCCCGGCCAGAGCCGTGGTGATCCCCTGGGCCAGTTCAGCCTTCCCAAAGCCTTCATCTAAGATAGCTGCAGCATCACAGTGCCTGTGGCTGTCTATAAATCCCGGCGTCACTGCCAGGCCGGAAGCATCTATTACACAAATATCTCCCTCCAGGCTGGCCGTCCCCGCTTTTCTGACCTCCTGTATCCTGTCTCCTTCGATCAGGATGTCATGCAATACAGGACTGCTGCCGCTGCCGTCGTATACAAGCCCGTTTCTTATCAGGGTCCTCATTACATCACCTGTTCTTTCCCCTGGCGTCTATCCTTATCAAATGATCCAGTTTTCCGTTTCTTATGCCATAAACTTCTTCAGCCAGATTCGGAACTACACATGCATGATTGGGTATCACAGCGATCTTGTCCCCTATTTCAAGGCCCAGCCGGCCCTCTGATTCAATGAAGCCGTGTTCCTCATTCAATTTGCTGATTGTGATATCCGGTCTTCCAACCACATACCCATATCCCTCTTTTCTGGCACATATGTCTGTTGTGAGCGTCTTGCTCCCGGCATCGATGATCGCATGCCTTTCATCCACTATGCTCACAACTGACGCCGTCACGCGCAGCGCACATTCCTGCTCTTTTGCAAAACCCGACATCAGCTGGCCCACATCATTAAACAGGTAATGTCCTGGCCTTATCTCTGTGATACCTTCCAGAAGCCACGGCATCTTGGACGAATAGGAATTTCCTCCGCTGAGTATCTCCATATGGAATCCGGCATTTTCCAGCATTCTGGCCGTCCCAAGCATCTCCTCCCGCTCTCTTGCCGATGTCTTTTCAAAGCCCTCACGGTCTGTCTCCCCATAGATGGTTCCGCCGTAATAAAGTATGCCTTTTATATCTATTCCTGGAAGGCCGGCTATCTGACGGGCAAATTCCAGCGTTGGCTCATAAGGCTTTTTCCCGCCCCTGTTGATCCCCCCATCCACCTCTATAAGAACTTCGATCTTATCAGGACTGTTCTGAAATGTCTCCGAGAGCTGCCTGGCGCCCTCTTCGCTGTTCACAATAGTGATGACCCTGGCCTTTCTGCTCAGAATCTTCAGCCGCTGCATCTTTTCCTGGCCTATGAGCGGGAAAGCTATCAGGATATCATCGATCCCACCTTTTGCCATGACCTCTGCCTCCCCCAGCTTTGCACAGGTGATGCCGCTGCATCCCATTCTAAGCTGAAGTCTGGCAATCTCCACACTCTTGTGGGGTTTGATATGAGGCCTGACCTTTATTTGATATCCTGCAGCCGCTTCTGTCATTTTCCTGATATTTTCCTCCATCTGTGCCAGCTCTATCACTACCGCCGGCGTGGGCAGATAATCATACATTTCACTCACTCCTTTTCTGCACTTTTGCATTCATAAGCTTTTCAAATATCCTGGTATAGAGATAAGCCCCCTCCTCCAGCTGACTCAGAGTAATATATTCATCCGTCACATGCGCCTGTCTGATAGATCCCGGGCCCAGTATGACAGCCGGAGCATTCAGGTACTTCTGCAGAAGGCCGGCCTCACACGAGGCCCCAAACACACCGGGCACAGGCTGCCTGCCTCTGTATTCCATCAGTATCTCTTCTATAGCTGCAATTTCACTGCCATCCGGGCTGCACCACCCGGCAGGGCAGCTTGTAAGCCTTCTGAAGCTGTATCCGCAGCCTGACTCTTCTGACACCTGTTCCAGTATCTGGCGGATCTTCTCTTCCATGCTCTCCTGTGTCTCCCCCATCCCCAGCCTGCAGTCCAGCTCTGTAGTACATTCCTGGGGGATCATATTTACTTTTGTGCCGCCTTTAATGACAGTCACCTGCACAGCGCTGGACGGAAGCCGGATGTCCGTGCTGCCGGATTTCCAGGCCGCGTCCATCTCTTCCTGAAGCTTCTGTATCCGGGCGATAAAACTGCCTGCAGCATAAATGGCATTATTTCCTTCTCCCGGCCTGGCTGCATGGGCGCTTTTACCTGTAAAGGTGATTTCAAAAGCCATGACTCCTCTGTGGCCAAGGGCTATCTCCATATCCGTCGGCTCGCCCACAATGACAAAGTCTGCGCTGGGATTGTCCTTAAGAAAGCGCCAAAGCCCTATGTTCCGGTGTTCTTCATCCACATCAAAGAAAAGCTGCAGCCTGCCCGAAAACTGGTCCGACCTGGACGCAAGCTGTTTTGCCGCATACAGGGCGCAGGCCAGGCTCCCTTTCATATCGCATGCTCCTCTGCCGTACAGCCTTCCTTCCCTGATATTTGGTTCGTAGGGCGGTGTGGTCCAGGCCGAAGTTTCCCCAGCCGGTACCACATCCATATGTCCGCAGTATAGAAATGAAAGGCTTCCCTCATCTCCCCTGCCCAGTTCTGCCGTCACGTTGAACCTGTCCGGGGTACAGTACTGCCTGTGCGGCTTCAATCCCGCTTCCTTCAGAAAATCATAGATATATTCCCCTGTTCCTGCCTCTCTTCCGGGCGGCGCCTCACTCTCAAGCCTTATCAGATCCTGAACAATTTCTGTCAGATGCTGGTCCATAATCCTGAACCTCTCTGCTCCCTGGCCCAGTCAGCTACACGTCCCGGATCCCCCTCCCAGAGTCTCTGGCGGCCCCAGCTATTTGTATCAGGTCTTGTGCTGCATTCGATTTTTATAACAGGAAACAACGGCTCCTCTGTTTTTTCCGGAAGTCCGTACAGGATAAGGTCATCACCTTTTTTCTCAAACTTTAGTTTTTCTCCCGTGCCCATGAGTTCTGCAGACACCACCCCGCTTGTCAGATCCGGCAGCACAAATTTTGTTTTTCCGTCCCAGAACCTGAAAATCAGATACAGGTCATTTCCTTTTATAGTCTGGAAGCCGTATGTCAGCGCTTCTGTCATGCTGCCTCCGTCATTTCCGTATACTGCTTCCCCGTATTTCTTCAGCCATCCGCCTATCTCAAGCGCCCTTCTCCTGAATTCTTCAGGTATCCTGCCATCCGCATCCGGCCCTACATTCAGTATCAGGTTTCCCCCTTCTGATGCACAGGTGCACAGAGTATCCAGAAGCCTTTCCGTCTCCTGAAAACGCTCTCCGCTGTGGTAGCCCCACCAGCGCCAATAGCTGACCCGGCAGGCCTCCCAGAGCCTTCCCTCCGGATTTACATTGTGCTCCGGTGTTCCAAAATCTCCCTCTTCATTGCCTCCGCCATGTTCCAGCAGCTGCGCGGGATCTGTGGAAAAGCCCAGACGGTTATTGATCATGATACTCGGCTGCCACTGGCGCATCTTCTCCACAAGACTGCGGCTTTTTAAATCCTCTGCATTCCTTGGCCATACCCCGTCAAAGAAGAAATAATCGATCTTTCCATATCCGGTACACAGCTCCTCCACCTGCTTCCAGATGTACTGCTGCATTTCATCCCACTTCTCCTGATCCTTTCCAGGTCCCTCATAATAGGCAGGTATCCTCCAGTCACACCAGGAATAATAAAGTCCTATTTTCAGCCCAGCTTCCCTGAACGCTTCCACATACTCTCTTACAAAATCCCTGTGGGGAGCCTGCCGCATACTTGTATAGTCCGTGACCTTGCAGTCCCACAGGCAATAGCCGTCGTGGTGCCTGGTGGTAAGGCAGGCATACTTAAAACCCGCCTCCCTGCAGAAGGCTGCCCATTCCCTGGGGTCATAATTTTGGGGATTCCATCCGCAGGCCATCTTTTCATATTCTCTCTGATTCATATGGTCACGAAACAGCGCCTGCTCCCCACGGCCAGTCAACGCATAAGGTCCCCAGTGTATGAATAATCCATATCTGCTTTCAGGAAACCATTTAAATTCCTCCGGTACTTCATAATTAAAATACATATTGCTCCTCCTATCCCTTCACAGACCCTGCTGCCAGACCTTCTTCTATCTGCTTCTGGAAAATACAGTAGATAATGATCATAGGCAGGATGGAAATACAGATTCCGGCAAAGGTTCCTCCATAGTTAATGTCATATTCTGATTTAAACGCCATCAGCGCCACAGACAAGGTTGCCTTCGACCTGTCGCTGATCAGCAGTATGGAAAATATCAGGTCATTATAAACTCTCAAAAACGTCATGATAACAATCGTTGATATAACAGGCTTCATCAGAGGCGTCAATACTGTAAATAAAAGCCTATACTGGCCGCACCCGTCAATCTCAGCCGCCTCGTCCAATTCCCTGCTTATCCCCTTCATATATCCATTTGCCAGAAATACAGCCAGCGACAGGTTGGTGGCTGCATATACGCCAACAATACCTGCTGTGGAGTCCTTCAGATTCAGGCTGTTCACTATAGAGGCCAGGGGAACCAGTGTCGCGTGTACGGGCAGGGTCATACCAGCTATAAAAAACAGAAATATTGCATTCTTATATGGAATGCCCATCCTGTACACAAAAGAAATACAGAGGGACATCACTACGATCAGGGCTATAGACAGTACAGAGTAAATGAAGGAGTTGAACATGCCTCTCAGTATGGAGGTGTTTTCAAATGCATACACATAATTATCCCATGAAAAGTGCTCCGGAAGCGCGAACGGCGCCCCATATATCCCCATATTGTCTTTAAAGGAGCTTAAAAATGAGAACAGCAGAGGGAATAAGGAGATCACCACATAGACTGCTGCATAGAAGCCTGTTCCGAATCTGCCCAGATATCTCTTAAACCTGTATCTGTTCATACTGCACCCCTCCTTTTCTTATGTATTTTCCGTACTTCATCCTTTTCATCCAGCACATAGTTCAGCCCAAACGTGATCATCAGGGCAAGCATAAGGATCACAACCCCGATGGACGATCCATATCCGAACTTGCTGTACAGGAAAGCCTGGTCATACATGAGAGTGGCAGGCACATCCGTGGCAGTCCCCGGTCCTCCGTCAGTCATGACATAGATAATGTCAAACACCTTGATAGAGCCGGCAATCGCACTCGTCAGAAATATCTTAAAAGTTTCCTTCATGTTAGGAATAATGATATGTATGATCCTCTGGAAGCTGGATGCCCCGTCCACAATGGAGGCTTCTATCATATCCCCCGGAATAGCTGTCAGGCCGGTGATAAAGACAAGCATATTGCTTCCCACAAACATCCACGCATTTACCAGGGCAACCACCCATATGGCCATTTTTGTGTTTCCCAGCCAATCCTGCCCGGCCATGCCAAAAAACTCCAGTATGGCATTGACAGCGCCGCCGTTCTTTGTCAGCAGGAAGGTCCACATCATTCCTGTAGCGGCCATAGGCAGCAGGGTCGGAATATAATAGATCGTTCTTAAAGCGCCGTTTACCTTATTCTTCTTTGAAACCATCATCGCCAGTGAAAACGATATGGGAAATATGACTACAAGGCTGACGATTATGAAAACCAGAGCATTCCACAGGGATTTATAAAAGACCTTCTGTGAAAACAGCTTAATAAAATTATCCAGACCCACAAATACCTTGTCCACCTGCGCTATCCCGTTCCACTTCATTGTTGAGAGGTAGAAGGTATACAGTATGGGGTAGATAAAAAACAGTGAATAGATAACAGCCGGTATAAGGAGAAGCGTCACAGCCACCCCTATCTTCCGCTTTCTATGATTCATGGTATCTCCTCCTTACAGGGCTATTTTATTCGCTGTCTATCACAGACTGGATCGTCTCGATGGTATCTTCCACAGACTCACCTGCCCACATAGCCTGGATCGCGGTACGTGTGGCATCTCTCAGGCCTGCATTCGGATCATATTCTGCCGGTTCTGTAAGGAGAATCTCTGCCTTTGCAAAGTTATCCTGGAAATCAGTTGTGATCTGAGGCTGGTTTTCAAGGGGCGGGATCTCTTTAAGTACTGACACATAACCGCCGGCTGATTCTTCATTTCTCTGCATCATATATTTTTCCTGGGTACATGTCTTTAAAAGCTCCAGAGCTGCTGCTTTTTCTTCTTCTGTGGCGCCTGATGAGATACTGAAGATATCACTGCTGCCGCCATGCCATGCGTTCTGGTACTGGGTGTAATCTGAATAATATGGGAATGCCATGTTCACTACATCCTCAGGATTTTCCATTTCTCCTGTTACCCTGCCAATAAAATAAGCATTCCTGAATGTCATCGGAGACTGTCCTGTAAGGAAGAGCTGGCATTCTCCTTCTCCGTCCAGAGTGGTAATACTGTCGCCCAGATATCCTTTATCAGCCCAGGACTTCATTGTGGTCAGTACATCCTTTACTGCGTCGTCCTCATATGATGCTTCTCTGGAAGCTAGCTTTAAGGCAACTTCATTTCCGGAGCGTTTAGCCATCAGCAGAGCGAACAGATGACCGCCTCTGAATGTACTCTTATCTCCAACAGGAAGCGGTGTCACGCCATTTTCCAGAAACTTGTCACAGGCTGCCTCAAATTCTTCAATCGTCTCAGGCAGTTCTATTCCATACTTATCAAACATGGCCTTATTGCAGAAAAGAGAATCTGCATAAGCCGCATAAGGGATTCCATATATGCCGTCGATACCGTCAAATTTGATCATATCGAACATGTTCTCATTAAAAGTATTATACCACTGGGCATCTGCCTCCAGATCTTTTGTCAGGTCAGCTACCAGACCGCTTTCCACATAGCTCCTTGCAGTACCTCCTCCGTATGTCATAAAGATCGTAGGCATATCTCCTGTTGCCATGGCTGTCTTAAACTTGTTATTAAACTGAGTCTCGTCAGTGATGGATTCGTCAACCACCGTAACTTCCGGGTGGGCCGCCTTATATTCTTCCACACCTTCTCTGAAAGCCTTTGCATCTACTGCTGTGTCATCTCCATACCTGGAAAGGATCGAGATCGTTACATTTCCCTCCCCGTCCGCTGCTTCAACAGCTGCCGCGCCTGTGAAAGGCAATACCATTGCTGCCGCCAACAGGATACTCATCACTTTTTTCTTCATACTTAATTCCTCCTTTGAGATTTTCCTCACTCTTGTATTTGATTGTGACCACAGTATACCATCCGGTTTTTATTAATTACATGGAATTTTTTTCTGCGGCATGGAATTTTTAATGTTTGTTTATCCATTTTTTATATTTTCAGCAGATTATCCAAATATTGGTATAAGTTCTGAATCCTATTGACGTCCCACACCCCAAAGAGGTAGTATAGGCCCAGGGGATATTGAGCGGAGGTAAACATATGGACAATCTACTTAAAAAAGGCGCCGGACACCCTTTAGGGCAGGCGCGGCACCTGAAAAACTCATGGCTTTCGCGGACACTGGCGCGCACTTCAATCACCTGGAAAATACGGATCGGCATGTTAATTATATCCATCTCCATACTGATCTCATTTATGGCTGTTTCGATCACTTATACTTATAAAAATATGATGTCATCCTCTATAGAAGCAGCCCGCAAAAACCTGGTGTTTTCCCAGAATAACCTGGATAATATGCTGAATATGGTGGAGAATTATTCTATTCTCCTGCTTTCTGACGAGAAAATACAGGATATATTAAGCTCCAGGAATGCTCCAAAAGACTCTGTCCTTTCACAGAATCAGATCATGATGAGGAACAGGATCAATGCGATCGTAGGATCGTTTGAGACGATCAGCGCAGTTCTCATCTATGACATATATGGAAATATATATGATTCGGGCATTACCCTCCTGAATGAAGAAAGCGCCCAGGAGAACCTTCCTGAAGATCTTCCTGTCTGGATACCCACCGAAGACGCCCCTTACTACATAGCAGTCCCCGGCAAGACAATACGCCCCTCCGTTGTCTCCTTCACACGCCATATTTTTGATTACCAGACAGGGCGCAGGATAGGCACTGTGCGTATCTGCATCGATGAGTCATATATATCCAGGACATATTCCGACAGCATTGTGGATGGAGAAAGCATGTATATGATCTCAAGAGATAATATCTTGATCAGCAATCCCGACAGCAGCCTTCTTTATACGAAATGTACCCTGCCTACTGAACAGTTTACATCAGACAGGAATTATATTTCCGTAGATAAAAACTATATCATGTATGAGGATTATGACAGGCTGGACGCCTGGCTCATCAGTTCCCTTCCAAAGCATATCATACAGGATAGATTAAACTCCATGATACGCTATATGCTCATGATCGGTTCCTGTCTCATCCTTCTGTGCATCGCTATCTCATCTTTGATATCCAGGAATCTGACGCACAATCTTTCCAATCTCACCAGTGCAATGAAGACTGTCTGGAATGGGAACTGGAAGGTAAAGGTGGAGAATCATTCCCAGGATGAAGTGGGGGTCCTGACCCACACCTTCAACAAGATGCTGGCGGAAATAGAGAAAAAAACAGACAGTCTCGTACAGGAGCAGAAGGTAAAGCGTGAATTCCAGCTGGAGCTGCTGAACCAGCAGATCAATCCACACTTTCTGTACAATACTCTGGACAACATATGTGCTCTCGCAGAGCTGAACAGGATCGAAGAATTGTCTGAAATGGTAAATAACCTGACCGATTTTTACCGGGGTGTTCTCAGCAAGGGAAGCATTGTGATCTCACTGGAACGTGAGCTGCATATTGCTGAAAACTATTTAAAAATCATGCAGATACGTTATTACCACAGCTTCTCTTATACACTGGAGGCCCCCGCCTCAGTGATGGAGAACACCGCCCTGCGCCTGACACTGCAGCCTCTTTTGGAAAACGCTGTCTACCACGGCTTTGAGACACATGAGCCTGGAGGAATGATCAGGATCCGCATCAGGCCTTTCTCCTCCTTTTTGATCGTCTCTGTCTGTGACAACGGAGCCGGAATGGACAGAAACACTCTCTCCTCCCTGTTCGGTGAGAGCCCGCCCGGCAGCATCAAAAAAGGCTTTGGCCTTAGAAATGTACATGAACGTATTCAGCTGTATTATGGGAAAAGTTATGGAATGAAGGCTTACAGCCGCTATGGATGCGGCACACAGATACTCATTAAAATACCGCGCTGTAACTGGAGGGATAAGACTTATGCTGAAAATACTCATAGCTGACGATGAATACTTTATACGTGAACGTTTGAAACATCTTGTAGATTACCAGTCACTGGGATATGAACTGGCAGGAGAAGCCGCCAATGGTGAAAAAGCCTGGCAGCTGATCAGAGAATTAAAGCCTGATCTGGCAATACTGGATATCAAAATGCCGCTGTTGTCCGGCCTGAATATCGCCCAGAAAATACATGAAGAGCAGCTGGGGACAAAAGTCATAATCCTCACCAGCTATGATTATTTTTCCTATGCCCAGGAGTCAATACATTATGGCGTTTTTGCCTATCTGTTAAAGCCGGTGGACAGGCTGATGCTCACGGACGTGCTGCAGGATGTGTCAAAGAATATCATGGAATCCCGTCATCTGCACACCATGGCAGACCAGTACTATACTGAAAAACAGGCAAATATATTCCTTAATTATCTTCAGGGCGATACCCTTCCCCCTGAAGATAAACCGCTCTTTGACGAGCTTACAGATAAGTTCCCCCATGACACCCCTTTTGCCCTGTGCCTGATCAAAATAGAAAATAAAGACGGAGAGCCTTATATCCTCAAAAATCTCCTGTCGCTCATTAAAGACCAGCATATTTTTGAGGATTTTTATCCCTTTATTTATACAGATAATATCTGCGGCCTGCTTATATTTGAACCGTCTTTGACAAGGCTGGAGGCCCGTTATTACAAGGTATCCGGCTGTATACCGGAGACTTTTTCCCGGCCTTTTGTGATCATATCCGGGGAGCCCTGCCTTGATTTTACCCGTCTTCCCGAAGAATTCCAGGCCCTGCTCTCCCTTATTGGACATTCCGTATTTTTAAAGAAAAACAGGATCTACTGGCTGGATGAATGCCGTGATATCACAGCCTCCCCCCAGAGATTCCTGTGCAATTTCCGCGCCGCCTTCCTTATAAGCCTGCGGTCAGGCAATCCTGAGAAGGCCTGTGAGGTGTTCACAGAAGCACTCTACAGCATGGCGGAAGAGGCTCCTTCCGCATATAACCTCTCGATTGTTCTCTCTGAATTTTTCCTTTCCTGCAGCATCTATACAAATGAGATCCAGGAAGCCTCAGGTACAGATAATGCCTTCTATGTACATGAATTAATGGAGAACTATCTTTCGCTGGAAGAAATAGCCGCATGGTGCAGCAGTTACCTTTCCTCTGCCTGCCATTATCCCTCCTCCGCTGAACATGCCAGCCCAAATATCCTTGTCTCCAAGGCCGTAAGCATCATTGAAGCATCCTTTGCAGATCCTGATTTAGACCTGTCTTTTATCGCAGACAAGACGGGATATACATCCAGTTATCTGAGCACTACATTTAAAAAAATTACAGGATTTTCCATCGTCCAGTATATAACAAAATACCGGATGGAAAAGGCCCGCGCCCTCCTGTGCGACGGCAGCCTGAAGCTGAAGGATATCTGCGACAGGATTGGATATACAGATGTATTTTACTTCAGTAAAAGGTTCAAAAGCTTCTATGGATATTCACCCTCTGATTATATGAAGATGAACCGTCCCTAAACCACAAAGACCTTATAACTGCTGCCCGGCACAGTCCCTTTTTCCAAAACACATGGATCTGCCGGTCTGCCTGCATCATCCAGGATCATGACATGTTCTCTGTACTTGAGCTTCAGCGGGCTGCCTGCTTCTGAACAGATAACTGCTTCCTTCAGCCTGCCTTTTTCCCAGGTTATATCTGCCCTGAAATTGCCCTGGGCACAAAGGCCGCTGACTCTCCCGCTCTCCCATTCATCAGGCAGAGCCGGAAGAAGCCTTATCACACCTCCCTGGCTTTGCAGAAGCATCTCCATGATGCCCGCGGGCGCACCCAGATTTCCATCGATCTGGAACACATCTGATTCACCTTCAAAGCCTGCTCCCAGAGGCGGATGGTATGCAAACAGATTCAGATACGGTGAAATACGTATCAGCCGTTCCAGATACCTGTAAGCATTTTGTCCGTCCCCCAGCCTGGCGTACAGGCTGATCAGCCAGGCACAGCTCCAGCCCGTCTGTCCGCTGCCGTTTGATGTCCGTTTCTCAAGCAGTTTTTCCGCGGCCTCTGTCAGTTCACTGTTTCTGCTGTCCGTTATGAGTTCTCCTGGATACAGCCCGTACAGCAGTGAAAAATGACGGTGGCCTTTCTCTGTCTCCTCATAATCTTCCTGCCATTCCTGCAGGCACCCATCAGCCCCTGTTTTATACTCCGGAAGCCTTGGCAGCGCCTTTTCGATCCTCTCCATGATCTCATCCTCCAGGCATAAGACTTCCCTGATATAAAGCATATGTTCAAACAGTTCCCTTATAAGGCTGATATCCAGTGCAGATGAATATGTGGCAGAGCACACTCTTCCCTTCTTATCCCTGAAGGCATTTTCAGGACTGGTTGACGGGCATGTATGAAGTTTCTTATCTTTCCCCTCCACCAGCCAGTCCAGACAGAACAAAGCAGCCCCCCTCAGTAAAGGATAAGCGCATTCCCGCAGATATTCCAGATCCCTGCTGTACATAAAATGCGTATACAGCTGTGCGCAGAGCCAGACTCCTCCCATGGGCCAGTATGCAAACTTTGCCTCCCCTGCCACAGGTGAAGTCTGCCTCCACAGATCTGTGTTGTGGCAGGCTGCCCACCCTCTGCAGTGGAACTGTTCTCTGGCCGTTATCGTACCCTGCACGCTCAGATCCCTGACCAGATCCATATAAGGCTCTAGGCATTCCCACAGACCAGACTCCTCAGCCATCCAGTAATTCATCTGTGTATTAATATTTAACGTATAATTGCTGCTCCATGCCGGCCTCAATTCCTCATTCCACAGCCCCTGCAGGTTGGCAGGCTGTCCTCCCTTCCTGGAGCTGCTGATCAGCAGATATCTCCCATAGTTAAAATAAAGGGCAGAAAAAGCCGGATCCTTCTCCCCTTCCCTGAACTTAGCCAGCCTTACGTCTGTTGGACAGCCGGAAAAAGCTCCCTCTTCCAGATCCAGAACAACCCTTTTATACAGCCGGCTGTAATCCTGGATATGCAGCCTTTTGGCTTTTTCAAAACCTGATTCCAGTATAGACTTTTCCCTCTTTTGGACCCTTCCCCGCAGTATGGAAAAGTCTGATTCCAGTTCCTTTCCATAGCCCTGATACCCGTTCTCACAGACAATGCATATTTCTGCTTCTGAGGCATCCCTGATATGTATTCCCCCGCTGTCAAGTCTCACTCTCCCGTCAGTATGCAGCAGCCTGACACTGCATACAAAATGGATACCCTTTTTACCTTCTTCGTAGAGTACCGCATCAGGACATTCCACATAATTTGGCTCCACATGGGAAGGCGCTTCCCCCTCCATCCAGTATGCTTCTCCATCTGCCATGCACTTATGGCGCAGCTTAGAGTCCAGGTACATCCGCAAAGAGATTCCTCCCTGCCCTTTACATGTGATCTTCCAGAAAACTGCATTCTGCGGGAAGGAGGCAAACAGCTGCCTCTCAATCCTCCTGCCTCTGTCCGCAAATGAGGTGGTTATCACAGCCTGCTCCAGGTCCAGTATGCGCCTGTAGCTTTCTGTGGAAGTGTTATCTATTCCTTCATACTCCAGGAGGAGCGTGCCCAGAGGCATGTAGGATTCATTGTAGAAGCCCAGCATATGATCCCGTATGAAGTCATCTGCTTCCCTGTAATCTCCCCGGAATATGAGTTCTCTTGCCCTTTGGAGAGTTTCCTTCTGTATCTGCCTCTCCTGCCTTGTCCCCGTTCCTGACCACAGAGTATCCTGATTCAATGTGATCTTATCCTCCGCCGTCCCGCCATATGCCATCCCTCCAAAGCTGCCGTTTCCAAAGGGCAGGGCGTCTGTAAAAACAGCAGCCGGCCTTTCATACCACAATTTATTTTCCATACTTTCTCCCTTCTGCTCAAACCAGGCCTTCTGCAATTGAAATATCTCTGACACAGATCTTTCCCTGTGTTACAAATACAGAAATGCTTTCTCCCGGCGCTTCATAACATCTGCTGCTGAGGGCAGTCCCATTTACATACAGAACACATGCCGTCCCGTCCTTTATGAAACGGATATGGAACCTGCCGCCCTCAGGAGTGGGAAGCTGGCGTTCCAGGCCCAGATTCATGCACTGGAACCAGGGCCAGTTTGGATTCTTTTCGAAAATCACTCTGTTTTCATGCAGGCAAAAATGATACTGAAATGACTGTCCTGTTTCCTCATTTTCCAGAAATCTCAGCCCGAAATCCTTAGTGCCCTCACCTGCCTCTATCTCCATCTCCAGCCTGAAAAGTTCCTCCCGGCTGCTCCCGATCCTGACAGCTGCCCTTCCGTCCCCGCAGGCCGCCTCTCTTTCCTGCAATATCCTTTCTCTTCCAAATGCCTGCCACAATGTATCCGGAGGCATAACCCCCAGCGTACCATCTTCCCTCTGACAGACCTCATGGGGGACAAAGACACCGGCCCACTGGAAATTTCCAGTATCCTCATTATTTTCTCTCGTGGGAAGCCATCCGAAGAGATATCTCTTTTTGTCCAGCTCACATGTCCTGGCCGCATAGTAAGCCCTCCCGTCAAACGCTTCCTCCTTTGGCGCTATCCATGGGCCATGCAGGCTTTTTGCCATCCTGTAGACCATCTTGTCACGGTCACTGTATTCAGAGAAAATATGGTACCACCAATCTCCCATCCTGAACAAATCCGGCATTTCATGCATGGTATATATGCCCGGAGCATAAAAATCACCTTTAAAACTCCACTCCTTCAGGTCTTTTGACGTAAAATAAACTGTGCAGCCTGTCTGTGCCGTCTTAGGAGACATTTTACGAGTCCCCAGGATCAGAAGGTATTCCTGTCTCTCCTTGTCCCAGAGTACGAAAGGATCCCGCCAGTCACCAGGATCATAGCCGGCCTGAGGCGTAAAGGTGAGACTGCCTTTGCATTTCTCCCAGTGTATCAGGTCATCGCTCATGGCATGCATCAGGACCTGGGGCTTTTTCCCCTGTTTCTCGTATTCTCTGTTGTAGCCTGTATAAAAACTGTGGAACCTGCCTTCTGCCTCAAATACACATCCAGCAAAAATGAACTGGTCCTGTTCCTCATCCGTACCTCCCGGGATCACAGTCCCATAGTCCTCATAATGTACAAAATCCTCCGTCACGCTGAGGCTCCATCCAAACGGCTCCCCAAAGGGAACAGGATTGCGGTTATCCCTCTGGTGGAACAGATAAAACTTTCCGTCATATGCAAAGGGCATACAGTCCCCAAACCAGGTGCCCGGCACCTGATAGTATAATTGATGCATTTCTTTTTCCAGCTCTTTACTCATCCTTTTACAGCCCCTCCTATCGTCAGTGAATTTTCAATTTTTTCGCTAAAACACAAATATAAAATAATCGTAGGAATGCTCGCCAGCATCATGGCAGCCCCCATTGCTCCCCAGTTAGTACTGTGCTGTCCCACAAAGGATGCCAGTCCCGCCGGAAGTGTCTTCAGCTTATTGCTGGATATCAGTACAGTGGGTAAAATATATTCGTTCCATATGCCCAGGGCTGAAAACAGCATGGCAGAGGATATGGCAGGCTTTACCAGGGGAACCATAATGGAAAGGAAGGTCCTGTACACGCTGGCTCCGTCGATGAATGCCGCTTCCTCCAGCTCAGTGGGAAGCGCCCTAAAGGATACAGACAGGATCATAAAGGGAAATGCCAGATTAAATGCAATGTACGGCAGGATCAGCGCCCCGTAGGTATCAGCCATTCCCAGATCCTTGATCAGCACTGACAGGGGAATCAGGCTGACCTGAAGCGGTATAAAAAGCCCTATGGAAATAAACATAGAAGCCAGTCCTTTAAGTTTCCAGCGCATCCTGGCTACAGCGTATGAGAAAGGCAGCACGAGAACAAAGATTCCTGCAAGGGAAGCCGCTGTGGTCAGGACACTGTTTTTGAAATAAGTCAGCACATCAAAGGTCGTTACTGCCTTCACATAATTGATCCACTGGGGATGGAGCGGCAGCCCAAAGGGATTTGAATAAAAGATCTCATCATTTGTTTTCAGAGAATAAAATCCCAGATAGATAATAGGGTAAAGACTCAGCAGGGCAAATGCCACCAGGATTACCGTTGCCGGAAGATTCACTCTGTTCATTGAACGCTTCTTTTTCTCCATCTTCTTTTCCCCTCCTCCTCTTTATTGGAAAGCAGTGTATTTATCAGCATCAATGCACACAGGCACTGAAGGATCAGGACAACTGCCACCGTACATCCGTAGCCGTATTTTCTTAATTTAAACGCACTCCTGAAGGTCATATATGTCAGACTGTAAGTAGCTGTCCCCGGCCCTCCCTGGGTAAGCAGCTGCATCTGCGCATATATATTAAACCCGCCTGTCACAGCAAAGATAAGGCATGTGCGCAGCGTATCCTTCATCATAGGAATGATGATCCTGAAATTTGTCTGCCATCTGGATGCCCCGTCTATGCTGCTGGCCTCAATATATTCACTGGGTATAGCGTTTGCAGAAGAATACATGATGACAAACTCATATCCCATATACTGCCAGGCATTCACAAATGCAATGACAAAGATCGCTATAGATTTATCAGACAGCCAATCCTGCTGATAGGAAGATCCCAGCATTTCCAGGACACGGTTGATCAGGCCGATCTCCGGATTCAGTATGGAAGACCACAGCTGGCATACTGCCGTCACTGATAAAACTACCGGTATAAAGAAGCTGGTTTTAATAAATTTTTTGCATTTTATGCGTTTGTCTAAAAGCAGCAGGGTCAGAAACAATCCCACAATGACCTGAAGCAGCACCAGCACCCCTGCCACCAGAAGGCCATTCTTAAAAGACCTGGCAAATAATTTGTCCTGAAACAGCTTTATGTAATTATCTATTCCGACAAAGGTCCCGCCAGTCAGCCCGTCCCAGTCATAGAAACTTTTTATTCCGGTCTGCAGTACCGGATAAAAGGCAATCAGTCCGAAGAACAGCAGACAGGGCATTGTAAAAATAAAAATCGTCTTTTTATCAGCCAGCATTTTATTCATATATTTCTCCTTATAAGAACGAAGGTGCGCAATGCGCACCCCCGCGAGTCTGTAACTTGGATAGCGCAGCTTTTGTTCCGCGCGCGCAGCGGCCCTCTGTTTTTGTCAGTTTGCAGAATCCACCAGATCATCGATCGTGTCGATCACTTCCTGTGCATCCATGCCTGTCAGCATCTCCTGAAGCGTTTCCACAAACGGTGTTGAAAATTCTACGTTTGGCAGCGCATGTGTCCATGTAGTATCGAAGGTCATCTTTGATATCTCCTCCCCTTCTTTTATGGAAAGTTCAGGGATCTCTATCTCTGGTTTGATATCAGGATCAATAGAGATGATCTTCGGTATCTTTGCCTGGTAAATATAGCCTCCTATGATAGATTCCTCAGCAAAGATGGCAGCTACATCTGCTACAAGATCCGGATCTTCTGTTGTTGCTGACACAGCTACACCCTCATAGGAAAAGCCGCCTGCAAACGCATATGGATTCTGCTCATTTTCTTTTCCCGCATCTGCCATAGGATAGGACTCAAAATATCCCAGGTCGTCTCCCAGCTTTTCTGTCAGTGAGCTGATATCCCAGTCTCCATTTATAAACATTGCTGCCTGGCCTGTAGTAAACAGGCTTTGGGCTGTCTCATAATCAGTAGATGTGGCTCCTGCCTCAAAGAACCCTAAGTCAACCAGGTCTATCATTTTTGTAATTGCCTTTGTGTATCCTTCATCAGACGCATGGGCTTTTCCCTCTGAAAGTGCCTTCAGGCCGCCTGTATTATATTTCATGGCAAACATATCAAAAAATCCGCCGATGACAAAACCTTCCTTTGCAAAGATTGAACAGGGAATGATATCTTTTTCTATCAGCTTCTCTGAAGCCTCTTTCAGTTCCTCGTAATTTTCAGGAATCTTTATGCCGTTCTCTTCGAAGACTCTTTTATTATAATACAGGAGCAGTGCCTGTGCCCCTCCATCCGGGAAAATATATGCTTTCCCGTCCGTATAATAAGGCGTATCTTTAGCTGAATCCAGAAGAATGTCCTCATAACCTGTTGACTTCACATATTCATCCAGAACAAGAAGACTGCCGCTGGTAGAGAGAGCTGCCACATCACCTGCATTCACATGCATAATATCAGGAAGATCACCTGTTGCCGCCCGTGTCTTTAATGTCTGTCCATCATCCTGGGGGTGTGCTTCGATTTCAAATTCCAGATTCGGGTACTTCTCTTTTACTTTGCTTACAGCATAGTCTATTGCCGGCTTCTCTTCCTCGCCATAGTGAGAAAAAATCTTCAGTGTTCTTTTTGCCTCTCCCTGCTTTGTTCTTTCCTGCTTCGTCTCCACTATCCTGGCCTGTTCTTCTTCATCCTGAATTTTCTTATCACCATCCTGTATTCCGCTTCCTGCACTGCAGCCTGCCAGCATAGACACTGCCATCGCTCCGGCCATTATTACGCTCAACATTTTCTTCTTCATTACCGTTCCTCCTTATGTTTTCTGATATCTTTATTATTCCATATCCTCTTTATATCTTCCAGGCTTCTGAGGGCCGGAAATAGAAAGATTCAAGACTGTTTTCCCATCCAATTCCTTCCATTTGTACAAATCAGGACTTTTTGTAAAATTCAGGCAGGTTGGCCAATTCTCTTTTATCTTTCTCCTCCTATGTTATAATAAGCACATAGACACTAAGAAGATATCATTATAAGCAGGTGAAAATTATGGAAAATACCGGGAATAAGATTGTCTCACGTTTTTTTGAACTGTCTCTGAAGAAAAAGCTTGTACTCATCATACTGTTCTGCATTTTTGCCCAGAATATCTTCCTGCTGCTGTTTTCAAACAGACTGCTGAACCGCCAGGAGATCAAAACAGCCCAGCAGCATGTGGATAATGAATGCTTTCTCATCAATAAGCAGCTGGAAAATATGTATCAGAATACAACCCTTTGTGCAAATGAATTGATTAAAGAAATAAACCAGATCCTGTCTAAAAAAACATCAGGCGCATCACTGCAAAGAAGCATCACTTATTCTCTTAATTATAACCTGCACCTTTTTCCGTTCCTCACATCCATCATCTATTATCCTGAAGACGGACAGCCTATTGCTGCAGGTTCATCAGGGACTATAGACCCCTCCCTCATCCGGGACTCCATTCTGGACAGCCTCACCAGCCCCATGCCGCCTGAAAATATTTTTCTCCCCCTGGAATGGCGCCCCTGCCTGGGTATTTCAGACGAACCGGTGCTCACATTCTATAAAAAGGTATTACATATTGATTCCGGGATAACGCTGGGGCACCTGCTTCTCACCATGAAGGAATCTTCTGTATCTGCCCTTTTTACGAACTCCTCCCAGCACTATTACCTGATAGACGGTGCTTACCAGATCGTGTCTTCCACTGACAAGGCGGAAGTGCTAAAACAATGTCCTGATGAATTAACGACAGCTGTTTCCCCTTCCATTACTGGAAACACATCGCTTACAATAGGCGGTATGGAATATTTCCTGTCCTGGCATCCCATTGACAGCCTGGGGTTCACCCTTGTTAATCAGATCCCCATGTCTGAACTGACAGCAAATATCTCCTACAACAGCCTTCTGCTGCTGTGTGTGGGAATCCTGACATGTCTTACTGTTTTCATGTTTATTGCGCTCTTTACACATATGATAACAAAGCCTCTGGGATATTTAAATACGAAAATACAGAATGTGGAACACGGCGATCTTAAAACACGTTCTACTTTGGCTCGCCAGGATGAAATAGGCAGGATCTCAGACAGCTTTAATGCCATGGTCTCAGAAATTGATAAATTGACAGAATGTATGAAGGAGGAGCAGAAGCAGAAAAGAAAATATGAACTGTCACTGATCCAGTCGCAGATAAATCCCCATTTCTTCTATAATGTCCTGGATGTGATATATGTAATGTGTTATCAGAAGGATACAGAAAATGCCGCCACAGTCACAAGATACCTGGCCAATTACTACAGGAATTCTCTGAGCAACGGGCAGGAAGTCATTTCCCTGCAGGATGAATTTGATATTGTAAAAAATTATCTGGCTATCCAGAAATACCGCTATCAGGATATCCTGAATTATGATATCGTTCTGGATCCCATGACCGCCTCATGCAAGGTTCCTAAAATGACTCTTCAGCCCCTGGTGGAAAATGCTCTCTACCACGGCTTAAAGGAGAGCCGTCACGGCGGCTGCATCCGCATCATAGGCCGTTTCCTGTGCGGTAAGATACTGCTGGCCGTGTCTGACAACGGCAACGGCATGACAGAGGAATACTTAAAAGAGCTCTTCGAAACAGAGGAGCAAGAACACCATTTTGGAATGCAGAGTGTAAAAAAACGTCTGATCCTGTATTACAACACAAGCTGCAGATTCCGTGTATTCACGAAACCGGGACTGGGCACAACTGTCCTGATCATGATCCCTGCCAGTCCTCTTACAGAGACTCTTTAATAGAAGGAGAAATACTATGATTAACGTATTGATTGCTGATGATGAGATACTTTTCAGAAACTATATGCTGACTGCGGTTGACTGGAACGAGCTGGGTTTTTCTATCTGCTGCGTGGCTCAGAATGGTGAGGAGGCATTAAATTCCCTCACCTCCTTCCGGGTCGATATTGCTTTCTTAGATATAAATATGCCTTATGCGGACGGCATCAGTGTGGCATCCCGCATACGAAGTGAATCACCTGATACGCTGATCGTATTTATTACAGGTTACTCAGACTTCACTTATACACAGAAAGCCATCCAGCTGAAAATTGAAGATTACCTGCTCAAACCTTTTTCCCCTGAGGACCTGACAAAGCTCTTAAAGCAGCTGAAGCAGAAAACCGCCCTGCTCCGCTCACGCCAAAAGGCTGAACGGCAGGCAAACCAGCTGATGATGGAACAATATTTTAATTCCCTGCTGGGCTTCTGCGAACAGAGTCCCGGCATTACATCCCCATCACTTTTCCCTGACTCCCCCTGGAATATCTCTGAGTATTTCATGGCCGCCGTGGTGGAAATCGGCTATCTGGGCGTAATTGAATCCAGCCATGAAAACCTTCCCCTCTGGAAGTTTTCCATACAGAACTGCCTGGAGGAGACGCTGTCTGTACCGGGAAAATTATTTATATTTAACATTCCCTGTGACAGGATCGTAGTCCTTTTTAACTTTAAGGACTATGCGTCTGCTGCCACCTACCCCTACAGCAGGCTGCAAAAGGCTGCGGACCTGATCCGCTCCTGGTTTTCTGTCACACTGTCCATAGGCATAGGTGAGCTGGAAAAGGGTATTGATTCTATTCCCGTATCATTTAAAAAAGCGCTCCTCGCCCTGCAGGCCAGAAGCACAAAAGAGGAAGGAAATCTTTTCTATCATAAAGACACAGATCTGCAGTTCTCGAAAGGTTTCTACAATCTGGAACTCCACAACCAGGTCATGTTTGCGCTGCGCCAAAACAACCTTTCTGAGCTCTCAGAAATCTTAGAAGGACTTGAGAAGGAGATACTGACAAAACACTACGATTCTGATACCGTTCAGACTATTTTTACCTCCATATTTTCCCTGTGCCTTGCTTTTGTCATGGAGAAGGACGGAAATGTTATGGATATACTGGACCAGGATTTTGTCCGCTACCAGTCCTGCTTTGCCGGTTCGGACATCCGTGAGAGCTGCCGCTTTTTATATTCTCTGTTTGAGAAGGTCCTCGCCAGATACTCCAGCATAAAATCCACCCGCTCCTTAGATGTGATCCGGAAAGTGCAGGAATATGTGGCCGGACACTATATGGAGGATACACTCTCAGTGGAGGATATCGCCGCCTATGTTATTCTAGATTCCAGCTATATACGCAAGCTATTCAATAAATACATGAAATGTACTATAACGAACTTCATCCTTACGACAAGGATGGAGCATGCCAGGCAGTTATTAGAAGACGGAGAGACAAATATTACTTATATTGCATCCCTTACGGGCTACAAGGATTCCGGTTATTTCAGCAAATGCTTTAAAAAGTATTATGGTGTATCACCAAAGGCTTATTCACATTTAAGGTCCTGCCCATGACAGTACCGTCTATTCTGTGCTCTCCGGCGGGATATGACGCCGGGTCTCTGCATCCAGCTCTCTGCGAAGTTCTCTGAGCAGTTCATCTGCCTCAAAATACTTCCTGCCATATTCCAGATTGAATTCATAGTCAAAATCTTCCGGATTCCTTCCCTGATTATGCTGGATGATGGTTTCGGCCTTGTCCAGAGCCTTCACAAGGTGAGCTTCCGGCGTCAGATTTTCGTCATATTCCCGCCAGATATCGAGCCACTTCTTCCCAGAACTGCCCGGCAGAAGTGAAAACACCTTTTCCACAGACTGCTTTTCCTTCTTATGCTTCAGCTCCTCATCAGGCCTGAGCGCAGCTGATATATCTCCGTCGTATATCTCTCCTAAGTCATGCACAAGACACAGCTGGTACACTCTGACCGCATCAAGGCAGGGATATTCCTCCAGAAATACACCTGCTAAAAGCGCCAGACGCCAGGAATGCTCAGCTGTGCTCTCCTGCCTGCCCCGGGCAGTCCACGCTGTTCTCAGAGTTGATTTCAGGTTTTCCGTCTCTCTGATAAAGTCCAGATATTCTGTAATTTTTTCCATGTCTCTTTTCCTCCTGTATTTTGATTCTGCCCTCAAGCAGATGCTTTCCTTTTGGCTGATCTCACATCTGAGTATTACTATTCAGCAACGTTCTGTAATTCATATGATAATTCTTCCAAAATCTCCTCCGCCCCTTTTAACTGAGCCTGTACAATATAGAGGCTCTGCCTGGTATTCAGCACATAGATTTGAGGAACTTGCCCTCCTTCCATCTTACCGGTCTGTTTTTCTATTTCCAGGCTGTACTTTTGAAGCAGTCTGACACGTGCTCCTAACAAGTCAACCGCCATCTGTTTATCCAGGGCATTGATAAAAAACATACCTATATGAAAGGGTGTTATATCATAATCAAAATCTGAGAGATAGCCAGTAATTGTGTCCATAAACTCCTGCCTTCCCCTGTCAGTTACTGTGTAGACTGTTTTATCCGGCATATTACCGGATTTTTCAATGCTTCCGGTAATATATCCCTTTTTTTCAGCCGCTTTGAGCGTTGCATATACGGTCGAACTGGCAATATTATACCACTCCCGGACATTCATTGTTGTCAGCCATTTATTCAGCTCATAAGCATTCACCGGCTGCTGTTCTATGATTCCAACAAGTATTGTCATTGTCTTTGAAAACATAAAATACCTCCTTGACATTGCTATGTATATATACTACTCTATATATAGAGTATTTATTTTAATTTATTATTCAATCATAACATCCTGCTGTAAAATTGGGAAGATGAATAACTTAATAAAATCAAAGGAGGCATATAAAAATGATCTGTGATTTACTTACACTGAACTGGGAAGAAATATCCCGGCAGGCTCCCGGAAAACTTGTTGTCTTTCTGGGTATAGCGCCTGTTGAGGAACATGGCAGGCATCTGCCCACAGGAGTAGATTTTTATGAGACAAGATACTGGATAGACGGCGCCATCAGATTTCTGGAAAATGAACACCCGGATTACTGCTACGGGACGCTTCCCGTAATTCCTCTGGGGTTCGCTGATATGGGCATGTTTCCCGGCAATATCCATGTAAGCAGAAAGTTGATATTTGATGTTATATACGAAACTGTAAAGGCTGTTGCAAATTGGGGTGTTAAACACATCATCGTGATTTCAGGACATGCTGACCCTCTTCACTCAATTGCCATAGAACAGGCTTGTGAAAAAATAAATACAGAAAATGGCATAACAGCCTTTGCCCCTATGGGCTCCATATTTAATGCCAACCAAAAAGGTATTGTCTCCGAACAGCCGGAAGAACTTACTGAGAATACCCGGAAATATCCAAATGACTTTCACGCCGGCTGGATTGAGACTTCATGTATGCTGGAAATTGCACCCGAATATGTAAGCCCTGACTATCATACAAGGCCGGATATTTCCCTCAGCGGCAGAGATATGATGGATCCCGTCAGGACCGCCGCCCTCATCAGGGATGAAGGACATATCGGTTATCCTTCAAGGGCCTCCGCAAAGCTGGGCGCCATGCTGAATATGGATATGTCACGGCAGATAAAAGAAGCCGTCTGCAGGTTCCTTGACAGAAAAGGGTATCAGTGTTATGAAAAGCACCCTTTATACGATATTCCTGGTTTCAGGATAACAGATATTTAATCCTCATCAGAGGGGTGCCCACCGGCGCCCCTTTCACAGCGCCCTGGCATACTCAAGAAGAGGTTCAGTCTGCTCCTTTGAACTGCAGTCAAATGAATGCGATACCATGCGGTATGCCTCACTCTCACCCCCAGACTTTTTCAGCATCTTCCTGAACAGACTCATCAGCACTCTGTCCACAGTCCCCATCTTCTCGTAGGAAAGTCCGCCATGGAAATAGAAGACCCTTATCCTCTCCCTCTGTGCCCCTGTCAGATCCTTTAAATTCATTTCTATAGCTTTCTCAACCTCAGGCGAATCAGGCGGGGTAGCCCCTGTGGCATACACAATAATGCGTTTTCCCTCAAGCGCGGGCAGCTTCTCCTTAAACCACTTAAACCCTTTAATACTCCCTGCATGGGCCCAGCCCCCGAAAATAACACACTCATACTGTGACAGATCTGCCTTGTCACGCTCCTTATAGGGAATCATCTGATATCCCAGCTCCTCACATATCCATTTGGCATACCTCTCAGTGAAACCTGTCTTGCTGTTGTAAATAACTATTCCTTTTTTCATTTCTTTATCCCTCCTGATTTTCCACTCCACTGCACTGACTCCAGCCAGCACAGCCGCCTGTATTCGTCACTCCGCAGTCTCTTTCGCCTCTCCTTTTATACGTGCCGCAAGCGCTTCATACGCCTCCTCCATCTGCTCCATGACCTGACCTGCTGATATTTCCGGACCTGCTGAAGCCAGAATAAAAGATACACCCATGGTGTAGGTAATCATATGGTAATGCAGGCGGCGGGCCGCTTCCAGACTGATATGATGCTCCTCTGCCAGAAATTCTGCCACCTGGGGGCTGCTCTCCTGCCTGTATATCTCTTCCAGCGAGCCAGCTCCCTCTCTCCTTCTCATAAAGTACATCTTAAATAAATTGGGCTCCTCCCGGGCAAGGCTGACATATGAACGTCCAATGCTCTTAAAATAATCTGACGGTTGCATATGTTCCGCCACATACTCTTTAAAAAACCTGCCTGTTCTCTCCGCTACCTCCTGCTTCAATGTTTCCATATTAGAACAGTAGCTGTAAATTGGCTGGACAGAGCAGCCGAGCTTTCCGGCGATATTTTTTACTATAACCTGATCCCCGCCGCCTTCCCGTGCAAGTTCAAATGCAGCTTCTATGACCATATCCTTTGTGATTCTCTGTTTTGGCATATCTGTTTTCCTTTCTCAGGGCCGTGCGCTTTATATAGTGTTATTTTATATAATATATTTATATAACTCATTTATATAAATATATTATATATTATTTAGAACTAATGTCAAGCATCTCTTTGATTTATCTAAAAGGAGTGATAAGTATAAGCAGCCTTTTCCGGGGCACACTATAAATATTACTGATACGTTTCCCTGGGAGGTCTTATGTTTCCTGACAAAATCTATTATGAACCCGGCATTCTGGACTACACGCTGGGACAGCAGCTGAAAGAAAAATATAAAGAAAAGCCCTGGATTCCCATCCAGAGCCATAACAATATCGAGGAACTACGTTCTAACCCCAATTCCTCATTTCCAGCTATGAAGCAGCACCTCATCATCGGCACAAGGAAGACCCACCGCTATGTACCGAACCAGAAGGTCTCTGACTTTCTGGTCCCTTACACTTCTTCAGGCTGCACAGCCATGTGCCTGTACTGCTACCTGGTTTGCAATTACAATAAATGCTCTTATCTGAGGCTCTTTGTGAACCGTGAAGAGATGCTGGATAAAATTATCAGAACCGCCGGTCGCTCCCACAAGGATCTGACCTTTGAGATCGGCAGCAACAGTGACCTGGTACTTGAAAATACCATTACCGGAAATCTGGAGTGGACCATAACAAACTTTGCCCGTACCCAGAAGGGCCTTCTGACCTTCCCCACAAAATTTGATATGGTCGGGCCTCTGCTGCCGCTGGAGCACAAAGGCCGCGTTATCTTCAGGATGAGCGTCAATCCCCAGCCCATTATATCAAGCGCTGAGTTTGGCACTGCCAGCTTAAAAAGACGGATCCACGCCCTTAACCTGATGGCTGACGCAGGCTACCGCACTGGTATTCTGATCGCTCCTATCATCCTGACAGACAATTACCAGGAACTTTACAGCACACTTCTGGATCAGCTCTCTGACGAACTGTCAGCAAAATCAAGGGAAAATTCCTTTCTGGAGCTCATCCTCATGACTTACAGCTTCGTTCACCGCAAAATAAATGAAGAAGCGTTTCCCGCCGCAGCCGACCTGTACGATGCCTCAAAAATGACAGGCCGGGGCATGGGGAAATACTGTTACCGGCCTGAAGTCCGCAGGGAGGCTGAAGAATGGTTCACAAACGCCATCCATGAAAAGCTGAAGGGAATGAAAATCCTCTATATTTCATAATCCAGGTTCGAACAGATCAAACAGGCTCAGCTGTCCCATATCAGATTTTACCTTCTGCTGTTCTGCATCTTCTCTGACTGCATACTCCTCTGGAATATCAGCAAGAAATACAGAAGTCCCTTCCTGCGTGAGCAGGATCAGCTCTTCCTTCGCCCTTGTCATGCCCACGTAAAACAACCTGCGCTCTTCCTCCATGTCCGCAGGATGTTTTTCGTTTTCCAGCGGAATCGTGCCCTTCTTGACGCCGCACAGCAGAACGGCGGGAAATTCCAGCCCCTTGGAGCCGTGGAGAGTCATGAGTGTCACAGCATCAGAGTCGTAATGCCTTCCCTGGCAGCGCTTCAGATCTCCCTCCTGGGCAAAGGACAGATCCTCCAGAAATTCTCCCATATTCTTATAGAACACAGACATGCCGGCCAGCTTGCCAAGGGCCTTATCCTCTGAAAGATCCATATCTTCCATCCAGGCTTCCAGGATCTTCTGAGGCTTACCTTTCTTCAGCTGCAGACTGTATTTTTCTTCCATAGTGCTGTATATACTGTCAGATATCTCATTTTCCCCCAGTCCCCACATCAGTTTGAGGGCTGTTTTCTTTGCCAGTATGTCTCCCTTATCTGCGATCGACCTGAAGAAGCTCACAGTCCCCCTGACTGTCTTCTCACTCAGGAAATCATCCCTTCCCGCGACTACATAGGGTATCCCCTCTCTCTGAAGACATTTTTCCAGCAGTTCTGCCTGATGATGTGTCCTGTAGAGCAGCGCAATGTCTGAAAAGCTTCTTACCTTTCCATCCCGCCTGTTCTCCTTTTCCATATGGCTCTGGGTATCCAGCATATCAATACCGCCTATCAGCCTGTTGATTTCCTTTGCAGCAAAAATAGCTTCTGAGAGGTCACTTTTGGCTTTAATGATCCTGACAGGATCTCCCCCGGTACAGAATGGCTCCAATACTCTCTCTTTGCCTGGATTTACAGAAATGACAGCCAAGGCGCTGTGTATGATCGGCGGAGCAGAACGGTAATTTTTCCTGAGACTGACCGACACTAAATTTTCATAATCCTCCGACAGCCTTTCAAAACATTTAGAATCTGATCCCCTGAACCCATAGATAGACTGGTCAGGATCTCCAATCACAAAAAGCTCTCTGCCTCCCCTGTTCCATTCCCTTATCAGCTCATACTGGATAGGATTCACGTCCTGAAATTCGTCTACAAGCAGGTATGAAAATCCCCTGTGCTTTTTCTTGTCTTTTGCATTTTCCTTCATTATCCTTATCGTCTCTGTGAGCAGGTCATCAAAATCCAGGATATTCTGCTCCCTCAGCTTCCTTTGGTAGCAATTAAATGCGGCATCTATATCTGCCTCTGCCTGCGGATTATATTCCATCTTTTTTAATGATACAAGCCCCAGAAATTTCTTCGGAGTGAGCTTCAGCCCGCATTCCTTTATGGCCTCCTCAGCCAGTTCCAGAGCCTCCATCTCATCTGCCAGCTTAAAATCCAGCCCCTGGTTTTTCAGGAATTCGCTGCATATAGAGTGGAAAGTACCGATATTCATCGCCCTTGACGCCCTCTTGCTGCCCATGGCCTCATTCAGCCTGTCCTTCATTTCCTGGGAGGCCTTTTTTGTAAATGTCACTGCTGTTATTTCTGAAGGGCTTACTCCCCTCTCCTTCAGCAGGTAGAGCAGTCTTGTGATCAATGTCTTTGTCTTTCCAGTCCCCGGACCTGCAATTACAGCAACAGCGCTGGCAGCAGTCACAACTGCCGTCCTCTGCTCCTCATTCAGGGGATCCAGAAGGCCGCATTCCACTCTGGCTCCTGCTGTCTGGGAAATCTCCTGTACCTCCGGCTCCGCTGCTTTCTCTGTCCGCCGCAGCCTGCGTTCTTCTTCCTCCTGTTCTCTTTTACATATATTGTCAGGGATCTTTTCTTCTGACGCAGCCGCCTCCTGCTGCATATCCGGGAAAAGAGAGAGCTGTCCCTCCAGCCCATCGATCTCAGTCTGCTTAAAAAGCCTGACTTTCCCATACTCGCCGTCAAAACCGGGAGACAGCAGAACCTTCCCCTCCCTCAGTCTTCGCACACCCTCAGATACAAGATATCCTGATGCATGGCGGATATCCTCTATCGGAGCTTCCCGCAATATATAAAACTCCGGCCCCAGCTTGCGGAGTATCTCCATATACTGCTGTGTGACCTTTACACTGGCAGACGGACGCCCTGTAGATGCCGCTATCACCTCCGGCAGCGGCACTATGCTCTCATAGGGCCTGGCGCCGTCAGGCACAAAACCTTCTGCCCTGTCCGAGAGCGCATCGATCCGGTGTGAGACGCCGATTGTAATCTTCCTGCCGCACACGGGGCATATTCCCCCATATGCTTCTGCCTCCTGCGGGCTCAGGCACAGATGGCATTTCCTGTGCCCGTCAAAATGGTATTTACCCTCCTCAGGAAAAAATTCAATAGTCCCGGCAAGCCCCATTCCTTCCTGGACTGCCCTGTACAATCCCTCATAAGACAGCGGGATATCCAGCAGATTTGCCTCTCTTCCCAGCTTTGCGGGAGAATGGGCATCTGAATTGGACACAAGATTATATCCATCAAGTGCAGACAGCCTCCAGTTCATGGCAGGGTCTGAGGACAGCCCTGTCTCCATGGCATGTATATAAGGCGTCAGATCCTCAAAACACTCTTCCACAGTATCAAAACCCGAGAAAGCGCCAAAGAGGGAAAAATGAGGAGTCCAGATGTGGGCCGGTATAAAGATTACCCTGGGGCACAGCTCAAGCGTGATTTCCAGAAGATCCCGGCAGTCCAGCCCCAGTATGGGGCGGCCGTCCGAGTGGATATTCCCGATGGTCTCCAGCTTTTTTGACAGCTTCTGGGCATCCTCAAGGCCCGGCAGCAGTATCAGACTGTGCACCTTGCGGACTTTTCCGTTCTTTTTGTAAATCGAACTTATTTCTCCTGAAATTACAAACCTGGGCTGCATACAGCTGCCTGCCAAATTATCTTCTATTCTGTATTCTTTTTTTAATGTGTAAAGGCCTTCCTCCGCCTCCTCCAGCTTTTCATTTAGTTCTTCTCTCCAGGCCGGATGCGTAAAATCACCCGTACCCAGGATATTTATTCCCTTTCTCCTGGCCCACAGATCAAGATGTTCCGGTGTGCATTCCCTGCTGGTGGCCCTGGAATAACTGGAATGGATATGTAAATCTGCTATGTACATTTTACACCTGCTCTCCTCTTTCTATTTTTTATATACTTAATGCCTCTTTCATTTATTTTCCAGCTGTAGTAGAATGTATCAGGGAAGATGCTGTTTATGATTTAAGCAGAATCCCCTCAGAAAATTATTTAATGGGAGAGATCACATCATGAGTAACACACAGAGCAAGACCTTAATGACAGAGGGAAGTATATGGAAAAAGATCATAGCCTTTGCCATACCGCTGTTTCTCGGCAACCTTTTTCAGCAGCTCTACAATACAGCCGATTCGCTGATAGTAGGAAACTTCCTTGGCAGCAATGCCCTGGCAGCCGTCAGTTCCTCGGGAAATCTTATCTTCCTCATGGTAGGTTTTTTTAACGGGATCGCCATGGGCGCCGGCGTAGTCATCGCCCGGTATTATGGCGCCAGAGATATTGACCGCGTGCAGAAGGCTTTGCATACCACTATTGCTTTTGGTATCACAGCCGGTATCCTTCTTACTGTCATAGGTGTTGTCATGGCTCCCATCATACTTGTGTGGATGGGAACACCGGAGGATGTTCTTCCTAATTCTGTCGTCTATTTCAGGATATATTTCTGCGGCTCCATCGCCTTTGTCCTTTACAATATATTCGTGGGGATACTCCAGTCTGTGGGTGACAGCAGAAGGCCGCTCATGTATCTGATCATATCATCCGCAGTCAACGTGGTACTGGACCTTTTACTTGTAGCAGTATTCCGCTTTGGTGTAGGTGCTGCCGCCCTGGCTACCATCATATCCCAGTTTGTGAGCGCTCTCCTCTGTTTCAGGCATCTGCTCAGGGCACCTGAAGACTACAGGGTATCTATTAAAAAGATACGTTTCCATATCCCGCTGCTCCGCCAGATCATCTCAAATGGTCTTCCGGCAGGCATACAGAACTCTATCATTGCGTTTGCAAATGTGGTTGTCCAGTCAAATATCAACAGCTTTGGCAAAATGGCCGTGGCCGGCTGCGGAGCCTACTCTAAAATAGAGGGATTCGGATTTCTGCCGATCACCTGCTTTGCTCTGTCCCTGACTACCTTTGTCAGCCAGAACCTGGGAGCGAAACAGTATGAAAGGGCGAAAAAAGGGGCCCGCTTCGGTATCCTCTGTTCAATCATCATGGCAGAGCTGGTGGGCATTATCATCAATGTATTTGCCCCTGCCCTGATCGCCGCATTTAATAATGACCCACAGGTGGTGGCCTTTGGAACAGCCCAGGCCCGTACAGTCACCCTGTTTTACTTCCTGCTGGCCTTTTCCCACTGCATCGCAGGCATACTGCGCGGGGCCGGAAAATCCACGGTTCCCATGCTTGTCATGCTGTGCTGCTGGTGTGTGATCCGCGTTACATACATAACAGTCATCGTACACTTCATACCTGTAATCAACGTCATCTTCTGGGCATACCCATTGACATGGACCTTAAGTTCCATTGTCTTTCTGATCTATTTCCTGAAGGCTGACTGGGTACATGGCTTTGAGCATTGATCCCTTTGTTCAGAACAGGCCGGCGGCATTATGCCCCGGCCATACTTTCAAGCATCTGGCCCGCGTTCTCAGCCGGCTTCACCTTCGTGAATGCTTTCTCGATCATTCCATTTTCATCAATCAGATATGTGGTCCTCACCACACCCATTACCTTTTTACCATACATATTCTTCTCCTTCCACACATCATAGGCCTGTACAGCCTCCAGCTGCGTATCGGACAGGAGTATAAACGGAAGTCCGTATTTCTCTGCAAATTTCTTGTGGGATGCCACTGTATCCTTGCTTATCCCGATCACTACAGCATTCTTCTCCGTAAAATCAGGATAATGTTCTGCAAATGCGCAGGCCTGTTTTGTACATCCTGCTGTATTGTCCTTGCTGTAAAAATACAGCACCACTTTTTTGCCTCTGAAATCCTTTAAGGATACCTCACGGCCCTCCTGGTCCTGCAATGTAAATTCCGGGGCCTTGTTCCCTGTCTCCAGCATATCACTACCTCTTTTCTATTTTTATACTCTTGGATCATTTACCTGCGGTCTGTGCAGTAAATGCACAGACCTGCCAAATAGTCACTTCTTTATACAATATCTGTTTTTTCCCTGTCTCTTTGCGCAGTAGAGTGCTTCATCCGCACGCTTTACTATCAGGTCGTAGTTCTTCTCTCCCATCCCCCGCAGAGCTATTCCCAAGCACACATGGATAAGCTTTGTCCCGCGGAAAGCTGCCAGTATATCTTCGGCGAGAGCCTCTATCTCCTCCTGCGTCCTGGCACTGTTCACCCATACGCAGAACTCATCGCCCCCATATCTGCACACAATATCGTTGCGCTTTATGCAGCGCTTCAGGATCTCTCCTGCCTCTATCAGCACCCTGTCTCCTCTGTCATGACCATATGTGTCGTTGATCTTCTTGAAATCATCAATATCCATAAAGATACAGGCATAGTTCCCTTTCTCATACCCTTTGCGCAGCTTCTGCTCAACAAGCTTTCTGGCTGCCTCCCTTGTCAGGACACCTGTGAGGGCGTCCGTGCTCACCACCTGCATCTCCTTTCTGCGCTGCCCGACCACATAAACAGTCAGTACAGCTATTACAGCCAGCATAATGATCGTCCCTATCAGAGATGCCGCTGAGAGAAAACGTATTTCATCAATCGTTGTCTCATAACTGTCTGTAACCACCAGTGACAATATGGTCCAGTCCTTTATATCAGCAGGCGCATAGTAGATCAGACGCATCTTATTGTTATTATAATACACGGCATACCCGGAACGCCCCTCTTTCACATCCTCTTTCAGCTTTTCCAGGACTCCCTCTTCCTTATAATCCATCTTTGCCAGCATATCATACACAGTATCGAAGCTTTCCATCCCGGGATAGGAGGCAGTAACTTCCCCGCTCTTGTCAAACACAAGATTAGCGCCTGACTCACTCATCTTCGAATCATTAATATACTCACCAAGCTCCAGGGTTGTATATTCCAGACAGACTGCACCTATGATCTCGTCATTGCGGATGATCGGCACTGCCATAACCACACCGTCCTGATTGCCGAAATCATTTTTCAGGACCTGTGAGACGACACGCTCCCCCATCATTACACGCTGGTAATAATCCTTGCCTGATACATCAACTGTATTGCCGGCAGCAAAGTACAGGGTACCATTTGCATCAGCTATTCCAAACTGAAATTTCTCATTTTTATATCTGTCGATTATCTGTCTCCAGTTTTCATCTCCCGAACCATCAGGCATATCACAGAATGCCGCAATAATATCAAGCCATTCTATTTTGGCCTTTATCCTGCCGCTTAAATAAGATTCTGCCCTCTCATTCTCTTTTTTCAGGTCGCTGTACGTCTGCTGCATGAGGCTTGACTGTACTTCATTATAATAATACATATTCAGCCAGATACAGCCTGCGATCATCAGTATGATCACCGCACAGACTGATAATACCTTTTTGGAATAACGTCTCTTTGCAACAGTATTTCCCTCTGTCTTATCCATAAGCACCCTACACTCCCTTTATCCTGTCTTCCCACTCGTGCAGCCTTCTGGCAGCCTCAGGATTTTGTTTTTCCAGCCGCCTGTCCAGCTTTTCACGGCTCTTTTTCAGCTTTTTCAAAACTTCAGGGTTTTCTCTCTGCAGCTCTTCTACGATCCTTCTGCGGCGCTTTTCAATCAGCTGGAGCACTCTCTTTCTGTTCTCCTGCTCACTGAGGTTCTGCGGAAGTTCATCAAGATGAAGCTCAATCCTTCTCAGGATTTCATCCTCATCGATAGCTCCCAGGTTGTGCCAATACGGCATTTTTCTCTCTACGCCCTCTTCCGCCAGCCGTTCCACGTCCGGCATGTTCTGGATATGGTCCATGATATGGTGTACTCTCTTCTCAACCTGTCCAACTGTATCATCCCCAAATGCCCATGCGAATTCCTCCAGCGAATTCTCTTCCTCTGCCCTGAGCTGCCATACTCGCTCATATTCTTTATTTTCCATATTTTCAAGGGGGAAGGGCTTCTCTATGCCTGCATCATGCAGAGCTGACAGTACTGTCCTTCTCACCATGCCCTCTTCTATGAGATGTCCTATTCCCAGCTTTCTCATCTCTTCATTTATCCTGGATGAGTGTTCCGTCAGATAAAACCTGATCCCTCTCTCCTTCAAACTCTCAGAGAGCATTTCTATATGGTCGGCCGCTGTTATATCCATACTGTTCACAGAACCAGCGTCTACTATCACGCACTTTGTATCTTCCTTTATACTATTTTCTATGTCATCCTGGAATATATTGATGTTGGCAAAAAAGAGGCTCTCGCTGAACCTGTAGATCACTGTATTCTCCACAGCATGTGCATAATGATTCTTTTTCAGGTCATACAGGCCGTCCCTGCCCGGTATCATTCCTAAAAATGACCTGGGAGGGTTAGTTGCCTTTATGATCACAGCCACAAATGACAGCATGATTCCAATAATAACTCCATATATAGTCCCCAGGCACAGAACTCCCATACATGCCGCTATAAAAATATAAAATTCCTTCCTGCTCACTTTGAAGAGACGCTTAGCCAGCCCGGCCTCCACCACATTCATAAGTGCTGATATCACAATAGCCGCAAGGACAGGTACCGGAAGAAATCTGATAAAGCCTGTAGCCGAGACAAGAACTGCCGCCATGGTCACCCCGGCTGCCAGAGAAACTGCCTGTGTCTTTCCTCCATACTGTTCGCTCATAGACGTCCTGGAGATACTGCCGTTAACAGGACAGCACCCCACAGCCGCCGCTGCCAGATTGCCCGCCGCACAGGCCAGGATCTCCCGGTTGTCATCAACCTTATATCCATTCTTAAATGCAAAATTATTTTCTGAGAGAAGTGTCTCCGCCATTATAACCACAGCCACCATAAGGCCTCTCCCGGCTGCATGGGTCAGATCCACGCTCCCTATATCCGGAATAAACAAGCCGGGCATTCCCGGCTCTACCGCAGAGAGCAGAACTACACCGTATTCATTTACGTGGAACAGAACTGCCGCCGCCACCCCTACGGCCATCATCACGATCGCCATGGGAAACCTTGGCGCAAACTTCTTAGCCAGGCGTATCAGTATAAGTGCTCCGCTGCCCAGGAGTACAGAGATCCAGTTTATATTTCCGCATGCCCTTCCGATATCCCCCAAAAGCTCCAGAAGCTCGCCGCTCCCTGATCCGCTGCCCAGGATCTTTGGTATCTGCATAAGAATGATAGTCAGGGCGATCCCGCTGATAAATCCTCCCATGACCGGGGTTGAAATAAAATTCACCATCTTCCCCGCCTTCAAAAAATAAAAAAGCAGAAGCCAGAGTCCTGCAAATAATGCAATCATAGGAACATACTGAAGAGCCTGTGAGGACCCTGCAGGAATGCCCAGCGTAGCCAGGGCGCCTCCCACGATGGCTGCCGGAGCCGCATCAACCCCCAGAATAAACTGGGGCGAAGTGGAGAGCATTGCAAAAAGCAGAATGGGAAAGACTGAGCCATACAGCCCATATACTGCCGGGAGACCCGAAACCTCCGCATACCCCATGGCTATGGGAATTGAGACAGCAGCAATTATAATACCCGTAAAAATATCCCTGAGCAGATATTCCTTTTTATAGTTTCTAAGAGTGGGAAAAAGTCTAATTTTCATAAATACAGGAATCTCCCTGAATACTCCTTCTATCTTCAGAGCTTCATGCGGAGCCTTTCGTCACCTTTAATTTAACTTACCATCCTGCATATTATAGCACTTATATTTCTTTTCCTCAATCACTGCTTCAATTGCATATTCCAGTCCCCTCGCAATGTCCTCCTGGGACATTCCCGGCGTCCCCTCGGGCTTCAGGGCCGCCTGCTCCGTTGAATACGGGACATGGATAAATCCTGCCCTGATCCCTCTGTATTTCTTATCCGCCAGGTATAAGACCTGATACATGATATAATTGCACACAAACGTGCCGGCCGAATAAGATATTCCTGCCTGTATGCCGTGGCGCCTGATATTTTCAGCCATTGCCTTTACAGGAAGCGTAGAGAAGTAAGCCGTATCTCCATCTTCCCTGATACTCTCCTCTATCGGCTGAGCCCCTTCATTATCAGGGATCCTGGCTTCTGCCAGATTGATAGCTGTCTTTTCTATCGATATCCCTGTCCTTCCTCCGGCCTGCCCCACGCATATGACTACATCAGGACTGTATACTTTGACTGCCTCTTCCACTATATGTCCGCATTTAGAAAATACAGTAGGAATCTCCAGCTTAATAATATCTGCCCCTGATATGGTCTCCGGCAGCAGCTTTACAGCTTCATAGGCCGGATTGACCTTCTCACCGCCGAACGGATCAAATCCCGTTACCAAAACCTTCATTATATATCCTCCTGTTAATTATGTACCTTATCATACTATAGCTTTTTCCGGAGGTAAAAGCAAGACTTGGTATGGGATGCCGGTGGTTTTTAATTGTTTGCAAGTAATAATGCTGGTAGAAAACAAAATATTATTTTGCTATAATTAATTTATTAAATTACAGAAGAAATCAGGAGGTAAAAAATGGCGCATCGCAGAGTTGAAAAGTGTCCGTACTGTGGGAAGACTATTACTTCCTTGCCGGCATTGACCGACAGGCGGAAGATATGTTCTTTCGGCTGGTAGAACAGTATGCAGCGGCGGTAAGCTGCTATTACTAAAAATACCCTGATATTCATATGAAAGTGAGGTGTTCGGGTGAAAGAGTTTGAAAAAATATATTCAGAACACTATGATATTGTGTTTCATTATGTACTTTCACTCTGCGGAGATGAAGCACAAGCAGAAGAAATCACCCAAGAGGCTTTTTTCAAAGCACTGAAAAACATCGATACTTTCCGAGGCGAATGCAAGCTGAGTGTATGGTTATGCCAGATTGCTAAAAATACATTTTACACAGACGCAAAGCGGCGTGGACGACAAGTTGAGTATCCACTGGAAATGGTACCGTCTACTCAAGACATTGAACAAGGTATTTTTATTAAAGAAGAAGCATTGACAATTCACAATATTCTTCACCGGCTGGACGAACCATATAAAGAAGTGTTCTGGATGCGAACTTTTGGAGAACTTTCATTCAAAGATATTGCGGATATGTTCGGCAAAACAGAGAGTTGGGCAAGAGTTACCTATCACCGTGCAAAATTAAAAATTAAGGAGGGTCTCAAATGAAATATCCTTGTGAATTAGTACAAGACTTGTTGCCCCTATATATTGATGAAGTGTGCAGCGAAGAGAGTAAAAAAGCGGTTGAAGAACATTTGTCTGAATGTCCTGACTGTAGAGCAGTTTATGCTGAAATGCGAGATTCAGATGAGATAGAGCTGACACCTTCTCTTGCCAACCGGGAACGCCAAAAAGCAGAATCGTATCAATCTGTCAAGAAAAAACTATTCCGTAAGCAGTTGCTTGCTGCGGTCGGAGCTGTTTTTGCTTTAGCCATCCTTGTCTTTGCAGCGATTGGTATCTTAAAAAACACACAACAGGTAGTTGAATACAATAAAATATCTGTTTCTATAGCAGACGGCGATTTGATTGGACGATTACGGGGGAGTGAAGTAAGTTACCTGAAAATCAAGAGAGTTTCCACTACAGTAGTCGGTGAAGAAAAAGATGTCCTCTTATTCTATGTCTCTGATACTAAATGGAATGAGCTGATCAACAGTGAGAAAGTTTTTTCAGAATTTACACTTTGTGCTGCTGACAAAGGATCAGATGATATAAGTGCCGTTTACTACTTCACAGGCGACTACACCAATTTGGAAAATATGAGTGAAACAGAATTTCAAAACACGATTCTTTCTTCCCAATTACTTTGGGAAAAGTAATCTATACAGAAATGCCGTATCGGATATAAAACCGATACGGTATATTTTTTTGAAATTGTTTGTAACGAAATCCATTTTTGATAGTCATAGGGGTGAAAACAGGAATGGAGGATTACTATGTTATACAAAATAAAACGATGGTTAAAGCCAACTACTATACTTCTAATCGCAGGATTCGCCATTTCACTAACCTCTGTTTTGATCGGCATTAGCGCCATCAATTCAGTAATCAGTTCATTGGCTGAAATGGGTAGTGAAACACCAATCTATTTAACAATGCAGAATACAGGCTTTTCTCTTGCTACTGCCATATATATTTTTTCGGTTGCTAATTGCCTTGTAGTAACGAATTATTGGATGATTGCGCAGAAGCGGGATATGGCAATTCGCAAAGCGTTCGGTTGGTCTAATTTGCAGTTAACCGGCATGATTACTCTTCAAATGGCAAAGATGCTGACCGTCAGCCTTGTTATAAGCATCATTTTTCTCAGTGTATTAGCCGCGCAAAATGCAGCTGTTTTTTCTGTAGAGCTGACACCTTTTTTCATATCAGGCTCAATGATGTTAATGTTATTCACCCTATTTATGTCCGTGTTGATCCCAATCATACGGATTTTGAAAATTCATCCGGCGGAGGTGATTTCATAATGAGGCCAATTCTGCAGCTGGCATTAAAAGAAATACGAAAAAAGAGAGTCCGCACAATATTGATGTTTGTGGTATGTCTGATAGCTACGCTTACGGTATTTACTTCCATTACTAATGCAACAAGTGCAATCTGTCAGCAAAAAATATTTGATCGCAATTTAGGACTTGAGGCTGGTCAGATTCTACACCTAAAGTATCTGCAAACAGATGAAACTGCTGAATTTACAACTGCACTTGCAGATTTTAGAAACTACATAGAGACGCTTCCCGGGGTTAACGCTGTGGGACAGTTTGATGCAACAGGTATCAACTTCTCCGAATTAAAAACATCTGAAGAATATGTCAAGATAAATCAAAAAATCCTTGAAAATGGAGTTTATAAAGATTATCCCGAAAGATCTCAGGTGTTGTATGTTGACGAGGCCCTTTTACCCCTTGTAAAAGGAGGAATTTCAGCTTTTGCGAGCACCCAAAGCACAAACCTCCCCATATATGCCAGCGAAGTTTTTAAGGATGTCGTACCCGTTGGCACTTTTCTGACAGATGAACGGACAGGTGAAATGTATGAAGTGGTCGGATATTTTTCAAAAGGAAGCCAATGGGTTGAAGAAGACGATTTGATCCGCTATCCGCTTGTTTCGTTGGATGGCTGGTTTATCGCCCCTTTTTCAGATGAAGGGAGAAATGATATTTTGACTCAATTATCTTCTTTACACAACACCTATGTGCTGCTTTCTGAAACTGCCGATGAGAAAATATTGGAGCAGGAAATATGCAGCTACTCGTTTTCACACGGTTTTTCTGCAACTGCGATTTCCCTTTCGGAAGAATATGAAATATATCGTTCAGAAACAGGTACTTTCACCTCCCGACAGATTATCATTGCGATTTTTATTTCTATGATGGCTCTTACTTCAATTATCGCAGTTTTTACAACAAATACGCTGCTAAAACGCAGGCAATACGGCATTTTAATTGCTAACGGCTTCACGCAAAAAGACATTGCTTTCTGTATAGCAGCTGAAATAGCAATTATCGTTTTCTCTTCAACACTGGTTGCCTGGATTATCAAATTCGTTGAATTTCGTAATAATACAGACGTGTTTAGAGAGGCGCTAATGACGGCGCATATTCAATATACACTGCCGGTTTGCTTGCTTATCGCAGTCATTCTTGTGATTTTAGCAACGCTTTTTCCGGCATTTAAGCTATTTCAATATCAACCGGGTGATTTAATAGGAGGAAATACCAATGGCAATGATTGAATTAAACCATATATCAAAAGAATACCGGACCGATAATATTGTTACACCGGCTCTATCGAACATTGATTTGAAAATCGAGCAGGGAGAATTTGTATCAATTATGGGAGCGTCTGGTTCCGGCAAGACAACGCTTTTGAACATTGTGGGTTGTATGGATGCCCCCACCGCAGGTACATATCTGTTCGATGGAAAAGATTTAAGCCGTGAAAAAGAAAATAATTTATCAGCAATACGAGGAAAAAGAATTGCCTTTGTGTTCCAACATTTTGCTTTGATCGGCGACTATACAATATTTGAAAATGTTGAAATGCCGCTGATTAAGCAATCCGTTTCAAAAACGGTGCGACAGCAAAAAATACAATCTGCACTTGAGGCTGTAGGTATCAAATCTCTTTCTAAGAAGAAAGCAGCACATATTTCAGGCGGACAAAAACAGCGTGTTGCGATTGCCAGAGCAATCGCTTGTGGTGCAGATGTGATTCTTGCTGACGAGCCGACGGGTGCATTGGATAGCAAAACTGGAAAAGAAATAATGGAACTTTTTACCAATCTTAACGCAGAAGGGAAAACAATTATCCTTATTACGCACGATAGAAAAATTGCAGAATATGCGAAGCGACTGATTACAATTCAAGATGGGAGGATTTTGAGTGATGAAGCTATCTCAAAGAACAATCTCGCTTTTTCTTGCACTAAGTATGCTTTTTATGCTTACGGGCTGCAAGGAAAGTAATACAACTGAATATACAACGGTACAGAGTTTTGAATATCACTTCTTTCCGAGTAGCACCGTGTCATTTACTGTTATTATCGAAGAGGAGACCAATGGGTCAGTGATTGGTGAAATACTAAGTCGTTAATACATAAGGTAATAAAATATGTATGCCGGCGGTGTGGGATTTGTCCATACCGGCGTTTTTTCTATGCCTATCGGCTGCCTCTGTTAAAGGATTTTGTATACTGTTTGGGCATGCCCTGCAAGGGAAGCGAAACGTACCTCTGCAAGACTGCTGGATAAGGTGACCGGGCAGGCATTTGACGATATAGATTTAGGAATATCTTAATTTTTTATAAGGAAAATAGTTAAGATTTCCCTCTGCATTTCTGTTAATATATCTTAATTATAACTAAACGGCAGCGGCGGGCATATTCACTTATAGCTCATTGCCTACAGTAATTGCAAGAATTGGGAGAAACACTATGAATGAAAAGATATTAGTTGTTGACGATGAGAAAGAGATTTCTGACCTTGTCGCCCTGTACCTGGAAAATGAAGGATTTGCTGTATACAAATTTTATACAGCCGCGGAGGCGCTGGAATGTATCGCTTCGGTGGATCTGGACCTGGCGATCCTGGATGTCATGCTCCCGGACACAGATGGTTTCCAGATATGTAAAAAGATACGTGAACGAAGCACATATCCAATACTGATGCTCACCGCCAAGGGTGAGGAGATCGATAAGATCACAGGGCTTACCCTTGGGGCCGATGATTACGTCACAAAGCCTTTCCGCCCATTAGAATTGGTCGCGCGCGTCAAGGCACAGCTTCGCAGATATAAGCAGTATAATACCCCTTCAGCTCCTGAAGAAAAAGACATCATTACTTGTGCTGCCCTGACAATGAACATCCTCACGCATGAATGTACTTTAAACGAAAAGCCACTGATACTCACTCCCGCTGAGTTTACTATCCTGCAGACCCTCTGCCAGGCCAACGGCCGGGTAGTAAGCGCGGAAGAGCTTTTCCACAAACTCTGGGGCAATGAGCAGTTCAGCAAGGATAACCGCAGCATCACTGTCCACATCCGCCATCTCCGTGAAAAGATGAATGATTCTTTTGAACGCCCCAAATATATAAAAACTGTCTGGGGATGCGGCTACAAGATCGACCGTATTTAGCCTGTACCCATCTTAGCAAAATATCAACAATTCCTTAACTTTTAATTACTGCTTTAGAAATCAGATATTAAAGTACAATTGTTTTCATCCTGCTAAACTATTCTTAAACAGGGGAGAGAAACCGAAAAATATAAATACTCCCTGAAAAAGAAGGGAAGGGATCCAATTGTACACTAACCAGCCTGATTTCAGATCCAGAAATGCAAGGAGGAGGCGCCGCCGCCGGCTCAGAATCCGCGTCTGCAGCTCACTGATCAGTATCGCCCTTGTATGCATATTAATTGCCTTTATGTATCTTATCACTTCGAAAAAACAGTCCCCGGGCATGGAAGGCAGCTTTTCAAACCAGAATGTCCAAAACGCCGGCCTTACCCCGGCTGATGCAGACATTAAAATCACAGAAAAAGATATTGATCTGTCGTCTCTTTACAGTCCGAATGCCATTCTTGTTAAACTTCAGTCAGGTGAAGTCATCTCCGCTCACGGTGAAGATGACAAGATCTATCCTGCCTCACTGACAAAAATCATGACTGCCATACTGGCAATTGAAAACACACCGGACCTGGACAGGAGCACTGTACTTCCCTATGAGATATTCTCCGGACTCTATGCGGAAGATGCTTCTATGGCCGGGTTTCTGCCGGATGAAACAGCCACTTACCGGGATCTTCTCTACGGGATACTTCTCCCGTCGGGTGCGGAATGCTGCCTCACCTTTGCCCAGGACATAGCCGGGTCTGAATCTGCTTTCACAGATATGATGAACTCCAAAGCTGCAGAACTTGGAATGGAGCATACACACTTCACTAACACTACCGGTCTGCATGATACTGACCACTATACTACTGTCCGGGATCTGTCCGTGCTCCTTGAGTATGCTTTGAAAAATAATGATTTCAGGACAGCCTTTACAAGCCAGGCCCATCATACACAGCCGTCTGAGCTCCATCCTGATGGATTTACATTTTCAAGCACACTGTTCACTAATCTGGACTCATCAGAGGCCTCCCGCGGAAGGATTCTGGGAGGTAAGACCGGATATACAGATGAAGCAGGATTATGCCTGGCCAGTCTGGCCAATATAAACGGCAGAGAATACATTTTAATAACAGCCGGAGCCGATGGTTCCCATACTACTGCCCAATTCAATATTCTCGATGCCATTCATGTCTATGACCAGCTGGAAAATATACAGTGACATGTCCTATGATGTTTAAAAAAAGCTTTGTATATGATATCATAAAGCTGCCGTATCAATGCTCTTTCCATACAGCAGAAAAATGCCAGGCTGATCAGAAATACCCGGATATGTCAAAATCTGTGCTTAAGGTCTGGGGAGAGCCTTGCAACAGTTTATATTTAAAACAAATGAAGGAGAATATTCATGTATGATGTCATAATTATAGGTGCCGGCCCGGCTGGAAGCAGCGCTGCAAAAGAGCTGGCTTCAAACGGGTATAAAGTACTGCTGGCAGAGAAGTTTAAGCTTCCCAGAAATAAATCATGTTCCGGGATCCTGATCAAAAAATCGCTGGACCTGATTTCACAGTATTTCGGTGAACAGGTGCCGTCCTCTGTTAAGTGCTCTCCGGCAGACAACAGGGGAATGGTATTTACAAATGATACAGGCAGAGAATTTCTGTTTGAGCAGCCGGGTGCAAATATCTGGCGGAGCAGCTTTGACTGCTGGCTGGCCCAAAAGGCTGCAGATGCCGGGGCCATATTGCGTGACTGTACCGCTGCCGTCGCTTACAGTGAATCAGAGGATTCTGTTACAGTAACATTTAAAAGCAGCACATCCGAGGGAGGCTGCACATTCAAGGACTGTGCCACTTATACAGAATCTGCTAAAATAGTAATAATATGCGAGGGAGCTGTCAGCTCTTTAAAACGAAAATACAGGAATGCGTCCAAAAATTATATTACTACTTATCAGACATTTAACAGGGGCAGTATTTCATTAGATCCACACTATTTTTACGCTTACCTGCAGCCCCGGCTGTCTCAGTATGACGCCTGGTTTAATGTGAAAGATGATTATCTGATCTTTGGTGTGGCAGTCAGCGATACTTCTCTGACTGAACATTATTATAAAGAATTTATATCCTATATGGAACATGAGCATAACGCCCGGATAGAGGCACAGGTTAATTCTGAAAAATGGATCATGCCCCATATTCAGCCGGGCTGTCCCATAGAATATGGTTCAGGAAGAGTCCTGTTCGCAGGTGAGGCTGCAGGTTTCCTGAATCCGATGGGAGAAGGAATCTCAGGCGGGCTTGAGAGCGGCCATGCCGCAGCACGTGCCGTCTGTGAGTCCGGTTTTTCCTCTAATGCTGACCTTTCCAGAATCCTCAGCAGCTATCAGCGCCTGACTCTGGACCTGAAGAATTATATGGAGCGCCAATGGGGTTTTGTAGCCGGAATGGCTGGTACCTTTGGACATATGCGCTCCTGATCCAAATCATCTGCATGGCGCCGCCATGGGATTTCTGCATTCTTGCATCATGTTCATACAGTCTGTGCAGCAGATGCGCAGACTGTATGAACAGTTACTTGTTTTTCTCTTCTGCCGCCTCCGGATTAATTTCAAAAATTTATTTTAAAAGTGCTTGACACCCGCAACTGTATCTGCTATAGTTACAGTAATAAATGTAATGTTTTAAGTTACAGTTGCTGCAATCTAAATCAATACACGGCAGCAAACTGCCTGGTATCTGACCCTCGCGGCATTCGCCAAATGCACGTGCAAGCATGTTCACTTGGCTCATTGCTCGCGGGAATAAAAAGGAGGATTTTCGAATGAAGAAATATGATAATATTATTATAGGCTTTGGCAAAGGCGGGAAAACTATAGCTGGTGCACTTGCCAAAAATGGGCAGAAAACGGCTTTGATTGAGAAATCACCTGATATGTATGGAGGCACCTGTATCAATGTGGCCTGCATCCCCTCTAAATTCCTTGAGAATTCAGCACAGAAGGCTGCTTTTCTGGGGAATAATTTTGAGGAGAGGGCTAAATATTATAAGAATATAATCCATGAAAAACGTGAACTGACTAAGGCACTCCGCCAGAAAAATTATGATAAGGTTGCCATTGACGCAGGAGCGGATGTACTTACAGGTTCAGCAGAATTTTTAGATGCCCGGCATGTCCGTGTCACCTATGCTGACGGCACTTCAGAGGAACTGGAAGGCACGAGATTTTTTATCAATACAGGAGCCCGTCCCTTTATACCTGATATTCCGGGGATAAATGGCAATCCATATGTATACACCAGTGAAACTCTCATGGACCTGGACCAGCTTCCCAAAAAGCTGGCTATTATCGGAGGCGGATATATTGGTGTGGAATTTGCTTCCTACTATGCAAATTTTGGTTCTTCTGTTACTATAATACAGACTTCCGATAAGTTTCTGCCCCGGGAGGATGAAGAAGTCGCAGCTGCCGCTATGAAGAGTATGGAAAACCATGGAATAACCATACTCAAAAATACACAGATCAAAGGTATCGGGCAGGAAAACGGCAAAGCTTCCCTTTCTCTGTCTGTTGAAGGAAAGGATCTTGTCATAGATGCTGACGCTGTTCTGGCAGCTACAGGCCGCAGGCCAAATCTGGAAGGACTCCACCCCGAAGCTGCGGGAGTCTCTCTGACATCACGGGGAGCTGTAATGGTGGATGAACATTTAAAAACGACAGCAGAAAATATATGGGCTATGGGAGATGTAACAGGCGGACTGCAATTTACTTATATCTCACTTGATGATTCCAGGATCGTTAAATCACAGCTTTTAGGAGACGGAAGCAGGACAACAGGCAACAGAGGGGCTGTTCCATACAGTATTTTTATTGATCCCCCATTTTCAAGAGTCGGCATGACAGAAAAAGAGGCAAGAGAAGCCGGTTACGATGTGAAGGTCACCAGACTTGCCGCCGCTGCCGTACCGAAAGCGAAGGTTCTGAAAAAGACTGACGGATTATTCAAGGCCATCATAGACACCAAAACAGATAAGATATTGGGAGCACACCTCTTCGGAGCTGAATCCCATGAAATTATAAATATAATAAAAGTAGTCATAGATGCAGGACTTCCCTATACTGTTTTAAGAGACGGGATATTTACACATCCTACGATGGCAGAAGCATTAAATGACCTTCTCTGACACTTTAATGTGCAAAATATGCAAAGCGCAATATTACTTTACAACAAGACAGATTCCCCGCCGGGAATAGACTTTAGAAAGCCAGGAGGTATTTATGAATTTAACAATCGAGACCGGAGTCCCCGTCCTGACAGTATTTATTCAGGGATTACTTAGTTTCTTCTCACCATGCATCCTGCCGCTGGTACCGCTGTACATCGGTTATCTGGCAGGCGGCATGCAGACAGTTTCAGAAGATGGGACGATCCATTACCCCAGAAAAAAGGTAATGCTGCACACACTTTTCTTCATTATAGGCATAGGCTTCGCATTCGTTGTGCTTGGCCTTGGCTTTACAGCGCTGGGCCAGTTCTTCAGCGGCAATAAAATATGGTTTGTCAGGATAGGCGGTATCATCATGATACTGTTTGGTATCTACCAGTTAGGCATCCTGGGCAAATCTAATAAAATAGAGCAGGAACACAGGCTTCCTTTCAGCATAGACAAAAGAACCATGGGACCAGTAGCTGCCCTTATCCTTGGCTTTATCTTCAGCTTCGCATGGACACCCTGTGTAGGCCCTGTCCTTGCCAGCGTGCTTTTGATGGCTTCATCAGCCAGCTCGGCTGCAAAAGGCTTTTTATTGATCGGAGTCTACCTTCTCGGTTTTGTACTGCCCTTCCTTGCAGTCGGATTGTTTACAAGCACTGTATTAGATTTCTTTAAAAAGCATCAAAAGGTTATCAAGTATACTGTTAAGATCGGCGGCGTGCTTCTGATCATAATGGGTATTATGACACTGACAGGCTGGATGAACGGACTTACAGGATATCTGTCATCCTTTGGAGGCGGCGGATCTTCAGCTCCTGTTGAGACCCAGACAGAGACCTCCCGTATGACTGAAAATATGACTGAAGAAATAACTGAAGCCTTGACGGAGGCACCATCCACTGAAGCCGGTACTGCAGCTTCTGAAACATCTAAAGAGACGGAAAGCTCTGCAGCACTTACACCTGCCCCTGATTTTACGCTTGTAGACCAAAACGGGGACACCCACACATTATCAGATTACAAAGGCAAAACTGTATTTCTTAACTTCTGGGCTACATGGTGCGGCCCCTGCCAGAAAGAAATGCCTGATATCCAGGCCCTGTATGAAAAGTATGGTATGAATGAGGAGGATCTGGTGGTTCTCGGTGTCGCAAATCCTAAAACCGACGACCGTCCCCAGAACAGTGACGTTGATCAGGAATCTGTGAAGAAGTTCCTGGAGGATAACGGCTACACTTATCCTGTGGCCATGGATACCACTGGAGATGTATTTTCCTCCTACTATATAAGCGCATTTCCTACCACCTTTATGATAGATAAAGACGGAAATGTATTCGGTTATGTGACAGGCACACTGACAGCCGATATCATGGAAAGCATTGTTCAGCAGACCATGGAACAAAAACGTACCCAATAAAGTATTTATAAAAGCCAGAGAGCTGCGTCTGCAGTATCTCTGGCTTTTCTCCTGCCTGTGTTTTCCCGTCTAATTTACTTTTTCGATCTTATATTCCTGCCTTCCCAGATCAACAGTGACAGCTGTTCCATCACTGAATAAAGTCCGCTGTATTTCTTTTTTCCCGCCTATAAACTCATGACTTACCATTTCTGCAAAGGCAATTTTATGATACAGGCCTGTCACAACTTTGCACCTCTCTATCTGCTCTTTCTCACTTATGTGGCATTCGTTCTCAAATGCCCCGTCAATATTTGCATAGGCGCCATCTCTTTTCAGGTAAGGCGCCCCTCCATTTAAGAGGGCATAGAGCATATAGTCATTCTTTTCTGTTACTTTATCCATCATCCACGGTATGATGAGGCAGTCATGATAGACCAGCCCAAACAGAGGCACGGGGATCCCCCGCTTTTCAATTCCCTCCTTCCCCATCATAAAATCATAGGGTGCATAGTGGCAGAATACCAGCCCCGGCACAGCCCAGTCATTTACCTCCTCTGAACTTGCCAGTATTTTCTGGGACTCCAGATAATTAAAACACCGCAGCCTGTAATCATAGCTGTCTCTTCTTGTCATTCTGTGACGCTGATTACTGCACTCGTCTCCCTCATTGCAGGTAAATACGTCCAGATATGCACAGTCCGGCCTGATTCCCTGTTCAAAGAGACGCTGGAAGTTTCTCTTCACATAATAGGGCGCCCTGGATGTACACAGATAAGACTGGGGTCCCCCGGCCCAGCAGCTCTGCTCCGGGATATTCCCGTCTGTCAGCCGGCAGGCTTCCTCTTCGTTAAAGCTCTCTGCCGCCCTGTAATAATCCCTGTACTGGTCATGGATGCCGAACAGATCCCCATGGGCGTGAAGTGTCTCTTCCAGCTGCCTCATCTCCTCCGCTCCCCCGGCTTCCCTGCACACGGGATAATAATCAGGATGATTATTATCATATCCCGGCTCAGCCCAGCCATCCAGATGCATGTACACAGGTCCGGCCCCCTGTTCATGCCATTTTACAATTTCCTCTGTTCTGCTGCCAAATGTTGTAAGTTTATTATTTTTTGCAGGTTCTTTCTCATCATAGAAGTCAGATTCGGGATTCACATACGTCTTGATCCCCTGATGTATAAAGGAACACTCTGTCAGCTGCCTTATCTTGGGAAGTCTGACCGCCTTTTCTTCAAGTGTCCTCACCATTCCGCATTCACTTGCATAGCGCCTGTACACTTTACAGATATCATTATAGTCACAGTCTTCTAAAAACTTATACCGGATGATTCTGCGGTGATCCATCCTGCCCAGGCTGCTGTCATTCCATACGCCTATCTGTGTATAGCTCGTTCCGTCAGGCTGGTCCAGATAATATCCTGCATTCCATGGCGTCTCACAGATAGTCAGGCATCCCCTTCTCTCCCTGACCTGGGCAAACCATGGCATATAACTGCCCGCTGTGCCAAAACGTCCTTCAAAAATAACTTTGCCGAATTTTTCATTCCAGTTATTGGGTATTAAAATACCCTGCCGCAGATTTATCAGAGAATACCACCTCTCACTCTCAGAAGTGAACTCCATGGGTGCAGGCCAATAAACCTTTAAGACAGCCGCCTCACTCTCTTCAATAGGGATCCATTCGCAGATAATGTCTCCCGTGGCTTCCTCCATCCATACACACAGTTCAAAGGAGACAGCCGTCTCCTTTCCGCCTATGCAGAACTTCTCAAAACGGCTGTAAAAGCCTGAAGCAATGCCGCTGTGAAAACTTTTATGCTCTATTTTCAGCGCTTCATCAAAATATGTCCTTCCCTGCTCTGTGAGAAAATAAGGCCTGAATGTTCTGTCCAAAGCCCATCTGACCTCATTTCCGGCAGTTACAGAAAACCCAAAGGTATCTGTGTCGTATGTAAGCTTCACGTCATTATATGTGATTGTCATTTACAGGATCTCCTTTATCTCTTCTATCAGATCCAGGTCAGCAGGAAGCCATTCCAGCATGTCCAGTTCATTCTTTGCCAGCCATCTGCAGGCCTCATGCTCCAGCAGAGTCAGACTGCCTTTTAAAACCCTGCACAAAAAGCAATGCATAGTCAGGTGGAATCCCGGATAGTCATATTCTACCGTATCAATATACTTTATCACTTCAATCTCCGTATCCAGTTCCTCCCGGATCTCTCTGCACAGAGCCTCCTCCCTGGTTTCTCCGGGCTCCATCTTGCCCCCGGGAAATTCCCAGCCATCTTTAAATTCACCATATCCACGCTGAGTAGCAAATATCTTATCTCCAGCCTGTATTATGGCTGCTACAACTTCTATTTTTTTCATGCTGCATCCTTTCTGAAACTCATTAAATTGGTGATTACTAGCTGATAATATATTCATACAGATCTTCCCTGACGGGAGTCACAAGCTTATATACGATCTCTACTGCTTTCTTACTGGTATTCTCCATAATAAATTCATTAGCATCTCCTGTAGCCATGATCTTGCCCAGATAATAAAACTCTTTTGATATTTTGTCATCTTTATTCTTACGCACAAACAATTCCATATCAACCCCCAGCTCCCGGGCATGAAGTGCCGTATAAACATCCTCAGATTCCAGACTGCGGCCTGATTTAGATATGGCTATCAGCATATCCTGCCTGATAAAGCGGTCTTCGTAACGGATAGAATCCTGTATTTCCTGGTCTTTATGGTAATTAATAAAGACAGGGTACGTTTTAGTCCGCTTATCATAACGGTAACCTCCGATATTTAAAGCTACCTCACCCTTTTCCCACTCCAGGAGCCTGCATACATCTTCATAAGTATATTTCTGATATAGCTGAAGATTCGTATCCATGTATCGTTTTGAATAATTCTTTTTATATCTGTCCAGCCCAAAGTCAATGATTTCTTTCACGATAAGATAAAAATTATTATCCCCAAGGGCTTTTTCAAATGTCTCAGATATCCTGTAATCTTCTCCATCCTTCTCAATAAATATACATTCTGAATACGTTCCTTTTCCCGAACCGGAGGTAAATTCGTTAGTCATAATATTTTTGATATTGACCCTGGTTTTCTCTGATACGCTGATCTTATATTTATCCTCCAGTCTCTTTTGGAGTCTGGCAAAAATCCCCGTCTTGTACCGCAGTACCTGGTTCAGTAATTCTAATTCATGGACACGCTTCCCTGACGCAAATTTTCTTGAAATATATTCCACGAACTTTTCCTGTTGGCTGGTAAGCCGTATCGTATACTCCTTTTCATACTTTACCAGAAATTTGTAATAAGACCCCAGAGAATTATTATCGATAATCCTCATCATGTCCATTTCACCGTATTCATCAAATTCACGCATGCCCGGAATTCTTCCCAGTTTATTTTTGAGCTGCTGATAACTCTCTTTTATCAGTCTTACATCATTAAAATTAGCACTGTCAATAGATGCATATATCTGCTTCCTGGTGATCTCGTCAAAATGTACTGTAGAACATCCTGGAATAACCCTGTTTCCTTCTGCCACATATTTGCGTATAGTATCTTTATTGTAAGTCCTGTCACCTGACAGCGCTATTGGAATCAGAAAATTCTTCTGATAATTTCCTATAAAATCAATAACCACCAGATACTCTTTGCCCGGAGCTTTTCTAAGCCCCCGTCCCAGCTGCTGTACAAAAACAATTGCAGACTGTGTGGGTCTGAGCATGATCACCTGATTTACCTCAGGGATATCCACACCCTCATTGAAAATATCCACAGTAAATATGTAATCCAGCCCGCCCTCACGGCCGTCCTGCTCCAGTCTCTCAATAGCTGCCTCCCGCTCCTCCTGGCTGTCTGCTCCTGAAAGTGCACATGTTCTGTAGCCCTTCTTATTAAAAATATCCGAAAGCTCAACTGCCTCTGAATTTCTGCTGCAGAAGACCAGCCCTTTCACACGGTCTCCGCTGTGCCCGTAAAACTCTGCCTTTTTTAAAACATGCTCAGCCCTCTCCTCCGAGGCCAGACAGCAAAATTCTGTATTGTCATCAATTATTTTGCCGTCTACAGACAGCTCTGTCACTCCAAAGTAATGAAATGGACACAGCAGATCTTCCTCCATTGCCTGCTGAAGCCTGATCTCATAAGCAATATTATGGTCGAACAGCTGGAATATATCATATCCATCCGTCCGTTCAGGACTTGCTGTCATCCCCAGCATAAACTCTGGTTTAAAATATTCCATGATCCGCTGATAACTCTGAGCGCCTGCTTTATGTGTCTCATCTATAATGATATAGTCAAAATAATCAGGCCGGTAACGGTGCATTGTCTCAGTTTTAGACATTGTCTGAACAGTAGAAAACAGATAATCAGCATCATAATCCTGTGAATTTCCGGAAAGAATACCTGCATTTATATTGCTTCCCAGAACATCCCTGAAGCTCTCCGCTGCCTGTTTTAATATCTGTTCTCTGTGGACCAGAAAGAGCATTTTCCCGGGTCTGAAATTGCGCACATCAAATGCACTCAGATAAGTCTTTCCTGTCCCTGTGGCACTTATGAGAAGCGCCTTCTTCTGGTGCTCCTCCCGAAGTCTGGCAAGTGACCTGACTGCCTGTACCTGCATACTGTTCGGAGTAAGAGTATAAGTGCGGATACGCTCAATTTTCTCTTTTGCCCTGGCCTTCTTCTTCTCCCGGTAAACCGGCTCGTAGACATCTCTGATCCACTCCCGTGTCAGGACAGCCGCCCTGCTCCACATAGCATAAAATTCATCTTCTGATTCCTGTATCAGCTGGCCCTGCTCCAGAGATGTGATCTTCAAATTCCATTCTTTATTAGATTTTAATGCAGTCTGGGTCATGTTAGAACTGCCCACGATAAATGTCCTTTTATCCTTCTTTTGAAACATATAGCCTTTTGTGTGGAAATGCTCCTCAGTGAATATCCGCACCTCAATATTTTTGAAATCCAGCAGTTCCCTAAGTGCATCAGGCTCATTGAATTCCAGATAATCAGTGGTCAGTATTTTCCCCTTTATTCCCTTATCCTCAAGCTTTTTTAAAGTATCTTTTAAGACAATCAGTCCGCTTTTTGTAACAAAAGCCACTGAAAACCAGAAGGTTTCACATCCTTCAAGCTCTTGTTCAATATCCGCCAGAACTGTCCTGCCATCCCGCACATTATTGTACAGCAAAGCAGGCCTGCAGCTTCCGTCGGATTCTATATATTTACTTATTAAGCTAGTCTTCGCCGCCTCTATTATAGTCTCAGCCAAATTCATCATATGCAGTGCTCCTTACTAATCAGGCATCCCTGTCCCTTTTCAGATATATCCTTCCAAATTCCTCAACATGCTGCTTCAGCTCTGCCAGGGCTTCATCCTCCCGCCCCCATTCCTGGTCATATTTATTCAGGAGGAAATATACAGGCGCGTAGAAATTAACTGCCATAGCTGCCGGATTGGCTTCTATAAAGATACTCTGCCTTATCATCTCTCCAAACAGCTGCGTCTGATAAGTGATACTGTCCTCCATAAAAATCTTTCTGTACACCTCATAGATTTCTCTGTCCCGGAATTGTTCTATTGTGAGCATCCTCCTGAATCTGGCGGCAAATTCATCCCTCAGATAATAAAGATAAATATTCTTGCTTAATTCCCAAAGGCCTTCAGCTGTCAGCTGCCCATACCCAAAGGCTGCTTTCTCCATATTTTCTTCCCCGGGAAGCCCAAGCCCCCTGGACATACCCTCCATTCTCATGGACATCTCCAGAACAATAGTGTCAAATATCTCTTTTTTACTTTTGTAATGCTTGTACAGTGAGCTGTCTTTGATACCCACCGCATCTGCAATATTTTTAACGCTTGTTCCCTGATAGCCTTTTGTCGAAAACAGCGTAAGAGCTTCGTCTATTATCTTCTCTTTTGTTGTCATGCCGCATCTCCTTTTATTCCGGCTGTTCCATATATTTTCAGAACAGAATATGTTCAGTCATGAATGTATTTAAATCCTTCTCCGTCCACGGATCACACAGATAGGAAAAAAATCTGTAAAAGCTCCTGCTTTCCGTAATATCCGGAAATTCCTGATAACTCTCATATCCCTTCACAAAAGCACTCCCGTTTCTCAGACATTGTTCCACCACTGCCAGTTCCCATTCACGCGGCCCGATGACATAGGCATCAAGATCCACTACAGCAGTGACTGCATCAAGCCCGTCAGAGTACACAAACTGATTTCCTGATATATCCGGCATTATCAAGCTGTATGATTCTGGTGAGATCTTCATCTCACGGATAATCCTGAATGTGTTCTGAACATCCTCATTCTTCTGCCAGTACAAATCTATAACCTGTTCCATGCAGCAGATCATGGCGTCTTTTATTTGCTTTTCCATCTTTTTTTCAGGAGGAAATGTTCCAAATGTATCAAATCTAATGCTGTGCAGAAAGCCAATATACAGCCCTAACTGATACTCAATCTCCTCTTTATCCGGAAATTCATCTGGTTTATATTTAACTCCTCCCGCTTCCCGGAAAATCTGACAGCAGTACTCATCACTTACGCCCACCAGCTCCGCCACTTTTATATGGGGATTTGTATTCAAAAACGAAGTCAGGCTGTATATATTTTTTCTCTGGGTATTAAAATCCGAGCCAAATACTTCCTTGATGGAGTACCAGAAAGGCGACAGATTGTCGACCGAAATTCTGTTCTTCTTCAAAATACAGCTTTCATTTCCAAGCATGATCCTGTAAACAGAATTAGACGATTCCCCCAGTAAGTCAAATGAACCTTTACTTTCTGCTATATATTTTCCAATATCCATAACTACTGCTCTCCTGTTTCCGGCTCTATTATGGTTCTGCGCACATCATACGGTAATTGCATGGGCTTATACTGATGCTGATATTATCTAATTAATTGCCTGGTATGTCAATATATATCCCCCACCGCCAGATGGTGACGTGCGAACAGTAACGAACAGCGTTACAGTTCAGCCGTCTGCCATTCGGCAGCCGTCTGCACTATAACAACGCCTGCACCTTATTTTCCTGCCCAAAAAGAACACAGCCTCCTGTATGCTCCCCATCCAGGATACCTTCCTCCTTCAGTCTCATAAATAAAGGAGACTTCAGTGCCTCACGCAGTGTAGTATTTAAAAGGCTCGTATCTGAATATGGGGAAAACGGACACGGTTCAGCCCCTCCTGCCGCATTGATGTGGAAGAAGCCACGTCCGGCAGCCAGACAGCCGCCTGAGGACTTCTCATCTCCCGGAAAAGATATATAGATCATGCCATCTCTCTCTTCTCTGAGTTTCTCAAGCCGCTTTTCCATAAATGTTCTGTCTTCTTCATCAGGGGCCAGATGATATGAATTTCCGTCTGCCGGGACATATTCCACAAAGATCACAGCCCTGCAGCCTCTTTGACATAAACCGTCCAGAAAGCTGTCTGAGGTCACCTCTTTCAGATTCTTTTTTGTAACCGTAACTGACGCTCCGAACATCAGCTTTCTCTTCATCAGTTCTTCCATTGAATCCATGATTCTCTGATATACCCCTCTCCCTCTTCTCTCATCTGTCGTTCCCTGATTTCCCTCTATACTAAGTATAGGGATCAGATTCCTGCAGTCTGTAAGCAATTTCAGGAAATATGTATCCAGCATGGTACCGTTCGTGAATACAGGAAAAAGAATCTGCCTGTGCTTTCCGGCTTCTTCCAGGATATCTCTCCTGGTAAACGGCTCTCCTCCTGCCAGCAGTATAAAACCAATCCCCAGCTCCCTGGCCTGCCTGAAGATATCCCCCCACTGCTCCCGGGAAAGCTGGACTGCTTTCAAATCTTGTGTACCCTGGCCGCATTCTCCCGGGCATGACTCATTTGCCCTCGCATAGCAGCCCTTACAATGCAGATTACATTCCCTGGCTATACTGGCGATCAGAAACGGAGGAATATGCTCTCCTTCTTCTTCTGCCTTTCTCCGCAATTTTTCTGCAGCTCTGGCTGCACCTGCATACTGCAGCATAAATATACTCTGCTTAGGATTGTCTATAGATGCCTTTAAAATTTCATTTACTATGCGCTGTGTACCTCTGCTCAAATACTCCTCCAGCCTGAAACCTTCCATATTGTTTCTCCCTTCTGAAAATGACATGTCTCTGACACCGCCGCTTTTAGAGATTCCGTGTCTGTCCTGCGTAAAACCCTTCAAAGCAAATTTAGCTAGTGATTACTAGCTTATTCATTTTCAGTATAGCTAGTATTCACTAGCTTGTCAAGAAAAATAATTACTGCAATGATTCCATCATTTATCATTCACAGAAGTTTTATTCTTTATGTGGAAATAGTACGGTATTTCTACAAGAAGCATAGCGCTCCATCCAATGGCACAGGCAAATGCCACGCCGTAAATTCCTGTCATAGGAGCAAGTATCCAGGTAAACAGGACCCGCAGGCTGGTCTGTATAAATGTCCCCAGCAGGGTCATTCTCATATACCCCATACCCCTGAAAAATCCCTGCATTCCATTCGTGAAGGCAGGCAGCAGATAGAAGAAGGCCATTGTTCCAAGATACTGGCATCCGATAGCCACAATTTCTCCTGCTCCCTCCCCCGTCACAAAAAGTCCCATGACCGGTTCACGGATCAATAAAATCAGCAGACATATAAAAATCCAGTAGAAAAATTCCAGTAACAGGCCTCTCCTTAAGCCCTTTGCAATCCTATCCTTTTTCCCACCGCCCCTGTTCTGGGCAGCAAATGTAGTGATTCCATGAGAAATACTCTGTTCCGGCGTAAATGCGAAATCATCTACACGGTTTACAGCATTAAATGCAGCTATCATATCTACGCCAAGAGAGTTTACAGTCCCCTGTATCAGCAGCTTTCCAATAGGCTGGCAGGCCTGCTGCAGCGCTGTTACTGAACCATAAGACAAAGTTTTTCGCAGGAGCGGACCATCTATTGATAATTCGGATTTTCTAAGCTGCAGAAGAGGAATCCTCCTGTAAATATATATGATCGAAAGGAGAGCCGACACTGCCTCAGCGGCTACGGTCGTAACTGCCGAACAGACGATTCCAAAACCCAGCCCCCCTATAAATATCAGGTCCAAAACTCCATTCAGCACGGCTGAAAACATAAGAAACTTTAGCGGTGTTTTAGAATCTCCCACACTTTTCAGTGAGGAAGCCAATGCATTATAAAAATATGTAAACGGTGCACCCAGAAAGATAATCCTCAGATATACAGCAGTCATATCCATCAATTCCCCGGGAACATGCAGTGCTTCAAGAAGAGCCGGCGTGAATACCAGCCCTGTCAGTACAACTGCTATAGAAAAAAACAGTCCAAAGAGCACTGTTGTCGCCATTTCCTTCTTAAGCTCGCCATATTTGCGTGCACCGAAAAACTCACTCATAAGTACTCCGGCTCCCATGCAGATCCCTGAGATTCCAAGTATAACTATATTGATTACCGGAGCTGCCATACCTTCCGCCGCCAGAGCTTCCTTTCCGATAAAGCGTCCTGCTATGATAGAATCCACAGCATTATAAGTAAGCTGGAAAAGATTTCCCAAAACCAGCGGCACTGAGTATCCAATCAAATGCCTTGTAATATTTCCTTTTGTCATATCTGTCGCTGCCATACCGTTCTCCCATTTCTTTTATCAGAAGAAGCACAGGAGGCAGAATTACCTGCCCCTGTGCTTCTCCTTCCGCTTCTGCTGTTTTAATTCGAATCTGGCCTCTTTTTCCGCTTCCTTTTCCTCACGGGTCCGGAGTTTCCGTTCTTCCTTAAACTGCTCACGCAGCAGGCTCAGCGCCTGCTGTGATTTTGTCCCTACGCACATGCCTGCGGTCTGTCTTCTTGCTTCCCGCTGCCTGCGTTTAGGATTATTATGTTCTTTCTGTTCTTCAGCACTCACGGCCGGACTGAAACGCAGCCTGTAATAATTTTTTAGAAGCCATGCGTGAACCTCATAATCCTTTGGCTCTGCTCCGAATGTAACTTTGCATACCTCCATCTGTCCATCGGCTGTACATTCTACAATGCCGATCCAGAACGGCTCCTCAAAAAATACCTTCAGTGTTACCGTCTCTTTGTCCAAAATGATTCCTCCTTAATTATACCCTATCGTACAAAACACGCAGGTGTATACATTATCATGCACAAAGAACGGACGACCAAGGAGGAGGGTTACTGACAGTATTTTCACGAATATTGTATACTGCGCCCGGACTACCTACCGGGACTGTGTTTTTATCTTTGTTTCTTTATATTATCATATAGACAGATACTTTATCAAGAGCGGTTATAATATTGCTGATGTTGGTGGTACAGTACAGGTTACTATTCACACGTCACCGTCCCGCGAAGTGTTTTCGTACATAATACACGAAAATCCCGAGAGCTGCAGCTCCGAAAAAGCGGCAATATTATAGCCACTTCTCTTCATCTTTTATCATCCCTGCCTTATAGGCCGTTTTCAAAATAATTTTAGGTGAGCCGGTTGCTCCTTCTTCATACCCATGAATTTCTAATATATTCTTCATCATCCTCCAGGCCTGCTCAAAGCATATCTTATATAATCCTACCAGGCCCGTTAATGCAACATTGTCAAATGGTTCTTTATAGTTATAAATCTCTTTCATGTTTGATAAGGACGCACAGAAATTTTCATACTTTTTCATAAATCACCTTTCCTTCCTTTTTGATAGAATCATACAGTTCCTGCTGCACATCTCTGCTTAAATCAACAATGTCATATTCCAAAAGTGTAGATGTATCTTCATTTACATCCAGAGAAAAATGTTCAAAATCTCCCCCTTCCACTGCTAAGTCTATATCGCTGGTTCTTCTAAAGTCTCCCCGTGCACGAGAACCAAATAAAATGACCCGGCTGATATTATGCCTCTCAGCTAAGTCCTGGATTTCTCTAATTACCTGCTGTTTAATTCCTGTACCATCCATATAGATAACACTCCCCAATCCGACAAAATATAGTTTCAGTTTAAATCCCACACCATAGAATGTCAACCCCAGCTCCTTCAACAATGTTGTTACCATAAGCTCTGTCAATGTCTTTTGCCGAATATCTCTGCTCTTCCCGGGCGCCAAATACATCATCGAAACCTTATCCCAGTATAATCTCAGAAAAACTTCTTTTTGTTGAAATTCGAAGAGCACAGAAATCCCATCGCTGAAAGTAATTTTAAAATCTACAAGCCACGAAAAAGGGACACTGCACCAGCAGTATCCCTATCTTTAAACAAAATATAAAATAATTTAAATACTTATTCCGCTGCCCACTCTCTGCATTTTTCCAGCTTGGGTGTGGGGTCGAAGCCTTCCGCCACCCCCATTGTGGCAAGCATCTCACATGGAAACTCAGGACATTCCCCGCAATGGTTCAGCTTTTTCCCCTCACAGCATGTCTTAACACTGCATTCACCGCCCCAGAAAGGCTTCTCCATGTTCAGGCACCCACTGCAGTTCACACTCTCTTTTCTTTCACAGGAGTCACAACAGACTCCGCATCTTGATTCAAACATTCTCAAATCCTCCTTTGTATATGTATTTTATATATATTTTCTTGTATTTTGTATTTGTATCGTATATCCGGCATTCATATATGAACAGTATTTCCGACTGTCCAATTCTCGTTTTCTCCTAACTTATTTTTTCACCCTTGAATCATTTTCTTACGGTCTGTGCAGTAAATGCACAGACCTGCTAAATAGTTACCATATAACTGACATTAACTTTGCTAATGAATAATGTTCTAAACCAACTCTATACTTTATATTACTATATTTTACAGTATATGTCAAATAAGTTTAACTGACAATATACATACAAATTTATCTTAATCCTTCACCTTTCCTTTCCATTGTCTGTTCTGATGAATTGTAGTACAATGAAAAACAGATTAAAATGTACAAGTTAAATCAAGCGGACTTTCGTCTGAACGGTTATACTGTTTCCTAAAAGGAGTTAAATATGTCTATAAAAACTGTGATATCAATGGTCGACTGGGTTGAAGATAATATTGCCTCGAATCCTACTCTTGCTGAAATGTCAGAATATGTAGGATATTCAGAATTCTACTGTTCTGCAAAATTTCATGAGTTTACCGGGATGACTTATAAGAATTACCTGCTCAAACGGAAACTTGCCCTGTCTGCTATCGATTTGTCCGGGACAGATCACAGAATACTGGATATTGCCATGAAATATGGTTTTTCCTCACATGAGGCATTTTCCAGAGCATTTAGAAAAGAATATGGATGCACTCCCTGTGAATACAGAATTCACAGACCAAATATAATATTATATCCAAAGGCAGAATTTAATTTCCTGTACTATGAAAGGAGCAGTTCAAATGAACTACAATATAGGAAGAAATGATCCATGCTGGTGCGGCAGCGGGCAAAAATATAAAAAATGCCATGGGGCTATAGATGACAAAATTGAAATATACCGCCATAAAGGGGCCGTTGTACCAACTCATTCCATTATTAAAACACCCGCTCAGATTGAAGGTATCCGTGAAAGTGCCAAAATAAATGTAGCTGTACTGGATTATGTGGCATCACATATAGGACCAGGCATTACCACAGAAGAAATTGATAAATGGGTGTACAGCCAGACGCTATCATACGGCGCCTTTCCTGCGCCTTTGAATTATGAAGGTTTCCCAAAAAGCGTATGTACTTCTGTAAATAACCAGGTCTGCCACGGCATCCCTTCTTCAGATGTAATTCTGAAAGATGGAGACATCATAAATGTAGACATCTCAACAATTTATAAAGGATATTTTTCAGATTCTTCCAGAATGTTCTGTATAGGCAATGTCTCAGAAGAAAAGAAGCGCCTTGTTGATGTCGCCAGACAATGTATTGATGCCGGATTAAAAGAGGTTAAACCCTGGGGATTCCTGGGCGACATGGGTCAGGCCGTCCATGAATATGCCGTCTCAAATGGCTGTTCAGTTGTCAGGGACATAGGAGGGCATGGTATAGGACTTGAGTTTCACGAAGATCCGTGGGTCAGCTATGTCTCAAAACGGGGGACAGAAATGCTCTTAGTTCCAGGTCTTGTGTTTACCATAGAGCCTATGATAAATCTTGGAACAGATGAAATCTATATGGATGATAATGACGGCTGGACCATCTACACGGAAGACGGGCTGCCTTCCGCCCAGTGGGAGATCCAGGTCCTTGTCACAGAAAATGGCTATGAGATATTGGCCTATTGACAAAACCCTTCATTCACGGGCGCGGATCAGAAAAGAACTGAAAATCAGCTGAATCCACATGCCGCTGCAATAAATTCTTCTGTCTTTTGATTAAAGAATTCCGGATTATCATAATTTGAATTATGTGCCGCATCCGGGATTACCAGCAGTGGATAACCTGTTTCCCGTGACCATGCACGGGTGTATTTACTCACATACCCAGTCCTGTCATATTCCCCCAGAATAAGAAGAACAGGGCATGGAAATATAACCTCACTGCAGTTTGGCAGCTCCTTATAATATGCGTCTGCCGCTTCCATCATACCCTTTTTCCCAAGCCTGCACAGAGATTCATAAAAGGATTGTCTTGCCTTCTCTGTCCTGGATGATGAGGAGGCTGCCGCCCTGCAGTAGAGTTTATAAGGATATATCCGGGCTATGGCACTGTAATGGTCAGTCCAGAACAATTCTGACTTTTTATAATATTTCATGCCAAACGGCGTGGAATCAATGGAGATAAACGCATCCGCCATCTCCGGATAATACTGTACAAACGCCTGGGCTACATATCCCCCTGCTGACTGCCCTGCCAGCACAGCATGGGTAATTTCTTCCTTTTCCATAATCTGTCTCAGATCCTCCGCTGCATTAGCAAATGAGAAATCTCTGTACGGTCTTGACTCTCCATGCAGAGGCATATCCCAGGTTATCACTCTATATTTTTCTGTCCAAAACGCCAGCTGGCAGTCAAATAATGTATGGTCTGCAGTCAGACCATGAAAGAAAATAATGGTACACTCTCTCATCTGTCCGCTGTCCCAGTAAAATATCCTGCCGCGCTCATTATCAATATATTTCTTTATCATTTTATGCACCAGCTTTCTGATAAACCTTCTCCCACATGTCAATCAGCTTTTCAAATTCCTTCTCTATCCTGTCAAACTCCATATTCCGGCTGTTTACCATCTGGTGCATAAATCCATCCGATGCCCATACCATCTCCCGGTACATTAATAATGGATCTATGTCATCGCGCAGCTTTGATTTATCAATTCTTTGCCATACCTTGTTCCAGCTGTCCGCCTCAAGTTTGAAGAAAGAATGCCGTATATCCTCTGAAAATTCTCCTTCTCCCTCAAAATAGGCCCTCATAGAGAATTCTGAAGCATAGGGATAGCTCTTCATCAACCGGCACTTTCCCCGCAGAGAGCGCCTGAGCATCTCAAAATAATCATCAGTCTCCAGAACTCCCTGTTCCTGCAGAGCACACCTTATCAATTCTACTGACTTCTGCCAGAGGAAAATATATAATTCCTTTTTATTTTTAAAATGATAGAACAAAAGAGATTTGGATATTCCTGCCGCACCCGCTATCTCAGACATCGGCGCCTTATTATAAGGATACAGCGCAAAAATCTTAAATCCTGCATTTATAACTGCCTGCTGCTTCTCCTGAGGCAGCGTAAAAAATCCACTGTTCATATGACTCCTTCTCGTGTAAATAATGCAGTTCTTCCGGTACACTGACCGTTTCGGTCTGTTTTCTCTATACTACTATGACTGACCGATTTTGAGAAGGGGGGTTGGATGGAAACAATAGAAATGTGCATATTTTATTAGAGAATTAAATTATTCAGTAGAAATGGATGGAGAAAGAGTTAAAAATGCAAAGAACTTCCAGAGCGTTGAACTAATCCCATTATAAAATCATGGGCTGGTAAGTATGGTATGCGTGATATCTCTTTGCATGCTGCACTTAATATAGATAAAGTTCAAAGGTAAATTTATTGTAAGTTCAATCCACAAGGCCCTCGCAGGCCTCGACTTTAAAGATGGGGAGTTCCGCAAGGCAGTAACCATTTCAATCCACAAAGCCCTTGTAGGCCTCGACACCACACGTGGCGGATGCAAGCTGCATCAAAGAGAATTTCAATCCACAAGGCCCTCGCAGGCCTCGACCACGTGAGGGGGGTGGTCCTATGTCAAGATTTAGTACACGTTAAAATGAGGTTTTCCTCATCTCAACTTGCAAACTGCAAATCGTCTTGT
>NZ_JANKBI010000023.1:0-91625 GCF_024622195.1 Murimonas intestini
TATGCCGTCTTTGCGCACCGCATAATAAACTACGACGGTGACCAGCAGCAGACATAAGACGCCAACTACATATGTAGCGATTATTGAGGCGGCCTTCACGATCCTGGAATAAAACCATTTATTCATATTTCTCCACCTTATATCCCCAGCCCCAAACCACCTTCAGGTACTGCGGATTCTTTGGATTTACCTCTATTTTTTCCCTTATGTGCCTGATATGGACGGCCACCGTATTATCAGCTCCAAATGCTTCTTCATTCCATATGTTTTCATATATCTCATTGATAGTATATACCTTGCCCTGGTTCTTCACCAGGAACAGCAGAATATTATATTCCAGCGGCGTCAGTCTCACATCCCGGCCATCCACCGTGACTTTCTTTTTGTCATCACTGATCACAAGTCCCCCTGTCCTGTAGGAGTTTGCCTCATCTGCCGGCATAGCGCCCAGCTTAGTATAACGCCGCACCATGGAATTTACCCTTGCCACAAGCTCCCTGGGGTTAAAGGGCTTGGTGATATAATCATCTGCCCCGATCTGCAGCCCCTGTATCTTATCCTCATCCTGCGCCTTTGCACTCATAAAGATAATGGGGATCCCGCTCTGCTCCCGGATCATCTTTGTCACCTCAAGCCCGTCCATTACAGGCATCATTATATCCAGAAGCACAAGGTGGATCTGCTCCTTTTGAATAATATCGAACACCTGCGCTCCATCATATGCTTTATATACACTGTACCCTTCACCGCTCAGATAGATGCCGACCGCATCCACTATGGCTTTATCATCATCACATATCAGTATGTTATATCCCTCATAGCCCATTCCAGTCTGATTCTCCTAAGTCAAATTTAATATCCACTGCGTAATATCCCCATAAACTGTTTCCCTGTCCAGCTCATTTAAGATCTCATGCCTGTCGTCCGGATACAGCTTCATACTGATCTTTTTCATTCCAAGCTCTTCAAACTGCCTGTACACCTTTTTTACTCCCTCTCCAAAGTTCCCAACAGGGTCATCCTCCCCTGAGACAAAAAGAACAGGAAGCTCCTTTGGCATCTTCCCCACATAGTCAGCACATGACAGCTTATACAGGCTCAGAAAAAGATTATAATAGCCATTTAATGTAAACATAAAGGAACACCGTTTTTCCTTTTTATAAGCATCTACATTGGCCTCATTCCTGCTCAGCCAGTCCTTGTCTGTCCTTGCCGGCTCGAATTTTTTATTGTAACCGCCGAATGCCATATTGTCAATCAGTTTACTTCTGTAACGCCATCCCTTAACTGCTGCCATAACCTTTGTCAGGGCCATTCCCGTCATCGTGAGAGCCTTTGGCTGGTATCCCGTACCCATGATGACTGCGCCTGTAAGCCCCTGTCCGTAAACGCTGATATATTGTCTGGCCAGGAAGGAACCCATGCTGTGCCCCAGAAGAAAATAAGGGACATCAGGATACTCCTTCTCAAGCCTTTTTCTCATCTCATTGATATCTCTTAGCAGTCTGGTATTCCCCTGCTCCTCCGCAAAATATCCGAAATCCTCCTCGGTGCCGACAGAATGGCCGTGCCCCAGATGGTCGTGGCCTGCTGTCAGAATTCCATAACCTGTCAGGTGCTCTGCAAACTCCTCATATCTCTCAATATATTCCACCATACCATGAGAAATCTGAAGGATTGCCTTCACCTCCCCCTCCGGTATCCATTTTACAGCATGTATGTCTGTCTTCCCGTCGCTGGATCTAAAACTGAATTCTTCTTTTTTCAAAATAAATCCTCCCCTCTGCAAATATTACATATTTAGTAACTTTCAATACCGTCACAGTTACAATAATAGTACCTTTTTTCTCTATCTATGTCAAATTCTTTGGAAGATTTTAATATTCATTTATGCATATCCATGATATAATTAGTGTATTCATTAAACTAATTGTATCTGTCCTTCCGGCAGCTGCTGCACGGCATACAGCCTGTTCAGGGCTTATTTAAATAAAACAGATCGTATTGGAGGATTTCTTATGGTAACAGGAAGCAAAGAGCTCATCCGGGATATCAATTCCCATCTTGTACTGGAGGCTGTTGTCAATTATGGGCCTATATCCAGAGCTGACCTTGCAAAGCGTCTTGGCCTTACCAAGGCAACTATCTCTGCCATCGTCCAGGTCCTGATAGAGAATGACCTGATCCGGGAAATTGGCAGCAAAGCCACCGACAAAGGCCGCAAACCCATTCTGCTGGACTTAAACCAGGAGGCCGGATATGTATTTTCCCTGGATATCAGCGTAGAGTATGTCACACTTCTTATCTGTGATCTGAAGGGAAGGCACTGCCGTATCAAACAGCGCCCCAACAGCGCCTGCGGCGTTGAAATCCTTCCCATGATAAAGGAACTTCTAAAGGAATCTATAGATGAGCTCCCCAAAAGTGCATACGGGGTAGTGGGCATCAGTGTGGGCATCCACGGAGTTGTACACAATAATGAGGTCGTGTTCACTCCTTATTATTCCCTGGAGGGTGTGGATCTGGCCGGGGAACTGGCCGGCTGTTTTCATGTTCCTGTATATATTGAAAATGAAGCCAACCTTTCAGTGCAGGGCGAGCGGTCCTTTTATTTCCACTACCCAAATATTATCAATATCAGCGTACACTCCGGTATCGGACTGGGCATCCTGATCGATGATAAGCTCTATACGGGCAGCAATGGCTATGCCGGGGAGTTCGGCCACACTATCATCATGCCGGACGGACGTCCCTGCCCCTGTGGGAATCACGGCTGTATTGAGCAGTATGCCTCCGAAAGGTCTCTTATTCTGGAATTTGCACAAAAAAAGAACCGCCGGCGCGTGAGCATCGACGATTTTATGGATTACTACAGAAAAGGAGACAGTGATGCTGCCGATACTATCTCCAATTTTGTAAAGTATATGGGAATCGGAATAAATAATATATTAAATACCTTTAATCCGGACCTGATCGTGATCAACAGTTCCTTTACCATGTATATCCCTGATCTGCCCTCCATGCTCCAGGATTCCCTGAAAAACAGAATGGACAAATACTGCCGCATACTCCCGTCAGGGCTTCAGGATACGGCCATACTCTTAGGCGGCGCCTGTGTGGTCATACAGAATTTCCTGGGCATCAATACACTGCACCTTATCCCCGATGAGACAAAGAGCTGACAATATGTCAGCCCCTGGTGAGATTGTTAGTGAGCGCGGCGAACTGCTCAAGAGTGAGCGCTTCGCCCCTGACACTTGGGGATGTGCCCAGCTTTTCAATTGCAGCCACGATCTGTTCCTTTGTATAAGGCACCTCCGGAGAATTATTCAGACCATTCTGCAGCGTCTTTCTGCGCTGGTTAAATGATGCGCGGATAACAGAAAACATCATAGCCTCATCATCCACCTGCACCCTGGGCGCATCGTATTTAGTAAGCCTGATCACCGCACTGCCCACATTCGGCCTTGGAATAAAACAGTTTGGCGGCACATTTGCCGCAATATACGGCTCTGCATAGTACTGAACTGCAAGGGAGAGGGCGCCGTAGTCCTTTGTGCCCGGCCCTGCCTGCATCCTGGCTGCCACTTCCTTCTGGACCATCACCGTAATACTGTCCAGCGGCACATGTTTCTCAAACAGTCCCATGATGATAGGCGTTGTAATATAGTAAGGAAGATTGGCAACCACCTTGATCGGACGTCCCCCGTTCTTCTCTTCCGCCAGCGCGGCCAGATCTGCCTTCAGCACATCTACATTTATGACTGTGACATTATCATAGCCTGACAGGGTATCCTTCAGTATAGGAAGGAGGGCCTTGTCTATCTCAATAGCAGTCACCTCTCCCGCCGCCTCTGCAAGATACTGGGTCAGCGTTCCGATACCCGGCCCTATCTCAACCACGAAATCTTCTTTTGTTATATCGGCCGCCTTTATGATTTTTTCCAGCACATGGGAATCTATCAGGAAATTCTGTCCGAACTTCTTCTGGAAAGCAAACTCATATTTCTGGATGATCTCTATTGTCTTCTGCGGATTTGATAATTTTTCCATTCTTTCTACCCTTCTATCCTGTACATTTCTTTTGCATTCCTGCAGGTGATATCCTCCACCTCCTGAGGGCTGACCTGCTTGATCCTGGCTATCTCCTCAATTACATAAGGCAGGTTCAGGGATGAATTCCTCTTACCCCTGAAAGGTACCGGGGCCAGATAGGGGCAGTCTGTCTCCACCAGTATACGGTCCAGAGGCACATACTCAACCACCTCTTTCATCGTCTTTGCATTCTTGAAGGTCACCACGCCTCCGATGCCTATATAATACCCCATTTTCAGATATTCACGGGCCATCTCCCTGGAATTTGAAAAACAGTGTATAACTCCCCCTGTCTCACCTCTGTGCTCTGATTTCAGAATATCAAAGGTGTCCCGGGCAGCGTCCCTGCTATGGACCACTACAGGCATTTTAAGCTCTTTAGCCAGTTCCAGCTGCCTTACAAACCACTTCTTCTGGCATGCATGGTTTTCCTTATCCCAGTAATAATCAAGACCGATCTCTCCCACGGCAACAGCCTTTTCTCTCAGGCAGAGCTCCTTTAGTATCTCCATCTTATCATCATCCAGGCATCCTGCATCGTCAGGGTGTATTCCAATGGCTCCATATACAAAAGGCCACTTTTCCATCAGTTTCGCCGTATCCAGGACCCCCTTCATACTGGCTCCCACGTTTACGATATACCCTACATTATTCTCCCGCATTCCTGCAAGCAGGCTGTCCCTGTCCTCATCAAACGCCTCATCATCATAATGGGCATGGCTGTCAAAAATCATATTACTCCCCGGCTTTCTGTTATGATCTGTATTTATATGCAACTATTCAGCATTTGTATATTCCTCTCCCATTCTAACAGACCGGAGCGTATTTGAAAAGTGCTTTCCAGGAGATGTGCGTCACTGATTTTTCAAACACGCTCCGCAGGATTCCGCAAATTTTTTAATTTTCACCTTGACAAACCAGCCTGTTTATTTTATCATGAGGTCACAACATAGTTTTTCTTTCCTATTATAATAAAAGGGAGTAGCTTGCACCGGAAGGTGTGTGCGATGTCGTCAGTACGACAGGGCCTTATGTCTCTGTCCGTATCGCAACTAAGTAGCGAGACTTTTATTGCAGTTTACATATGCAATAAAATGTGTCGTTTTTTTATTGCATAAATTTCATTCATCCCCAGCGGATTGAAATTTTTGAGGAGGTCGCATTATGAAGCAGTTCTATAATCAAACAAGCAGTGAAGTTATCTCTAACCTCATCGGCCAGGCAGAATGCCTGTCATCGTCCGAGGCTGCCAGCCGCCAGGAAAAGTATGGTCTTAACCAGCTGGCTGAAGGCAGGAAAAAATCCCTGATACAGCTCTTTTTAGAGCAGTTCAAAGATTTTCTGGTCATCATCTTAATCATTGCGGCTGTCGTATCCGGTTTCTTAGGAGATATCGAGAGTACCGCAGTCATCCTGATCGTTATCACCATCAATGCAGTTTTAGGCACCGTCCAGACCGTCAAGGCAGAACAGTCCCTGGAAAGCCTCAAGGTATTATCAGCCCCCACAGCAAAGGTTAAAAGAGACGGCGTGGTAAAGGAGATCCCCTCCTCTGAAGTTACCATCGGCGATATTGTGCTTTTGGAAGCCGGAGACTATATACCTGCTGACGGACGCATCATTGAAAATGCCAGCCTGAAAATTAACGAAAGCGCCCTGACAGGCGAGAGCATCAGCGTCGAAAAGTCAACAGATGCCATCTTCCGGGAGGTGCCTCTGGGCGACAGGATCAACATGGTCTTCTCCGGAAGTTTTGTCACCTACGGGCGCGGTTCCTTTATTGTCACAGCCATAGGCATGGAAACGGAAGTTGGCAAGATAGCTTCTCTTCTGAAGACAACATCTGAAAAGAAAACCCCGCTCCAGGTCAATCTGGATAATTTCGGCCAGAAGCTGGCTATCCTTATTCTGGCTGTCTGTGCGCTTGTATTCGGCATAAATGTATTCCGCGGAGGCAATATAGGTGATTCCTTCCTCTTTGCCGTGGCCCTGGCAGTCGCCGCTATACCGGAGGCCTTAAGCTCTATCGTTACTATCGTGCTCTCCTTCGGCACTCAGAAAATGGCTAAGGAACATGCTATCGTCAGAAAGCTGCAGGCGGTGGAAGGCCTTGGAAGTGTCTCCGTCATCTGTTCAGACAAGACAGGCACACTTACACAGAATAAAATGACAGTAGAACACTATTATGTTGACGGCCGTTCCATTCCCGTCAGCCAGATCGATTTAAATAATGCAGCTCAGATGGAGCTTCTCACCTTTTCCATCCTCTGCAATGACTCCACCAATTATGACGGCCAGGAGGTGGGTGATCCCACAGAGACAGCCCTGATCAGTCTGGGAGACAGACTGGGACAGCATTCTCAGGATATCCGCAGGAACTATCCCAGATTGTCCGAGATCCCCTTCGACAGTGACCGAAAATTAATGTCAACTTCACATACCCTTGACGGAAGGACCATTATGATCGTGAAGGGCGCTGCAGATGTTCTCTGTAACCGTGTAAGCTATATCCAGAAAAACGGAAAAGCCTGTCCCTTTACAGGGGATGACGGCCGCACACTTGACAGGATAAATAAGGGCTTCTCTGAGAATGGACTGAGGGTTCTTGCTTTTGCATACAAAGAGGTCGCTCCTGACCATAAGCTGACGCTTGAAGACGAGGATGACCTGACCTTCTTAGGCCTGACAGCCATGATGGATCCGCCCCGTGTGGAATCTGCAGAAGCTGTGGCAAGATGCAAAGCGGCCCATATCAAACCTGTCATGATAACAGGTGACCACAAGATCACTGCTGCTGCCATCGCCAAAAGGATCGGCATCCTGGAAGATATGTCTGAAGCCTGCGAGGGCGCCCAGATCGACCATATGTCTGATGAAGAACTGGAGAAATTCGTTGAGAAGATATCTGTATACGCCAGGGTGTCACCTGAACACAAGATACGTATCGTCCGCGCCTGGCAGAACAAGGGCAATATCGTATCCATGACAGGGGACGGCGTAAATGATGCGCCCGCACTTAAACAGGCAGATATAGGCGTGGCCATGGGCATCACAGGAAGTGAAGTTGCAAAGGATGCAGCCTCCATGGTGCTTACGGACGATAATTTCGCTACAATCGTCAAGGCTGTGGAAAATGGAAGGAATGTGTACGCCAATATTAAAAATGCCATTAAATTTTTGCTCTCAGGCAATTTCGGCGCTATCCTGACTGTTCTCTATGCATCACTGATGGCCCTGCCTGTGCCGTTTGCACCTGTCCATCTTCTTTTCATCAACCTGCTGACAGACAGCCTGCCTGCAATCGCACTTGGCCTTGAGCCTCATACAAGCGCAGTCATGAATGAGCGGCCGAGGCCTAAAAACGAATCTATACTGACTAAAGATTTCCTCCTGGGGATCGGATTTGAGGGCTTGTGCATCGGCGCCACAACTACTATCGCATTTTTAGTTGGAAATATGCAGAGCGGAGCCCTGGCCGGAAGCACTATGGCATTTGGCACTCTCTGCATGGCCAGACTGATCCACGGATTTAACTGCAAGTCAGAAAAGCCGGTGCTCTTTACAAAAAAATTCTTTAATAACCTGTACCTGATTGGCGCTTTTGTACTTGGCATGGTCCTGATAAACGGAGTTCTGCTGATCCCCGCTCTCTCCGGCGTATTCAAAGTGGCCTCTCTTGGGAGCAGCCAGCTGCTTCTCATGTATGCTCTTGCATTTATTAATCTCCCGTTCATTCAGATCATTAAATGGATCAGGGGGAGGGTACATATGAGAAAAGAAAAGGCAGAGGCAAAGAAGCATTCTTATGGAAAAAATAATGTAACTGTTTAGGCCTTTAGAATATAATATTACCCGCAAAAAGTCCGGGCAGCCAATTCAGGCTGTCCGGACTTTTATCACACTATCCGCAGGTTGCTTTTCACTTCGTGACCAGTAACATCAGCATATCTCTGCGCCTGAGGGCATCTTCTTCTCAGGTACCATAAGCGCCAGTTCTCCGTTTTCATCTTCTGCACAGAGCAGCATTCCTTCTGAAAGGACACCTGCCAGCTTCGCAGGTTTTAAGTTGACCAGCACCATCACTTTCTTGCCTACCATCTCTTCTGCACTGTAATTAGCCTTTATACCAGATACGATCTGTTTTACCTGGCTGCCCACACGCACCTGGGAGCAGAGGAGTTTCTTAGATTTTTTCACTTCCTCACAGGCGATGATCTCCCCAACCTGAAACTGCATTTTCATGAAGTCATCGTATGTGATCTCTTCCTTTGCCTCAATATCAATGACAGGCTCCGCCGGCTTCTCTTCCTCAGCCGCACCGCCTGCTGCTTTTACCTGCTCTTCTCTGAGCTTCTCCACCTTTTCCAGTACTTCCTTCAAGTCAAGCCTAGCAAATAAGATCTCCGGCTTTTCTGTCACCTTTGTCCCGGACACGTAAGCTCCGTAGCTGTCCATATGGTCAAATCCACGCTTCTTCGCATTTAGCTGTCCCAGGATCTTTTCTGATGTTTCAGGCATAAATGCTTCCAGCAGCTCTGCACCGATGGAAATACTCTCTACCAGATTATAAAGTACTGTTGAGAGGCGGTCCTGTCTGCTCTCATCCTTAGCCAGGGCCCAGGGCATTGTCTCATCAATATATTTATTGCAGCGTTTAAATAAAGTAAAGATCTCTGTTATAGCGTCTGCCACACGCAGTTCTTCCATCTTGGCTGCCACCTTTTTAGGCGTATCCAGCGCAACTGCCTTAAGCTCCTCGTCAACAGGCTCTGTCACGCCCTTGTCTGCCACCACTCCGCCAAAATACTTGTTTGACATAGAGATCGTCCTGTTTACAAGATTTCCCAGGGTATTTGCCAGATCAGAGTTCATCCTCTCGACCATCAGCTCCCAGGAAATAATACCATCATTTTCAAACGGCATTTCATGGAGTACAAAATAACGCACAGCATCCACACCAAAGAAATCAACGAGATCATCTGCGTAAAGCACATTTCCCTTAGATTTGCTCATCTTGCCGTCTCCCTGAAGCAGCCACGGATGCCCGAATATCTGCTTAGGCAGCGGAAGGTCCAGTGCCATCAGGAAAATAGGCCAGTAAATAGTATGGAAACGGATAATATCCTTTCCAATCAGGTGAAGATCTGCCGGCCAGTCTCTCTTAAACTGCTCTGTACACTCCCCGTCACAGTCATATCCAATTCCGGTAATATAGTTTGTGAGGGCATCCAGCCACACATAAGTCACATGCTTTGGATCAAAGCTCACCGGAATGCCCCATTTAAATGAGGTCCTGGATACACAGAGATCCTGAAGTCCCGGCAGCAGGAAATTATTCATCATCTCATTTTTCCTGGAAACAGGCTGTATGAACTCAGGATGGGTATTAATATGCTCAATAAGCCTGTCGGCATATTTACTCATTTTAAAGAAATAAGCCTCTTCTTTTGCCGGCTGTACCTCCCCACCGCAGTCAGGACATTTGCCGTCCGCCAGCTGGGACTCTGTAAAAAAGGATTCACAGGGTGTACAGTACATCCCCTCATAATGCCCCTTGTAGATATCTCCCTGGTCATAAAGCTTCTTAAATATTTTCTGGACCTGCTTTTCATGATAGTCATCTGTTGTCCTTATAAATTTATCATAAGATGTATTCATAAGGTCCCAGATCCTCCTGACCTCAGAAGCCACATTATCCACAAACTGTTTTGGAGTAATGCCGGCATCCTCAGCCTTGATCTCAATCTTCTGTCCATGCTCATCAGTACCTGTCTGGAAGAAGACATCATATCCCTGCTCCCGCTTAAACCTTGCAATACTGTCTGCCAGCACGATCTCATAAGTATTGCCAATATGAGGCTTGCCTGAAGTATAGGCAATAGCCGTAGTTATATAATATTTTTTCTTGTCCATGGGAATTCCTCCTTTAACCCTTTTACATTCAGAATAAAAAACCTGCCTTCTCAATTTGAGAAGGCAGGATCATCCCGCGTTACCACTTCACTTTATCCATTCCTCACAGAACAGACCTTATCAAGTATACGGCCCGTCATGACTTCCTATCCAGGAACATAACTCCTCCGACAGAACCATTACACTCAGCCGCTATAACAGGCGGCACCTGTTGCAGCCTTGCAGGACCATCCTGTTCGGTGCACCACTCAGAAGCCATCTTCCGTCTGCGCTCACATATCCCTCTCAGCATTGACCCGGGGCCCCGGTAAATCTTCCGGTGTGCTCCGTCCGGCCTTGGGATTTCTCTGTAATGCTCCCGCATACGTACTCTTTTCATCACTGCGTTTTTCTAACCTTAAGGCTAACACAAGGCAGCATTTCTGTCAAGGCTCACCTTCTCTGATTTTGAAGCTTACGCACGAAAACACCTCGCGGGACGGTGACGTGTGAATAGTAACCCGGATTTCGCTACTTTGTCAGCAGATTCACAACAAGCATCACCACTCCAAGCACAAACAGCACAGCTCCTGTGATACGGTTTAAGACCTTGGGGGATGCATCATTTGCGATCCTGGCCGCACCCTGGGCGCCCACAAGCGTTGCGGCAATACAGATCAGCAAGGCCGGAATATCAGGCAGCCCGCCTATTACCATGTGGGATGCCGCCCCAGTAAATGCAGTAAATGACATGATAAATACACTTGTTCCAACTGCTGTTTTTAATTCATAGCCAAGGACGCTTGTGAGTATGAGCAGCATCATCATTCCTCCGCCTGCACCGATAAACCCGCAGACAAAGCCAATCATAATACCGCATACTATTGACTGGATCACTTTAGTCCTGACGCTCTTTCCCTCCTGCACATCCTTTGTGGTCATTACAGGTTTCAGGATAAATTTAACGCCCAGCAGTACTGTCATAATAATTGAAAAATTGCCCATTGACCTGTTTGGCACAAGAGAGGCAATAAAACTCCCCACAAGTGTAAAGACAAGGACTGCACCCATCATAATAAACCCATTCTTAACATCCAGGTTCTTATTTTTTCCATATGTGTACGCTGACGCCGCTGATGCCAGTACATCTGAGGCAAGTGCTATCCCCACTGCCTGATAAGCGGGAAAGCCCAGAAATGTGATCAGCATGGGCGATATGACGGCTGCCGCGGACATCCCTGCAAATCCCGTTCCAATCCCGGCTCCCAAACCTGCAATTATGCAGACAATGATCTTAGTTATCATATGTAACTGCCTCCCTTATATTTTCTGCAAACTTCTTTGTGATCTTCTCAAAAGCCTCCCGTTCCTCAGGCGATACGCCCCTGTATATGATCTCCAGACATCGCTTCTGGGCATTTTGGGCCGCCCGGCAGACCGGCTCTGCTTCCTTTCGCACCTGAATATGCACAAGCCTGCGGTCTTCTTTATCACTTCTGACATCCAGATACTTCTTTTTTACCAGAATGTCAATTCCCTTGGACACACATGACTTTGCAAGTCCCCTGTATTCAACAATATCCTTTGCCGTATCGTATCCGGGGTTATTAACCAGGAACAGAAGTATATCCACCTCATTTCTTCCCAGTCCGTACTCGCTGCAGACCTGGCCGATCACTTTTTCATACAGCCTGCGCAGCCGCTGTCCTGACATAAGAACCTCTGTCATATCCCGCATTTTAAAGCCTCCTTACCGCCCAAAATTAAACCTCCGCTGCCCGTGGAAACAATAGTTCTTCATCGAACTGTTTCTTCACGAACTATATTATCAGACATCCGGCTCAAAAGCAAGTATTAATATTTAACGCGCTGTTACATCCTCATGGCGCAGTCTCGCATACGCCGCTGCCCCTTCCATTCCGGCCGCATCTCCCAGACGGGCAGTAACGATTCTGCACGCATCTCTGGCCAGTTTCAGGGAATGGGCTTCTACTGTTTTCCTGGTGCTGCATAAGAGCCGCTCTCCTGCCTGTGACATCCCGCCCCCGATGATGATCATCTCAGGGTTTAAAAGATTCATAGCTGTTCCCAGGGCAAAGCCCAGCAGCTCTCCTGTCTCCTCAAGCGTTTCAATTGCCGTCCTGTCACCCATATCGTAGGCCTCTGAGAGCATATCTGCCGTCACCTTAGAGTAATCTCCTCCTACCCAATCTGTTATGATGGAGGTCCTGCCTTCCCCTATTTTTTCACGCAGGGTATTTACCATTCCAACGGCGGATACGTACCGCCCCAGGCATCCGGAGCTGCCGCAGTTGCAGGGGCGGCCCTCCCGGAACATATTCATATGGCCGAATTCATTAGCGCTCCCCCCGGCTCCGTACAGCATATGTCCATCCACAATGTACGCTGCCCCAAGTCCTGTTCCCAGTGTCAGCATCATCAGATTTTTCATCCCTTTTCCGGCCCCGAAATACCACTCGCCATACAGGTTCACCCTTGCATCATTGTCTATATAAACCGGTATTCCCAGCCGCTCCCCAAGCCACGAAGAGACAGGCACATCCTCCCAGTCGGGAAAGTTTGGCGAAAACCTGGAAACTCCCGCCTTTATGTCCATAAGCCCGGGTACGCCGATACCCATAGCTTCCACTTCTGAAACACTGATTCCCGTTTCCTCCAGCAGCCCTGTGATACCCTCATACATCCTTTCCAGCACATGCTGCGATCCGTATTCTTTTTCCGTATCCAGGCGCCTTTCCCCTGCCTTGGCCAGCCCTTCATCAAATATGGCCAGTTTAATATTCGTTCCCCCCAGATCCATTCCTACATAATATTTCTTCATATGAGCCCCCTTATTAGATGGATTTTGGCACACTTGTATCATGTTTTCACGGCCTGTGCAGCAATTTCACAGACCTGCTGACTATTTTACAATATTTCAATTGTAATGTAAATGTTACGCATAGGAGTTATTTTTTATGCATATCCTGACTACAAAGGCATAACAGGTGACATGATGCGCAAACCTAAATTATCTACCGTACTAAGGCTGCTGTTGATTCCGGCTGCCGCCTTCCTTATCTTCTCTGTCTGTTTCTACATACATAAAAGGTCTGAAGCCGGAGAGAACGAAAAATTCACTGATTTTACTACTAATATGTTCTGTCAGGAACTGCTGGGAAACACACTTAACCTTCACTACACTGTCTCAGATCCTACCATGTATGGCATACAGGATTACCAGGTCACACTGGGAAGTGCAGAACCGGCAGCCCTGGAGGCTTCCTTTGCAGTCCTGGAAAATTATCAGAACGCCCTGCATGATTTTTCCTACAGCTCTCTCTCAGAAGATAACCAGATCACTTATGACATTCTGGACGCTTACCTGAGCACCCAGGAGACTTCTAAGGATTTTCTTCTCTATGATGAACCCCTCGGTCCTACCATCGGTACCCAGGCACAGCTGCCCGTACTGCTGGCAGAATACAGCTTTCACAGTATAAAGGATATTGAAGACTACCTGGGGCTGCTGGAACAGATGGATGTTTACTATGGATCTCTTTTACACTATGAACAGGCGAAATCAGCTGCAGGGCTTTTTATGAGCAGCCGTGTAGCTGACAATATCATTGCACAGTGCCAGGCATTTATCCAGAATCCTTCTGATAATTTTCTGATAACCACCTTTAATGCCAGGGTGGACGCTCTCTCCGGGCTGTCAGAGGAGCAGAAAGCTGAGTATAAAAAAAGAAACGGGGATATGGTGTTAAACCATGTCATCCCCGCTTATAAAAATCTTATAGAAGGCCTCACCGCCTTAAATGGAACCGGAAAGAATGATAAGGGCCTCTGCTGGCTGCCCGACGGCAAAGCATATTACGAATATCTGGTCCATCAAAGTACTGGCTGCTATGCATCCGTGGATACAATACAACAGCGTATCCAGTCTCAGCTGACTGCTGATTATCAGGCGCTCATGGATCTTGTGGCCCAGAACCCATCCATTTTGAGCACTGCTTCTGCTTATACACAAGGCCCTTCTGACCCGGACGGGATGCTGAAAGACTTAAAGCAGAAAATTGCCCAGGACTTTCCTGACCCTCCTGAAGTAAATTTTGAAGTCAAATATGTCGACAGCTCCCTGGAGGACTACTTAAGCCCGGCGTTCTATCTCACACCGCCAATTGATGATATCACTTCCAATGTTATTTACATTAACAGAGGCTCCGGTTACACACCTCTGGAGCTGTATACTACACTGGCACACGAGGGTTATCCCGGACACCTGTACCAGACTGTCTATTCAGCAGAAAAGACCTCCAATCCCATGCGCAGCCTGCTCAGCTTCGGAGGCTATACGGAGGGCTGGGCCACATATGTGGAAATGTATTCATACGGCCTGGCAGACGTCAAAAAGGATAACGCAGAGCTGTTCCGCCTGAACCGTTCAATCATGCTGGGAGTCTCCTCTCTGCTTGACATTGCCATCCATTATCACGGCTACAGCCGTGAAGACACTGCAGCCTATTTAGAAAAACTGGGACTTAAGAACTCAGATTCATTTTACGACATGATCCTGGAAGCTCCGGCTAACTATCTGAAATATTATGTGGGCTACCTCTGCTTTTCTGATCTGAGAGACAGTGTGAAAAAAGTACAGGGAGAGAACTTTTCCCTCAAAGATTTCCATGAGGAAGTCCTGACGATCGGCCCGGCCCCATTTTCTGTTCTGGAAAAATATATGAAAAAGGCTTATTCTAACGCAGGATAATTACCACTTGCCTGGCGGCGGAAGCCGGACGTATATTGCACAAACCTAAAAACAGGAATCCCAAACACCGGGATTCCTGCCAACATATCATATTTTGCCGGGCTTCAGGCATCTGCCCGCTGTCACGCCTATTTCCCATAATTCCGGAAGAATTCTTTTAAATTAGTCAGAGAGTGTACCAGCACCTCTGTCTCTTCCGGGTCCAAGCCCTGGATCGTAGCCTCTATCATATCCTCATGGAATTTTCTGTGGTGTCCAAAGGCTCTTTTTCCCTTTTCAGTCAGAGATATGAGCACCACCCTTCTGTCTTTTTCACTTCTCTCCCTGTTGACATATCCTTTTTTCACCAGGTTATTGATGGCGATAGTCAGCGTACCAACAGTCACGGAAAGGGCTTTGGCAACTGTAGACATACTCTTAGAGCCATCCCGCCCGATTGCCTCGATAACATGCATATCATTATTTGTGATATCCTTAAATTCATCTATGATGATAGCTTTTTCCTCTATTGCCATTATATCATTAAATAATTTAACCAGTACCTCATTGAGAGTCTCATAAGTATCCACACAACCACCCCTTTCTGACCTTACTTATCCCCATTATACACTACAAAAATAAAAATGTCACCGTATTTTCTTGATTTTCAAACTATTAACAGCAGCTAATGTTAAATACGTATTTTTGCACCCTTGGATCATTTTCTTACGGTCTTTGCATTTACTGCGCAGACCTGCTGAATAGTTACTATTTTTCCATGATACATGTATCATTTTTTGCCGCACCGCCAATTTGCTATTTATTACAATCGAATTTGTTGTTTTTGAAATACTCTTGTATATTTTGTCTATATAAATTTTTATTTCTTAAATTTTATATTGTGATTATATCTTGTTTTTTATTTACTTATTCCATATTTTCTGTTATATTTTATTTATGTATGCGGAGGCCCAAGGACAGGAGGTGAATACTGAAGGTTTTATACATCCTGCAGGATGCGGGATACTTACAAATGATACGTCAAATACCCCGGGCAGACTGCGGGGCACCAAATTTGCATCGCAGAAAGCTGCGGGGTATTTGACCCCCTGCGGCAGCCTCCGGATCAGGCAGGCTGAACTCCGGCTCGCTGCCCGCGGGAAAAAATGGGAGGGGGAATATGTAATGAGTGACACTACCCAAGTCACAATCAAAAAAAATGTACCATGGATGTTTTTTACTGCTTATTTTACAAATCAGATCGGTTCTGCTCTGACCATGCTTTTCCTGACAGTCTTTATCACAGAGTATATGGGGATTTCGCCTGCGCTCATGGCTGTCAGCCTGACTGTGGCCCGAATCGCGGATCTTGCGGTCTCACTATTTGCAGGAGCGATCGTCCAGAAGACCAATATGCGTTTTGGACAGTTCCGTTCCTGGCTGCTTATCATCATGCCAATTGTTCAGGTTGCAACTTTCCTGATCTTTGTAAACCCGAATATTGGCACAACAGGAAAAGCAGTCCTGATCGGTATCGCTTATTTCTTCACAAGCGCGCCAATGAATATCTTTGTAGTCGTTCATAATTCACTTATGGCCAAAATATCCGGCCCCAATATGGCAAACAGGATGGCAATAACCCCCAGGCTCGTGCAGGGAATCCAGCTGGGAAATATTGTAGCATCCATGATAACACTGCCCCTGGTCCAGTTCTTTGGCGGAAGTGAAATGACGAAGGGATTTCCAGTAGTGGCTGTATTATTTGGTGTGATAGCCCTCAGCGGACAGGTCCTGATGTTCATAGGAACTAAAAATTATGATGTTTATAATCCAAATCTCAAAAAGGTGGAGGGCAGTACCCAGTCAGTCAAACTTACCGCAATGTATGGTGAGACTCTGAAAAACGGCCAGCTCTGGATCCTGCTCATAACAGATATCCTGCGCCAGACATCAGTATTCGTGCTTTCCGGCATGCTGGGGTATTTCTTTACCTTTGCCGTGGGCGACTTTACTATGATGAGCAACGGCCTTTTGATCAACAGCCTGGCTGCCTGCGCAGGCGCCTTCTTTGTCGGCCCCTACATAGCGCGCAGGATCGGCAAGAAAAACTCCAGTATACTCTCTGCAGGCATAGCCTGTATTGCTTACCTGATCCTCGCTTTCTTTGCAAAAGACAACTGGATCATCTACATAAGCTGTACTGCATTTGCAGCTCTCGGACTTTCTATCGTAGGTTCTGTGGGCATCAATCTTTACCTGGATGCCGGTGAATATCAGTTCTACAAGACTGGCAAGGATAACCGTCCTTTTGTTATGTCACTGCAGACAGTACCTATGAAGATAGGCATGACTCTCTCCGGCTCTATTGTAGCTGCCATCCTGTATGAGGCAGGCTACGTACAGCATGAGGGTGCTGCCGCAACTATGTCCGACCCGCTGCGCATGGTATTCCTGACCGGTATGCTCGTAGCCATCCTGTATGGCCTGTCTGCAATACTGGTGTCCGCATTTAAGATAAACGAAGAAAAATCTAAGGAGTATGCAGCCGAAAATGACCGCACACTGAAGGAACGCATGCAGAAACGGCCGTAAATTTATAAGAAAAGAGGTTAATGATATGTCAGAAAGAATATATAATGGAATGCTGCCTTTAATGATCGATATGGTGTCTGCCACCGCCGGTCCGGAGGTTGGCCAGATGCTTAAAAATGCTCCCCTTGGCACAAAGCCATACAATCCTGATCTGCCCTGTTCACCGCGTGAGAACATGAAACTTCTGCTGGAGCATAAGATCCCTAAATACCTGCCCATGTCAGGCGATACATACCCCATCACTCCTGATATTGTATGTGAGCGCTCCTATGACAATAAGACAGGTCCTGACTGGTTTGGATGCAAATGGAGCTATGAACCCGGCATAGGCGCCACCATCGTGAAACCTGGTGATGAAATGCTGGATTCTATAGAAGACTGGCAGAATAAGATAACATTTCCTGATATAGATGCACTGGACTGGGAAGAATGTGCCCAGGGTATCGCTAAATACTATGACGATAACCGTATGTCAGACTGGTGGTTCCAGGTAGGCCTCTTTGAAAGGCTCCACTCTCTGCTGGGCATGCAGAACGCTCTGGAATCCCTGATCATTGATGAAGACGAGGTCGCTGAGTTCTTTGACGCCCTGACTGAACATAAGATCCGCGTTATCAGAAAGCTTACCAGCCATTTCCGCGTGGAGATGATCTGTTACCATGATGACTGGGGCTACAACAAAGACGGCTTCATACCTCCGGAGCTCTTCAAGAGGCTGATCGCGCCAAACCTGAAGAAAATCGTGCGCGCAGCGCATGAAGGCGGCGCTTACTTCAACATGCATTCTGACGGACGTATAGAGCGCTACATCCCCTATATGATCGAGGCTGGCGTAGACATGTGGAATCCGGCACAGACCGTAAATGACCTGGCCGCTATCAAGCGTGAGTACGGTGACCGTCTTGTATTAAACGGCGCCATGGATGAAGGCTGGACAAATGACCCTGCCGCAGATGAAGAAAAGCTTCGCGCTTATGTCCGCGACAAAGTAGATCTTCTGGGTGCGGGAGGCGGTTATCTGGCAAGCCCCGGAACTTTCAACGGGCGCAACAAAGCAATCATGACAGATGAACTCCGCAAATATGGAAGACATTTCTACGACGGCAAATAATCATATAAGACCCGTCTGATCAGTCAAAGGCCACCGCAGCCTGCTGCGTGGTCTTTGACTGAAGTCTTTTATTGAGTTTTTTTTTGATTCAATTTTTTACACAATTTTTATTGACTAATCTCCAAAATGAGATATAATAGAAACATGCAGATATAGTTCATCGGTAGAACGCTAGCTTCCCAAGCTGGAGAGACGGGTTCGATTCCCGCTATCTGCTTTTTTTGTTGCCTTCAATACCTATCCGGGTTACGGGAGAACAATAGCTTCGGCTATCGTCCGTTTCCAGACGCCGCCCCAAAACAGCGCACCATCCAGAGTTTCGGTTACCTCGAAGACCAGCAGGGTCTGGATGCCGGAACAGCACCATGACAATAATATACTTATGAAGAATTTATGGTCATCCTGACCGCTGGTATTTTACTGGTCGCAATTCTTACTTATGTGCATAAAAAATAGCCGTCCTGCCCTAGCAAAGCTGACGACTATTTTTTAGTTAACACCTTTCGCCAGAGCGGGTGATGTGCACTCACCTTCCGGCTGTTCTGTTAAGTATATTATAGCAAAATATACATAAATGTCAACACTGTAAAACCGGCCCCTGCGCCAACAGAGACCGGAATGTTACTGTTCACTCCGTGACCAGTAACGTTTGTATAAACTGAGCTGCTGTTTTGACCCCTGATTGGCTCTGATCCGTTCTATAGAAGGGGTATTCTATTGTGCAGCTTTATTTATCTTGAACTGCGTCCCTTTCATAAGCAGGACACAGGACAGGGCAAGTGTGAGTATGGCGGATGACGGAAGTGCGTACCAAACCCCGTCCAACCCGTAAATTTTGGTGAGTACCAACAGAAGGGGAAGAAACCCGATCACATAATTGCATAAGGCCAGCAGCAAGGATGTCCATTTCCTGCCCACTGCCTGAAAGTAGGCGGCCTGTACATACTGAGGCCCACTGAACAAAAGCCCGGAATTTATAATGGTCAGTATTCGTGTCCCTAAGTCAGCGACTTGTGTATCTGACACAAAAATCCGCAGAATTTCATTTGAAAACAAAAAGGTAATGACACACACAGCGATACCGTAGCCAACCGATACACAGGAAGAAAGTTTCAGCGCCTCCCTCACTCTATCCGGTCTCCTAGCGCCTTTATTATACCCTATGACAGGCTGCAGCCCCTGGGTGAGCCCGGTAATGGGGATCAGAAAAAATGTATAGATCTTGCTGGCAATCCCATAAGCGCTTATGGGCAGGGTTCCCCCGTAAGCCTTCAGGAAACGGTTAATTATAATAATAGACAAACTCATCCCTGACATTTGTATGAACGAAGGAATACCAATGAGAAGAATCTCACTGATCAATTTTCTGTCCGGGATAAAATGGCGCAGGGACAAGTGAAGGACACTCTTACCTGAAAGAAAGAAATAGTAAATACTCATCCCCATTGAAATGCACTGGGAGAGTACAGTTGCCGCCGCTGCCCCGGTCACGCCCCAATGAAGCGCCAGAATAAATATAAAATCCAGTACAACATTAGTTACCATTGGAATCAGCCAGATGAGCATTGCATAGGTACTGCTGCCCTCTGCCCGGATCAGGCTGGAAAAACCGGTGCTTGTTACAGCTCCTATCAATATAATCTTCGTATACGCTCCTGCATAGGGCAGAAGCTCTTCTGTGATTCCCATCATAAGCAGAAGATCGTCTAAAAAAAGCAGGCCCATAACCGTAGTGAGGATGGCCATGGTATAAAATACTAAAAAGGTATTTGCAGCCGTCTTGTTGGCTTTCTCGTAATTTTTCTCTCCCAGGGCCCTGGACATGACAGAGGCCCCTCCGCTGCCCAAGGTGGAGGACACTGCTGACAGAAACAGGAACAAGGGAAAGGATACGGACACTCCGCCGATGGCATTGATACCTGCCCCTAACGAAATAAATAAGGTATCAAAAATATTGTATAAATTATATGCCATTACACCAACAATGGACGGTATGGTCATGCTCCGCAGCAGTTTTCCCACGGGTGCTGTCCCCAGATCAGCCTGATGATCCTTTTTCATTGTTCCGGTCATCTTTTATTTTCCAATGCTTTCAAACATTTTTTTATCTGTCTCTTTGCCCATGCACCCTGCAGCCTGGAATACACAAATCCATACCGGAAGGTTTCTGCTGCCATGATCACTGCAATATACAGGCGATAGAGCTGGTATCTTTTTACATCCTCCTGTGTATAGGCTGTCCGGCGGCTGGCTTTTAGATAGCTCTCCAGAAAAGCCTTCTCCCTGCGGATATCATCCACAAAAACAAAGGCCGTGGGAAAATCTGCAAGGGGATCACCCCAAAAGGCACGTTCAAAATCAAGGATCCCCTCAATCTGGTACCCCTTTTCAGTCTCTTTTACAAAAACATTCCCGTCATGGCAGTCATACTCCACAAGGGAGGGTGCCGCCAGATCATGCAGATATTTTTCATTGGCCTTCAGGGCCTTTTCAATCCTTTCGTAAGGAATACGGACTTTGTGTCCCCTGGCATCCTGTAAAAGCTGCCCAAACATATGGAAAAAGGCATCCTTCCAGGTCTGATACTGCTGTTTGGGATCCTGGCTGAAATATCCGTAGTAAGAACCCGTGATCTCATGGATCTGGGCCAGATACTCTGCAAGCCTTCTTTTGATCTGCTCCAGATTCTCTTTATCCATCTTCCTGGATGCCTTTGCTAAGGCAGTTCCTGTAAGGGCAGTCATAAAAAAGTAGTTGCTCTTAATATGTTTCTTGCTGAAATCATACGCAAGGACCGTGGGAACCGGCACACTTGTTTTTTCTTTGATCATTCTGTAACATGCCACCTCTGTTGGCATGATATCTCTTTCATATGTTAACAGAGGGGTTCCGGAAATCACGCCCACCTTTAAAACAATCTTCTCCTTCTCCCCTGCCCGGCTGATGAGATAGATGGCATTGAACATGCCGCCTTTTAATTCTTCAATGTGCGTGACCTGATGGGAATCCTTAAAATTAATTTTCACGAGATTTTTTATTTCCTGGTCCGTGAGCAAATTTTTTGTCCTGCTTTTCATTAGTCCTGATCTCTCCTTGATTTCTCGTAAGCATCATTCTACCTTACGGTATCATAAAGTTTCATTATGTACTATTTTCACAGAGGACATTTTCTTATGCTCATGGGACATATTTCTCATTCATGTGGGCGGGCATATATTTTCCGGTATGCTGCAGGCGTCATATGGAAAACCGCACAAAACCTTTTATAAAATCCAGCTGTACTTTGGTAGCCTACGGTTCTGGCAATCTCTTCAACCTGAATATCGGATTCATTCAAAAGCTCTGCCGCTCTCTCCATCCGTGTTTTCCAGAGAATATCTGTAAATGTACCGCCGGATAACTCCGTGATTTTCCGCCGAAGCTGCCTGCTGCTGTAGCCGAGCAGTTTTGCCGCTTCCTCAAGATTGGCATTGCGGATATTCTTTTGAATGTAAGCAGAAACCTTTTGTAACAGGTTTTCATTTGACTGTTCCGGTATACTGCGGCCCAGGGTGATCAGAAGCAGCTCAACCAAACACTTTACAGCCGGGTTCTGCAGGGCAGTTCCCCAGTAAGCTTCATGAAGAAGATCATACATATATGATTTTATAGAATAACTAACAAGGGAAGTTTTGGCAAAAATATAGATCTTGTTTTTGACTTTTAAATATTCCGTTATAGATTCCTGACTGCTTTTTTCCTGTTCCAGTTCATCTGTAATCTGTTTCATCATGGGATTGGGTATAATGATTTTTAAAATAAGATCTGTTTCAGAACACGGCAGTATGGCATGTACGGTCCCCGGGTTCAAAATACACAAATTCCCTTCTGACATAATCAGTTCCTGCGCTTCTCCGGCTATCCTCTGCCTGCATGTTCCCTGCCATACATAGATCATTTCATAGAAATCATGACTGTGATAATACGGTACCAGGCAGGTGGTATGCTTTCTGATGCTAAACTCTGCCGATACCCGGACAATGGCTTCCCGTATAGAAAAATCATAGGCCTCCGTAATCCCACGCAGTCCATCTCTCTTCATTGTTTCAATAAGATATGCTGGATCACCCAATTCCCGGTTAATGGATGCTTCCAGCCCTTCTGTGATTCTGTAAGCATCCTTTTTTTCCTGTTCTGCAAAAATTTCTTCTAATTTTTTATCCATTGCCGATTACATTCACCTGTTCCCCAACATCATTAATTGTCTGATACATGTTTTTCAGGAAATCCATGTCTCTCACAAATAATCCCTCAATTATTTTAGGAGTTATCATTTCTAACTCTCCTAACTTAGTTATCACCTTAGACAAGAGTACCACTGACATATACTCCGGATTACTAAGTACCCTGGGGGCACGCGCAGCCTCTATCTCATCAGCGGCAGTTGCCAATCTCATTTTTCCGTCCCTGTGGATCTGTCCCCTGTTGTCTATGTATCCTCCCGGCAGTTTAAAATCATATTCTGTTTGAATCATATTATCCCTCCCGTGTCTTTTCTTTCATTATACGTCAAAACTCTCTGTCATTCTACAGCATTTATCCTTCAGCAAAAAGATATACACAGAAAAAAACAGCCATCCAGCCCTTGTAAGCTGATGGCTATTTTCTGAATTTTGTACTGACACATTTTCGTCAGGAAACAGTGGGGACTTCTCCTTTTACAGCGCCAAGAAAGATCCTGTTGAACTTTTCCAGCTCATCATACACAATGCCGTGTCCGCTGTTTGCCAGGTTATACAGCTTTGAACCTTTTATTCCCTTCTGCTGGATCATTGCCAGGTCGTTTGACACGACTGTGTCTTTTGCGCCATGGATGATTACTGTGGGCACATTGACACACGCCAGGTCTGCCCTTCCGTCCTCATCCCTGAGAGAGCAGGCCGCCTTGATCGTCCCCACGCCGGAGGCTTCCATGGCAATATCCTGGAACCAGTCTTTAATCTGCTCGCTCTGGGCAGATGCAAAGAGCTGCTTGTGGCTGAACGTCCAAGCCAGCTTTGCCCTGTCTGTGCGTGCCTGGCAGATCAACTGATCCACATATTCTCTTGTAAGACCGTAAGGAAATCCTTCCCTCCTGGTCCAGGACGGGGCTGCTGCAGAGAGCAGGATTAATTTTTTTACTCCATATCCCCTGCAGCAGTTCATGTACCGAAGCACGATTGCCCCGCCCATGGAAAATCCCACCAGGATAAAATCTTTCAGATCCAGGGCACAGACCACCTCATAGATATCATTTGCCATCCTGTCATAAGAATAACCCCGGGCAGGCGTATCTGAGGCTCCGAAGCCTCTTAGATCTAAAGCTGTCACCCTGTACCCCAGGTCCAGCAGACAGTTGATCTGGTACTCATACATTTTGTGGGAAAGCGGCCATCCGTGAACAAGGAGGACCGTCTGCTTTCCCTTGGGGTTATAATCATATACAGCTACTTTTACACCATCTGACACTTCTACAAAAAACATAATGGAATTTCTCCTTTTAAAAATAAAGTCCTATTCCAATATATGCATTGTGCCCCATGTATTACTAATATTTGCTGATATTTATAATCCCAGTTCTTCCTTCAGTTCGTGATATATCTTGTACGCACTGAATTTCATCGGAATATGATAGTCGTCTTTATCACCATGGGTAGGAGTCCATACCTGTGCATAGAACGGATTTACTTTGGCGATCTCACCATAATGCCATTCATCCTTTAAGCACTCCGGACACCAGTGTCCTCCCTTCAAAACTGCATTTGGCGACATCTCAAATTCATGGCCCAGCCCACATTTCCATTTCAGCGGAGTTGTGAGGTCACCTTTTACCATAGTGTCTGACAGACACTCGCCTCCCCTGAATGCAGCAGCCTTCTTCATGTCCTCCAGATCCAGCTCCGCTTCAGGCTTATTCTCGTCATATCCGTGATCCAGATAAGACGGCTCTTCACTGGGGCGGTACATTTCAAAGCCTTCCTCAAAGCTCTTGATGGCATCATGGTTCTCCCTGGAACCAAAGAATGCTTTGATCCAGTCTTCCTGATCTGTCTCAAACATCCACTTAGGTCCCATCTCCTTGTGAGCAACAGCTTCATTGTCTGCTCTCATTTTTTCTGCATCCGGCATCATCGGCCCGATCATTGGATTAGCTTTCAGAGCCTTTGTATCCTCCTGAGATTCCTTCCAGTATGTCTTGCCGTCCACAAATCTAAAGTGGAGATACTCATCCAGCTTATCTGCATCTGTATACCACTGCCCATGGAAGTTAAACAGAGCCATATCCCTGGAATCCATGGCATCTTCAAACTTGAATCCCAGCGGCTCATACATAATATTCTGGAATTCCCAGCATGTCAGCCTGAAATCCCTGCCGCTGCTTAAGTTATATGCCTTTCTCCAGAAGCTCTCATCCACCCAGTCCTCGCAGAGATTTGCCATACAGCTGCCTGACTCCTGGGATGCACACCACTCCAGCACGTTATTTACCGGCTGGTGGAAGATAATAGGCTGCCCCACAGTTGCCTCATTGCAGGGGAACTGTCCTGTCTGGCGGATAGACACCCAGTGCTTCAGGCCAGACTCAAATACTGCCATCTCTGAGAATACCTTGGATATCCCGTAATAATCATGAATAGACGGATTGATCGGGTCTCCGCACCTGCCCCAGTGGATGGGATCCAGACGGCTTCCGGTCATAGCTACTGTTGCCACATATGCCAGATGTATATCGTCAGGATTCGGCTGTGCCTTGATAGCCTTTATGATCTTAAGGGTTGAACCGATATTTGTCTTCAGTGTTTCCTCCGGGTACAGGTCGGCCGCCGGAGAAACCATAGCTCCTATGTGGAGCACATAGTCCGCCCCTGTGACACATTTCAGTATAGTATCATAGTCATTCATGTCGCCCCAGATAACTTCCAGGTTCGGATGTGCAATTTCTCTCATCTTCTGCCTGTTTTTATCACTTGGACGTGCCAGAGCCCTCACCTTGAACCTGGGGGCACGTGACAGCAGCTTAAGTATTGTCTCTTTGCCCATCGTGCCTGTTCCTCCGGTTACAAATACCACCTTTGGCCGTTTGCAGGCATCCTCATGCATCTCCTTCTCATCAAAATGCAGCGCCACATCAAAAGCTTCCCTCGTGGCATTTATTGCTCTGCGGGCTGCCGCAGCATCTCCCACAGCAAAATATGCAATGCCGTTTTTCCTGCATGCCTCCTCCAGTGCACTGCCGTCCCGTGACCTGGCCCCTATAGCCATAACTGCATAATCACACGGATATTCCACACTCTCTCCGTCTTTCTTTGCAATTACCTTTCCCTGGCAGATCTCAGTTACAGTTACATCTGTGACAGGTGTGATGCCTGCCGCATAGACATTCTCAGTCACGCAGATTTTTCTGGTGGAGCCCATATCCTGACAGAACTCATGAAGCATCTCCAGGTCAGTTACCTTACATCCCTTCTGTGCCAGATATTCTGCTGTCTCCATTCCCACCATGCCGCCGCCGATGACTACTACATTTCCTGTACATCCGGCTTTTCCTGAGAGGACATCATGGGAATCAACCACAAACGGAAGGTCCCTGCCCGGAATATTCGGGATCGCAGGCACAGCGCCGATAGCATTAATAAATGTGTGCGGTTTTATTTCCTCTATCAGCTCCGGTGTCACTTTTGTATTCATGCGGATATCTACGCCCATATTGTGAGCCATCTCTCCCATGTGGATGACAGCTTCCTTCATCTCCGCCTTTCTCGGTGCCTCACCTGCAAGCAGGAACTGGCCGCCCAGCTTATCAGAAGCTTCACAGAGGATCGGGTTGTGCCCCCTCTGCTTCAGAGTAATAGCCGCTTCAAGTCCGCCGATTCCGCCTCCTGCGATCAGCACAGTCTCCGGTTTGTCAGTCTTTGTAATCCTGCATGCTGCCTCACGCCCAAGAGCCGGATTCCTCATACATGTAATGTGAGGGCTTAACTGGTTCTCAAACCCGTCATAGCATCCCTGGTTACATCCTATACAGCGGACAATCTCGTCCGGGCGTCCCTCTGCGGCCTTCCTGACAAATTCAGGATCAGCCAGCTGGCCTCTTCCTATTACAACCATATCCACTTTATCCTTCTCCAGGATATCCTCAGCCAGATCAGGCGTATTTATCCTACCCACGCCAATAGTAAGCATTCCCGTTTCTTTCCTGATCCTGGATGCATTTTCAATGTTAAAGCCCCTTTCCAGGTCGATGGGCGGAACTTCAAACTTCAGCCCTGCGGTGATAATATTTCCTCTGGAAATGTCCAGCACATCCACACCTGCCTCTTTAGCCAACTTACAGAATGCGATGACATCTTCAATTGTGAGGCCGCCCTCCAGATAATCGTCGTGGGCATCTATCCTCATAAGCACCGGCATGTCCTCCGGGATATTCTCCCTGACTGCCCGGATGATCTCCAGCGGAAATCTGGCCCTGTTCTCAAAGCTTCCCCCATACTCATCTGTCCTGTGGTTAATTCCCGGTGACAGGAAGGAATGGGGCAGATAATTGTGGGCTACGTGTACCTCCACACAGTCAAATCCCGCCTCTGTGGCACGTTTGGCTGCTGCCCCGAAGCATTCCACGATCTCATGTATCTGCTCTTTAGATATACCGGGCAGAGTCATCTGGGGTGAGATGGGCATATCACTTGCCACCAGTATCATAGCCGCCTGGTCCATACTCACTGCCAGGCTTCCCTGCCACAGCTGAAGCCCTGCTTTGCCGCCGGCATCATGGATCGCATCTGTCAGAGCTTTAAGCCCCGGTATGTATTTATCCTCCCCTATAGCCAGGAATTTCCTGGGAGAGCTTAACGGATGGACACTGCACACCTCCACAATATTCAAAGCAGTACCGTTTTTTGCCCTTTCCACATGATAATCGATCAGCTGCTGTGACACTGTCCTGTCCTTGTTGGCAAATTTAGTTCCCATTGCCGGCAGGATGATCCTGTTTTTCAGCTCCAGACCTCTGATCTTGACAGGCGTAAATAATTTTTCGTACATAAAATCCTCCTTTTCCCCATTTCAAATACTTGGTATTTGATTGATTTTTTTATCCGCGCCGGATAAATTGTATGTTTTCTTGCCCCTATATATGTTATTATACTAAAACAGCCTGAGGATATATGTGCCTTTTTAGCACAAATATCCTCAGGCTATTGTTCAAAATAAAGCTATATATGTCTGTTTTTATGTGCATATTTCTTTAAATCATTCCCATTTTCACCAGCTATCCATCCGTTCCCATGGTCTTAGGGACTGTCCTGTTCCTGCATAGAACGCCTGTATTCACCTGCCGTTTCTTTCATGTACTCCTTAAAAGCCCTGTTAAAGGTAGATATGTTCTCAAATCCTGTGAGTACGGCGATATCGCATACAGGCATCTGTGTGGCACAGAGCATCACTGAGGCATAGCGGACTCTGACCTCCGCAACCAGCTCACTGAAAGAGCATTTAAAATGACTTTTTATGATCTTCTGCAGAAGACTTACACTGATATGGAAATCCCTGGCGGCCATAGCCCCTGTAAGCTTGTCCCTGTAATTGCTGTGAACATACGCCAGCAGCTCCAGGGCTATGCTCTGGTATGCGGCTCCCGGATGCCGGGCATGCCCCCTGCCCTCATTCCTGTACTCCTCAGGCGTGAGCCCTGTATACTTTTTAAACTCCCTGTAAAATGTATTCATAGAAGAATAGCAGAAGAGCTTTGCTATAAAAGCAATGGAGAGATCCTCAAATTCTAGAAGGGAACAGACATTAAACATTCTGCTCAGATGTATGAGCTGCCTGAAACTGTAGCCTGTGGCTATCCTCAGCTTCTGGTTCAATTCCTGAGGCTCCATACCGTAATCACGGGCCATCTCCTCTAACGAGAGGTTCTGATGTGTTGTCAGCATGATGGTGCCTACAGCCTTCCACTCAGCAGACGGCATCTGGGGTGACTCACATGCATCCATCAGCGAATACCTTTTAAATAGCTCCTCCAGCTCCATAAACTTGTAGCAGCTGATGGACTCATACCCCAGCTCTTTCTCCTCATATTCTCTGAGTATCTCCTCAAACGCTGTTCTGACTTTCTGTGCCCTGCTGCCTGTGCACAATACTACAGGTGCGCCCTCATATAGAAAATCTGATATATTTTCATTCACAAAACCATGCAGGGTGCTTGTGACCGGCAGCGCCAGAGAACCGGACAGTGAATACAGCCGCATTTCCTCATCTACCTTGATGCTGTAGAAATGATACGGATTCAGATTTATAAAGCTTCCTCCCTCAATACCATACGTCAGCCCATTTACCGTGATACTGCCCCGTCCCGAAATAATAAAGATCTGCTCAACTCCCTCATGCTGGTGCAGAGGCACGTTCCTTGTTATCGATTCCCGCCTGGCGGCCATATCCAGCCTGCTTTTACCGAGCTGATAGTATTCACTGGCCGTATACCATTTATCCTGCTTTTTCAAGCCATCCCCTCCTTGTGCTGTCCCACCCTCACGCTCTAGCAGTGTCCCGTCCTGCGCAAAGCCAGTGTGCATTTACGCCTGATCTTATTCTTGATTATACAGCAAACCTGTATTTACGGTCAATTGTAACTGTTCCGTACCTTCACAGACCTTCTAATAGTTACAGTCAGTTTACATTTACTTTATAGAATATTTAATCTTTTACAAACTCTTCAGTTTCCTATCACACTTTCTTCACATTTCTTTTGTATAGTATTACTTGTAAACAACAAGCAGCACTATTAAAAAATTTCTTTTCATAACCCGCCAGCATCAAAAGATGCTGGCTCTCCCTCCCTTTAGGGAGTTTTTTGTGTTTCTATAAATGATGAACCAAGAAGGAGGATCCAAATGGTACAAAAAGAAGATCTGCTGAACCTGAACTTCTATAAAAAAACTGATTACACAGGAAGTATACGCCGTCTCTGCTACAAGATCGAGAAGGACGGTGACAATTTTCTAGTTACCTCATGGCCCGGGCCATACTGCTTTGACAAAACCCCGGGGGAAGTAAAATCTTTCCATACATTTGAATTTACCATGGATGCTCTCCAGGATATAGCCGACTATCTGAACAGGGAATCGGAAAAACTTGATGGCCAGAATTAATGTTACAAATTAATCTCTTTTCTTTTAAAGAGACACATGTTATAATACCAGTAGATTAACTATATGGAGACATAGCTCAGCTGGGAGAGCATTTGCTTGACGTGTAAAGGGTCGCAGGTTCGAGTCCTGTTGTCTCCATTAGGATTATTCTGAGCAGAAAGGAGTTATTATAATGAATTTCGAACATGAGTCAAACAGAATCGTGCTTTATGATGCTAACAAGAAGGTACTCGCCGAGGTTACCTTTCCCAATATCGACCAGACTACAGTAAACATCAACCATACTTTTGTGGATGACTCCCTCAGAGGCCAGGGTGTTGCCGCACAGCTGATGGAGGAAGTGGCCCGGCAGCTCCGTTTTCAGAATAAGAAGGCTATTCCCACATGCTCCTACGCTGTTGGCTGGTTCTCCAAAAGAAAAGAAAATTATAGTGATATACTAAGATAAACAGGGATGCTGCAAATGCAGCACCCCTTATTTTTTTCCGCGCGCCCGTCCTAAGTGTTCCGCAGCTGGTCCAGCAGCATCCAGTTGGCTCTGAATGGCTTCATGAGATTCCAGTAACCCATGCCCTTCAGCCCGTAAAATACTGCCAGCTCTGCCTTTGCAAGAATACTTCTCACATCTTCAAACCATACCTCGTGTGTCACGCCGTTCCTCTGATAAGTAAACCATGGGCTCATTGCTGTCTCATCAAACCTGATCTGTGCCCCTTCATTATCTGCTATCAGGACGGCATCTACATTTCCTATTGTGGTTGCCTTAGATTCCCCCCGGATAAATGGCAGCACCCAGTCGTAAGCATAATTGGGCATCCCCATATATATCTTGTCTGGGCTGATCTCTGAGACACCGTATTCCACTACCTCACGGACCTTATTGAGGGGAGCCACCGCCATTGGAGGGCCATATGTGTAAGGCCGCCCAGCCTGTCATTTACACTTAAAGGAGAACAGTTTTTCTATCGGCACCTCCAGCGCATCAGCTATCTTAAAAATCACATCCAGTGACACCCCAGTCTCAACTCCTATGGCCTCAATATTGCTCATATGAGTCCGGCTGATACCCACATCCTCAGCCAGCTGCTCCTGAGTCTTTCCCTTCAGCTTTCTGTAATAACAGATCAACAGTCCCACCTGTGCATATCTTGTATCCATACTAGCTCCTCCCTTAAAATTCAGCTTTACCAGTTACTTTTATTATAACATAGCATGGCTTTGCCCGCCAGAATCACTGCACCTTTTTCTCCCAAAGCTCATAGAATACACAGGGTGATTTTATGGATTCTGAGGAATATTATATCTATCTGAGAAAGTCCCGGACAGACCGGGAAGCAGAAATGCACGGAGAAGGTGAGACACTTGCCCGCCATGAACGCATACTCATGGAATTGGCCCGCTCTATGAATCTGAATATAACAAAAGTTTTCAGGGAGATCGTGTCAGGAGAGACCATTTCTGCCAGACCCGAGATGCAGAAACTGCTCTCCTGCGCAGAAGAGGGCAGATGTGCCGGGGTCCTGGTTATGGAGATAGAGCGTCTGGCGAGAGGCAATACTAAGGACCAGGGCATCGTGGCAGAGGCTTTTCACTATGGAAAGGTAAAAGTCATCACTCCTCTTAAGACTTACAACCCGGATGATGAATTTGATGAAGAGTACTTCGAATTCGGGCTGTTCATGTCCAGGCGTGAATACAAGACCATCAACCGCCGTCTCCAGCGGGGACGGACTGCTGCCGCATCGGAAGGCAGATATATCGCGGCAGGGGCCCCCTACGGCTACAGAAAGGTCAAGATCCCCAATGACAAAGGCTATACTCTGGAGATCATACCTGAGCAGGCTGATACAGTCAGGCTGATCTTCCAGCTGTATACAGAAGGCTGCCGGCTCCCAGACGGGACACAAAAGCATATGGGAATGCAGAAGATCTGCCGCTATCTGGACAGCTGCCATATCAGGCCTCCGAGAGGGGCGCAGTGGTCACGGTCCACTGTAAAGGATATCCTGCATAACATAACGTACACCGGAAAAGTCCCCTGGCAGCGCAGGATATGTGACAAAAGATATGTAAACGGCCATCTCACAGAGCACCGCTGCCGCTGCAGAAGCCCCCTCATCTCTGACGGGCTGCATCCTCCCATTATATCTGAAGAGATGTTCGCACTGGCTGCCCGCATCATGGAGCAAAACGCACCTCGCAAACTCCCTGCTCCCAAGCCCTGAACGGCGCTGCCTATGCCGGGGATATGCTGCTGCATGGCTTTATGTGTAACCCCACTCATATGTCATGAGCAGCACCGTGTCCGCATATTCTCCCAACAGGTGGTAATCCATCCCCTCATAAAGAAGACCCGGCTGATCTGCCGAGGTCTTCGGGGCCAGGGCCACGCTCACCGTATATCCCATTGGGGCGAGCCTTTCCCTCATATTTCTCACAAAGGCCGCATACAGCTCCCTGTCCTCCGGAAGTATATATTCAAAGTCCACATCAACCCCTGCATACTGCTTCTGCTGCAGCGCTAAGTGCAGGTTCGCGATTAACTGCTCCTGGACATACATATTTTCGGACACCAGCTTCACCAGCTGATTGTTAAATGTCCCTGTCTCACCAAAAGGTGTAAGCACAAGAACAGCCGGGACTCCAAAAGCCCTGGCCTCATTCAGAAGATACTCTTCCCCATCCGGAGGCAGCAGCTGCCCGGATGTAGTAAATCCATAGGAGAAGACAAGCAGTTCATCAATATACAGCAGAGACTCCTGCAGAATATCCCGGCTTATAAAAGGATATGCATAGCCCTCCACCCTCAGGCCGGCAAACCTCTGCCCACCCAGATCATTTTCATATGTGACTGCAACTTCCTCCCCCGCATAGGGGTATGGCTGCTGTAAAAGCCAGGGGTTGTTCCGGAGAAGGCGGCGCACAGTGATCCCATATGCACCTGCTATATCTCCCAGACTTTCCCCTGGCTTTACTATATGAACGGTCTTTGGCCGAAGTATAAGCAGGGACTGCCCGACGGCCAGCCCCACCTGCGAAAAAAGCTGATTATCATAACGGATTTTTTCTACGGAGACACCATACATCTGTGAAATTGAATAAAGTGTCTCACCCTGACTGACAACATGAACCATAACGAAATCCTGTTCGTAACCTCTCAGCAGCTGATCAGTTACTCCTTTTTCAATTATGATATGCCCGGACAGGCAAGAAAGTCCCCACGCCCGCTTCTTACCACAATTCTGTCAGCTGGCCTGCCGTATGGATCACGTAATCCGGTTCTGCGGCCTCACCCAGACCGTATGTTACATATGCAAACGGAATACCCGCTTCTCTGCAGGCCTCCTCGTCACCTTTTGTATCACCTACATAGACAACCTCATTCAGCCCATTTCTTTCCATGAGTATCCTGATATTCTTTCCTTTAGACAGCCCTGTGTCATCATAGCAGATAAAGTCCTTAAAATACTCAGAAAGGCCGGTGCTCTTTAACAGGACCTGTATATAACCATCCTGGCAGTTGCTGGCTATGAACAAAGGATATCGTGTGGATAATTCCTTAATAGCCTCCATGATCCCCGGATATACAGTCCCCGGCTCATCATAGAGATATTCATTCTCACGCTCATAGCATCTTGCCGCTACCCTGCCCCGTTCCTCCTCAGGCAGATCTCCAAAAAGCGAATCCCTTATCTCAGTCATTGGCTTTCCAAAAAGTCCTGTCAAGATCTGTGCATCCACTCTTATATCAAGATCTGTCTCATTTTCAAGCACATCATTCCATGCCTTTGCAACAGGCTCCCTCGAATCCCAGATCGTTCCGTCAATGTCAAATATGATTCCATCCATCTCTATACTCCTCATCAGCGCTTATTCTAATAATACAGAGCCAGTATATCATGGATCTTTCTTCTTTGGTAGCCATATTTACGCCTATATAATGTCTTCATATAACATCTTCATCCCTTCCGGTTTCCTCCCCGTCATATACGATTTCCCCGTCTATGATCGTATAAAGAGTCCTTGTAAATGTCTCCATGGGATTTCCATTAAATATGGCAATGTCAGCATCCTTCCCCTCTTCCAGGCTCCCCAGCCTCCCATCTACCCGGCAGATCCTGGCAGCATTTATAGTGATCGCCTTCAGGCCCTCTTCCATGGGAAGCCCTTCTTTAACCGCCAGGCCTGCGCACAGAGGCAGATAATTGATCAGGGAGACAGGATGATCTGTGGTAATAGCTGTCAAAACTCCGGCCCTGTGCAGTACCCCGGCTGTTTTGAAGCTCAGATTCTGGACCTCTATCTTGGATCTGGCCGTAAGGTCCGGACCCACAATAGCCGGAAAACCTGATTCCGCAATCTCCTCCGCGATCAGATGACCCTCTGTACAGTGGTCCAGAGTCAGTTCCACGTCAAATTCCTTTGCTATCCTTATGGCTGTCATGATGTCATCTGCCCTGTGCACATGGGTCTTCATGGGTATCTCTTTTCTGATCACAGGACCCCAGGCCTCCATTTTCAGATCCCTCTCCTGCTCCTGGCTGTCTTCCTGCTCTAATGTATATTTTCTGGCACGTTCCAGCTCCTGCCTTATAAGGAAAGCCGTGCCCATTCTTGTTGACGGACAGACATTCTGATCCCCGTAAGCAGTTTTTGGATTCTCGCCGAATGCTGTCTTCATGGCTGCCGGTTCCAGCACTGCCATCTTGTCAATACACCTTCCCTGTGTCTTCATAAAGACAAACTGCCCGCCAACAGGATTTGAACTTCCGGGTCCTGTCATTACCCCCGTTATACCTGCCTTGATCGCATCATGAAATGCAGGATCCATGGGGTTCACAGCGTCAATGGCCCTGAGCCCCGGCGTTACCGGCTCTGTGCACTCATTGCAGTCATCCCCGATGATCCCCCGTTTCTCCTCCACGATCCCAATATGGCAGTGGGCTTCTATGATGCCCGGCATCACAAATGCCCCTCTGACATCCAGCACCTGCTCCCTGCCTTCCCCGGAAATCTTCCCGTTTTTCTCTTCCAGCCGGGACATATCCCCAACATCTGCGATTTTTCCATCTTTTATCCACAAATATCCATTGTTAACCACATCACCGCACATGGTGTGCAGTTTTCCGTTTATTATGAGCATTCTGGTCACCTCTTTTTTGGTAAGTTTCCTCCAAAAAACAGGTTTTTATTCATCTCTGCTGATTTAGACCACAATTTTTACTGAGCTGCCCCTGGCTTTTTCTTTGCTCACTACTATCTGCCTGTCTATCCTCTCCTTCAGCTCCGAGACATGTGAAATAATGCCCACCAGACAATTCCCCTCTGTCAGATGGCTCAGCACATTTAATGCCATCTCTAAAGACTCCTCATCCAGGCTTCCAAATCCCTCATCCACAAACATGGTATCCAGCTGTATCCCTCCTGCCTGAGACTGTATCTCATCCGAAAGTCCCAGGGCAAGGGAGAGGGAGGCCTTAAATGATTCTCCGCCCGACAATGTCTTTACGCTGCGCAGTGTGCCATTATAGTGATCTACCACATCCAGCTCCAGTCCGCTCTGGCTCTTCAGATTGCCGGCCTCCTTTCTCCGCTTCAGTTCATACTGGCCTCCTGTCATCACCATGAGCCTTGTATTTGCCCTTGAGAGTATCCTCTCAAAATATACCATCTGGATATATGTCTCCAGCATTATACGCTCCTTGCCTGAGACTCCCCCGTTAGCAGTATCTGAAAGCGCCTTCATCCATCCTGCCCTCTTTTGGGCCTCCAGCAGCAGCTTTTCCCTGCCTGCGATGGCTTCGGCTACGCCGGTGTTTGTCCCAAGCCTTGTATATACCTCCCTGGCAGTCTCCTGCAGCCTCTCTTTCTCCTGAGATATTTCACTTTCTCTGTCTCTCAGCTGATCAGCGTCCTGCACCTCACCTTCCGTCTGCTGCCCCTTCAGTGCACTGATCTGTGCCTTAAGCTCGTTTATACGAATATTTTGGTTCTCATATTCACTCTTGGATTTCTCAAAAAGCCTGTCAAGCTCAGCTTTTTTCTGCTTTTGTTCCTCCAGTTTCTCCCTGGCTGCCTTCTCACTCTCGTAGTCCAGTGTCAGCAGCATTCTGGCGCGCTCTTCTTCCTTTGCTTTTTGCTCTGCCTCCAGGCCTGCGGCCAGCTTCTCAATCTCACCAGTCTCCTTCTGCTCCCTCTCTATCCGCGCCTCCAGCTCGGGTATCTCCTTCTCAAGCTCACTGCGCCTTTTCAATCCTGCCGCGAGAAGCTGTTCCTGCTTAGATATCTCTCCTTTAGAAGCAGACTGCCTATCAAGCAGAGCGCCTGCCCCGGCTCTGACTTCCCCCGGCTCCTCTCCCAGCTGCCAGGACGCTGCCAGCTCTGTAACTGTCCTGCGAAGTGTTTCTGCCCTTCCCTTAAGCTCACCTGCGGAGGCGCTCAGATCATATGCCTTTTTCTGGGCAGTATCCCTCTTCTTCTTTGCCTTTTCCAGCTGTTCCTGAGAAGGAATACTCCCCTCATGGGCCGCCGGTAACGGATGGGAGAGGGACCCGCAGACAGGGCAGGGCTCATTCTCTCTCAGATGGGCCGCCAGTACCCCTGCCTGTCCATCCAGATATTCCTGCTCTAACTTGTCATATTCCATGCCTGTGGCTCTTGCTTTCCCGGCTTCTTCCATATATTTTTTCTGAAGCTCTCCCAGCTGTCCATAAAGCCCCTCAAGCTCCGTACATTTTTTTTGAAGCTCCCGAAGCCTGCCCTCTTCTTCCTGCAGGCGTTTGAGCTCGTGTTCCAGTTCTGCTTTCTTCATGGGGATGTCCCCAAGCCCCGCAAGCTCTGCCCTGGACTTCTCCAGCTGCCTGGGCAGCCTCTCAAGAGATCTTTTCCTGTCTTCCCTCTGCTGCTCAAGATTTTTCAGCCTTGCTGCCGCCTGCCCGGCCTCCTTCTCTATCTTTTTAAGGATAAGATACTGCTGGATGCTCTCCTGGAGCCTTGTAACAGACAGTGAGAGCTCCTCCCTATGTCCTGCCATACTCTTTTGAGTCTCGTATGCCGCCAGTTTTTCTTCCAGCAGGGGCTTCTCCTTCTCCAACTGCCTCTCTTTTTCCTCTATGCCATCTCTTATCTTTTTTTCCGCCAGAGCTTTTTCCAGCGCCCTGTGGATATCTGCCAGAGTTTTATCCAGCTCTTTTTCAGCCTTCTTATATTTCTCCCAGAGTGCAGAGTCCTCCCTTATCCTGCAGTCCAGAAACTCCCTTGCATCCTCCAGAACAGTGATATTCCCTGCTGATTTTATCCTGTCCAGCTTTTCCTGCTCTTCCTCTTCTGCAGTTCCTTTAATGCCGCCCACATACTGGAGAATGCTCCTGCACAGCTCTTCATATTCTTCCCGGGCCGCTGATGCATCTGCCTTCAGTCTTTCCTGAAGCCGCTGATAAGGACCTGTGTGGAAAAGCTCCCTGAATATTTCTCCTCTTTCCTTTGTGGTAGCCAGAAGGAGCTTCAGAAATTCATCCTGTGCTATCATGGCTATCTGCATAAACTGGCTTCTGTCTATACCCAGCAGCTTTTCCGTTTCTTTTGTCACATTCTTTGCTCCGGATACTACACGGCCGTCCGGAAAGGTCAGAAGGGCGTCCGCCTTCTGTGAAGTGAAGCCTCCTCCTTTTCTGGAAGGGCGCATGTACTCAGGATTCCTCCTGACCGTATATATCTTCTGGCTGTACAAAAATTCCATCTCCACAAATGTGGGCGTCTCAGGATCAGCGTATTTGCTCCTGAACATATCCGCCTCCCTGTTCGCTCCGCTGGCTTCACCATACAGGGCAAATACAACAGCATCAAAGATCGTCGTCTTTCCGGCTCCTGTATCTCCGGAGATCAGATAGAGCCCTCTGTCTCCCAGCCTGTCCATATCCACGGTTACTTCCCCTGCATATGGGCCAAACGCACAGATCGTCAATTTTAATGGCCTCATCTTCCATCCTCCCATATATCTTCTATAAGCCTCTGCAGGTATTCCTTCTGCTCAGCCCCCATCTCCTGGTTATTCTGCAGCTCATACAGCTCTTCAAAAAACCCGGCCGGCGATTTATCTGTCCGGCCCTCATCTCCCGGCCCGCTTACAGACTGCATCTTCCTTGTTCTCATATTGTCATAGTCAAGCTTCATGATATTCGGATAGACTGAACGAAGTTTTCCTATGGCATCCAATATCTCTTCCTCATCCGTCAGGGTGATATGAAGGTAATCGTCAACTGCCGTATCCTTATAATTCCGCCTGTCAGTCAGCTCTTCATAGCTTCCCCGGAGCTCTCTCATGTCATGCAGAGGGATGAGCTGCCTTGTGCTGATATTGATTTTTCCTTTGCCTTCTATCTCCGCCACTGTCACTGACTTTTCATGGGCTGCCTCTGAAAATGAATATTTCAGCGGGCTGCCGCAATAGCGCATATTTTCCCCTCCTGCCTGCTGAGGCCTGTGGATATGGCCTAAAGCCACATAGTCAAAATCTTTAAATACTGACGAATCAATATTATCAAGGCCTCCCACACTCACCTCTTCAGAGTCAGAGCGCCCTGCCCCCGTAATAAACTGGTGGGCCACAAGCACGTTGCATACACCAGGTTCCAGTTCCATGTTCCCCACAACTGTCTCAAGGGCCTTTTCATAAGAATCTATTTCCGTCTCCGGAAAATATCTCCTCACGTGGGCGGGCTTTAAAAACGGAAGAAGGTAGATACGCGCCTCTGTCCCGCCGTTAATCAGAGTTACGTATTCCACTGTGCCGTCATATACAGGCGCTATATGCACTCCCTTATCCCTCATCAGCCTGCAGCCAAACGAGAGCCGCTCCGGGCTGTCATGGTTTCCGCTTATTATAAATACGGGTGCGCTGCCGTCAGCCAGGTTTGTGAGAAACCTGTCAAAGAGCTGTACTGCCTCTGCCGGGGGAACAGGCTTGTCATACACGTCTCCTGCTATAATGACTCCGTCCGGTTTTTCCTCCCGGACAATACCAAGTATCCTTTCAAGTATATATTCCTGATCCTCCAGCATTGAGAATTCATTGACTCGTTTTCCTAAATGCAGATCAGATAAATGTATCAGTTTCAACTCAGACCTCTTTTCCGGAATCCCTCTGATTCCTTTTATTTAACCAAAATTCCCCAAAAACAGATTCTGGCGCTTCACCTTGTCTGTCCTTGAGGAATCCTTATGTTACTTCAGAAGCTTCTTTGTCCAGTGTATGTAGAATGGGATCAGGGGAACCAGGGCAAAGATCCATGCCAGGGGCTCTCCCAGGCAGATACCCAAAAATCCGATCCGGGGAGCCAGTACCGCGGAGCTGATAGTCCTGGCAAGCAATTCTCCCACTCCTCCAAGCATGGGCACAAATCCATTTCCCATCCCCTGCAGGGCATTCCTGTAAAGGAAAATAGCGCTCAGGAACGGGTAGAAAAACGGTACCAGATGAAAATACTGGCTGCTGGCATCAAGTATCTCCTTTGTCATATCTGAACTGAAGATCTGTACAAGATAATATCCGGCGAAATAGAGGAACAGCATTGCCACGCCGCTGAATATGAGCGCGGCTATCTGACAGTCCCTGACTCCCTCACGTATACGCTTTACTTTGCCTGCCCCCATGTTCTGCCCTACATATGTAGAAAGCGCAGCGCCAAGGGAACTGAACATACTCATAAATATCCCCTGGATCTTGCTGGAAGCCGTAAATGCCGTTATGTAGACAGTTCCCAGCATATTCAGAGCTGACTGTATCAGGATATTTCCAATAGCAGTGATAGAAAACTGCAGGGCCATTGGAACTCCCAGACCCAGCAGACGCTTCATATACCGGCCTGATATAGCATCCTTTGGCCTGCTTTTCCAGAGCAGCGGGTACTTCTTTATAATAAAGGCCAGACACAAAAGCCCTGCGAAGAGCTGTGAGACTACTGTTGCGACAGCGGCGCCCACAACTCCCATCTTAAGCCATGCCACGCACACCAGATCCAATCCCAGATTTCCCACCACAGAGATCCCCAGAAAGATCAGGGGAGTCTTTGAATCCCCCAGCGCCCTCTGGACACTGGAAAGGATGTTGTACAGAAATGCCGCTCCTATCCCCCAGAAGGATATCCTTATATACTGGGTCACCTCTGCCTTCAGTTCCTGCGGCGTATTGACCACATCCACGATCCAGGGAAGTATGATCTGAAGGACCGCCGTCATCCCTGCCGTCATCAGAATACACAGAAGCAGAGAATTCAGAAAATAATCTGATACTTTCTTCTCATCCCCGCTTCCGAAGCTCCTTGCCACCATGATTGAAAATCCACTCGTCAGTCCTCCGGCCCAGCCTATGACCATCGTAATGATACCGCCGCATGACCCAACTGCGGCCAGAGCATTTACTCCCACGAACTGGCCCACTATCATAGTGTCTGTGATCTGATAAAACTGCTGCACTATGCTGCTGAGCATGATCGGCACTGCAAATGCAAGTATGAGCTTCACCGGGTTTCCTGTTGTCATATCTCGTGTCATTGTCTTGTCCCCCAAATGCTTAATATCTTTTCAGCGAAAAAGACCCTGTTAATCAGGGCCTTGATCTGCTATCCAGTATTAAGATTATCCTAAATTTCAGGATCAGTCAAGCGGGCTCACAAGCCTGAGATCACCAGATTCAGCAGGCGTGAAAATTTGTCTGCCCCATGTGAGAAATGTATGTCCTGCGGATCCATCTCAGCTCATAGCCGCCCCGTCAACCGAAAGGATCTCCCCAGTGATATAGCTGGCCATGTCACTTGCCAGGAACAGGAATGCATCTGCCACCTCTTCCGGCTCACCTATCCTCCTTAAAGGAATAGAATCCATGATCGGCTTGATCACCTGCTCAGGGAGGGCTGCCACCATATCAGTACGTGTAACGCCCGGCGCTACCGCATTTACTCTGATATTATCTTTTCCAAGCTCCCGTGCAAGTGACCTGGTAAGACCGTTGACGGCAAATTTGGAGGCCGGATAACCTGATCCTGCCGCCTGCCCGTACAGGCTTACCATTGAGCTTGTATTTATGATCACGCCCCCGCCCTGGGGTTTCATGATCCTGGCTGCTGCCTGGGAGGAGATAAACACTGAATTCAGGTTCAGATCAATAATATTTTTAAAATCCTCCGGCTTATAGTCATAAATGCTGTCTCTGGCTGAAATGCCTGCGTTATTTACAAGTATATCAAGCCTGCCCCACTTCCCGATAACCTCATCAAATGCTGCAGTCACCTGCCCCGGATCTCCCAGATCCGGATAAAGCCCCATCACTTCATATTCTTTTCCTTCCTTTGACAGTTCTTCCAAAGCTTTGTCCACTGTCTCTTTTCTGGAACCGAAAAGAGCTACTTTTGCCCCATTTTCCAAAAACTTCTTTACGACTGCAAAACCAATTCCTCTAGTACCGCCTGTAACTATAGCTGTTTTATTCTTTAGCATATGACAATCCTCCTGTGTTTATATTAATAATAGTAATTATTATTATATTATTTCCTATCACTATTATAACAATTATTACTATTCTGTCAATAGTTTTAAAAAAAATTCACAGGATATGCCATTTTTACCTTTTTATACAGACATGTCTTTTCTTTTAAAGATCACGATTCCGGCAGCTATCATCACCAGTCCCGCAGCGTACAGGATCACGCACTGTACCAGCGCCCCTGTATCACCTGCAATGATTCCGCGCGGGTCGAACAGTGTCAGCGGTGTGATATATTTCAGGTTCTCAAATTTATCTCCCACCTGTGATATCATCTGGATCAATATGGAAGCGATCACAATTCCCGCCCCTGTCCCGTATGACAGCCTTGATTCATTAAACAGGCAGGAGGCCAGGAAACAAACACCTCCAAAGAACAGGTGCATTCCAAATAAAGCCACGTTTACGAGCAAAAACTTGCCCATATCCAATTCCCCCGGAAACATGATCTGGGATACCACGATGATCAGAACCGCCACATATGCGATCAGTACAAAGATCCCTGCCGCCATGGCCAGCGCCTGTGTCACCGCTATCTTAGTTCTTTTATTTGGCGTAGCCAGCAGATATGCCATAGAACCCTGATCTACATATCTGGCCACCAGACGGTTGGCGAGTATGATGATGAATACCCCCGGAAAAGCCACAAGCAGTATGCCATATAGATACCCCACCACAAACTCCAGCAGTGTTGTTCCCACATTGAGCATCCCTGCTGCCGCAAAAATCTCCGGCATACTCTCTGCCATAGACTTCAGCCCGTCGCCCATTCCCGGACCGTACATGGCTACAATCATGGCAGAGTACATAGTCAGCACTCCCATGAAAATAATCAGAAGAATATAATTTGCCCTGATCTCCCTTTTAAATAATGTTCCGCTAATCATTGCTGCCACCTCCATAAAAATGCATGAACAGCTCTTCCAGGCTGGCAGTATGTACATCCATATCCACCACTGTAAACTGTGAGGCCTGCTTTAACAGCCCGTCCATACTTCCTTTTACCTTTGCTGTAACTGTCTTCTTTTTGACCAGGGCACCCGGCACCAGAGCGGCCAGCCTGGCAGCGCTGTCCTCAGAATCCAGCCTGAATTCCACTGTCTTGCTCTTGCCTGAGCGCAGCTTCTCTATGTCCTCCACAGCCATCAGCCTGCCGTCTTTTATAATGGCAGCCCTGTCGCATGTCCTCTCCACTTCCTCAAATATGTGGGATGACATGAGTATAGTCTTGCCTCTCTGCTTTTCCTCCATTATAAGCTCTATGAACTTGTTCTGCATCAGAGGGTCAAGGCCGCTTGTGGGCTCATCCAGTATGAGTATATCCGGGTCCTGCATAAACGCGCAGACAATACCTATCTTCTGCTTCATTCCCTTGGACATCTTCTTGATCTTGCCGGATGCATTCAGCTCAAACATCTTTTTCAGCTCCTCCATCCTCTTCAGATCCTTAAGCCCCTTCATATTGGCCACAAAACGTATAAAACTGTCCCCCGTCATGCTGTCTATAAATGCGATCTCCCCAGGCAGATATCCCAGATTCTTCTGGATATCCTTTGCTTCAGAAAAGCAGTCCATCCCCGAAATCGTAAGGCTTCCCTTATCAGGCTTTGTAAATCCCATCAGCTGGCGGATGGTCGTTGTCTTTCCCGCACCGTTTGGCCCCAGAAACCCCAGTATCTCGCCCTTTCTCACATTGAAGCTCACATCAAAGACACCCTTCTGGTTTCCATAGTCCTTTGTGATGTCATGTATCTCTATTACATTCATGTAAATATTCCTCCTTATACATCATGGTGCGCAGCATCTCCATCCACTCTTCAAACTCCTTCATCATCTGCTCCAGATCCAGTGCATCCTCCTTCATCCTCTTAGAATGAATATAGCCGTCTGACATCCAGTTCATCATCTGATAGACCTTTTGGGCACTGACTCCATCCTTGAATTTCGAACAGTCAATACCTGCAAAATAACTTTCAGCGGCATTATCTGTAAGCTCCGTATTCATGCTGTTTAACTGTGAACTCACTGCCTCTTCCTTTGAGTAAAAGCAGCGCACGCAGAAATCCAGGATATGGGGATTCTTTTTTAAGATTCTCACCTTACACAATGCCCCATATCTAATCCGCTCAAACAGGTCCGTGATCTTCCAGAAATCCTTATCCAGAATCTGACTTTTCATAACATTTGCCGTATAATCATAGAGATACAAATACAGATCCCTTTTATTGTGGAAATAATAAAACAGACTGCCCTTGGAAATGCCTGCCCTGGCAGCAATATCATCTGTATTTGCCTGCTTATACTCATTTTTAGAAAAAACTTCCATAGCTGCATTGATGATACACGTCTGCTTTTCAACAGGCAGCTCATGAAACTTCTCGTACATATTTCCTTCCTTTCTGCCAGGATGACAAGTGCACATCATGATCCTGATATTAGTACCAAAATATCACATTGACTATTTTTTACAACCCCCAATAATAAAAATATTCTGCTGACGCCTTTTCACAAATACAGCCGGCTGTTGGGCCGGCCGCATGTGCATGCAGATCATCTCATGAACAGTCTTAAAACTTCTTTAATCCTGCTTATAATCCGTTATATCCTGGCATGTGAGGAGAATATTCTTTTTATTTTTCCAATTTATATAAGAAGCGCCGGTTAGGGTCCATACCCTCAGTATGGGGTTATATATTTCAATAGGCTCCCTCTCATTTGCTTTCAGCCGCCTGGCGGGACATCGCTCACATGGCTCATCCCTTTTAAAATAAGCCTTATAGCACTTCATGCCCTCTCTTGCCTCAGGCACTATGGCGTGTGTCTTTGCATTGATATATTCCAGGCTGTATGTATCACTGTCGATGGCATATATCCAGAGATCCTGGCCATCAAGTATATTTTCCAGATCTGCGGCCGTGCTCTCCGCCCTGTCCTGGGCTCTTTTCTTGAGCAGGTAGACTGACAGCAGCTTTGATATAAATGTAAGGGCGCTGATCTGTTCCTGTGTCCACAGACGCCTTACCAAACAGTCGTCAAACCCTACAAATCCTTTAAATACCCCCATATCACGTATTGCACACTGAAGCATGGACTTTACTCCCTGCTTCATAAAAAAATCTCTTTGTTCCTTCACAAGCAGGTTCACATCAGGACAGTAAAATATGCTGTCCTCATTAAACAGTGACTTATAAGCCATGCCAAGATCTTTATATTTCACATGCTGAAGAATCTCCTTTTGTACGGAAATCCCCTCATTGCACCACTCATATGTATTATCACAATATGCCCCGTCACAGGAATCTTCAAACACATAGGCACGGCTGACCCCAAATTCCTTTCCTGTAAGCTCCAGAATATCGGAGATGGCCTCATCCATACCGTCAGAATCATATATTATTTTCAGCACCCTCTCGATCAGAACAGTATCCAGTCCATTCGTCTGATCATTTGAGTCTATCCGGGTGCTTGTATTCAGCATTCTTGACCTTGCCCCATACGTATTGGTAAGGGCTGATTTCCCGTATACCGTAAAGCAGTTCTTTCCCCTGGACTTGGCATCATACAGGGCAATATCGCTGTTGTTGAACAGCACCTCAAACTTTTCCCCGTCCTGGGGGCAGAACACAATGCCTACGCTGCATGACGGATAGAACGGCAGTACATTTTCACTGAACATGGTGGAAAAGGCCTTAACGATCCTCTCAGCCATCAGAACAGCCTCTCTGTCATCCTTAATATCCCTCATAAATATAAGGAATTCATCTCCGCCTATTCTGGATATGATATCCCTGCTGCTGAACAGTTCTCCCAGGACAGAAGAAATCTCCTGAAGCACAGCATCTCCAAACATATGCCCATAATTATCATTTATATTTTTAAAATCATCCACATCCAGAATAAACATGGCTGATCTGTCCCTCTCACCGCGCCGTTTCAGATATCTCTCTATCTTATCCCTGGCTGTCCTTTTATTATAAAGCCCTGTAAGCTCATCCCTCTCTGCTTTATTCTTAAGCTCCTGGGATGCTCTCTTTTCCTTGTCAATATCACTTAGCACGCCGACAGCCTTAAACGGCCTGCCGGTCCCGTCAAACTGTGCCGTAGCTCTTATCCTGCACCACCTGTACCGGCCATTCCCGTCAGCTATCCTCAGCTCCGTCTCCTTATAATGAACACCCTTTTCCAGTTCGCTCATAAACCCGACCAGTTCAGATACATCCTTGGGATGGACATGAGAAGTTTTTCTCAGCCTTTTCTTCACATCGTTTTTTATAGGCTCATATCCGAATTTTTCCCGCCAGTTGGAAGAATAGCTTAGCTGGTTCTTCAGGATATCCCACTCAAATATAATATCATTTGTCTGGTCCATAATAATCTTATGGCGCTCCAGGGTCAGCCGCAGCTGTTCCTGCTCCTGCTTAGACTTTGTAATATCCAGCAGAGCCCCGTACAGATACTCCAGTCCGTCCTCACCCGTGATGATGCGTCCTTTTCCCAGGATCCAGACCCTTCTGCCGTCTTTTGTCACCACCCTGTATTCCAGTTCCAGAGAAGTTCCCAGCTTCAGCTGAGATTCTATCTGGCGCCTCAGGTCCTCTCTGTCAGGCATATATATAAGGTCTATAAATCTGTTATCAAACTTCTCCCTGATCTCCGCTTTTGTATAACCCAGCAGCTCTGAGAGCCCGTCACTCACCTCCGGGAGGGTAAACCACTGGTTATACCTGAATTTCTGAATGCAGATCAATACACTGCGCAGTATCACATCATTATAAAACTGCCTCTCAACCTGTGAGGAAGTTAATTCCTCCCCGCTCTCACGTTTCCATATCAGCAGGATCTTCCTCCTTCTGGGGTTGTCCGTATCTGCACGGAGCAGTGTATTCCTGCACCAGAAATACACTCCCAGGTTCTTATCATACACGCGGTACCTCTCGCTTTTCTTCATCAGTCCGTTGTCAAAAAAGTCCTGTATATATTTGTCCGTGATCCTCATAGCTGTCTGCCTGTCCTCAGGATGCACAGATTCACAGGCAAAAGTCCTCACTGCATCTTCAAAACTATATCCATTCTTTAACGGTGCAAAGCTGTCATCCGCCAGATATACAAGATGGTAGAGGCCTGTAGTCAGGTCCAGCTCCATAACTGTATCTTCTGCATATCTGAGCATGGCAAAATATTTCATCTGCCCCATCTGAAGCGTGTCCATCTCCGGTATCTCAGGAATGGCCGGCTGCTGTTTCGGACCCACGCCTTCGCCTTTATGCATGTTGCCGTCAGCGTACTCCTTAGAGAGCAATGCAAACTTTTCCCTGACATTCTTCAGGCACTCCAGAAGTTTGGGCGAAAATACACCGCACTCTCCATTCAGGATCATATTAAACGCCTGCTGGGGAGGGATCGCTTTCTTATATACCCGGTTGGTAGTGAGGGCATCATAGCAGTCAGCCACCCCCACCACCTGTGCACAGACAGGTATATTATTGCCCTTCAGCCCGTCAGGATAGCCCCGCCCATCCCAGCGCTCGTGGTGATACCTGCAGATATTATAGGCATACTGCAGATACTCCTTATCACTCACCCTGTCCAGCCCTGCAAGCATCTCACAGCCTTTTACAGCGTGGGTCTTCATTATCTCAAATTCATCCCGGGTCAGCCTGCCCGGCTTATTCAGTATAGAATCAGGAATGGCTATCTTCCCTATATCATGCATGGAGGATGCGCTCACAATAATCTCGATCTTCCGCTTATCAAGGCCAAATTCCGGGTAGCACTGAGCCACATTTTCCAGAAGCAGCTTTGTAAACATCCTGATTCTCTGTATATGCTGCCCTGTCTCCACACTCCTGTACTCTATAATGGACGACAGGGCATCGATCATGACTGCATTCGACTCCCTCAGTTTAGCAGCCTGCTCTTCTATAAGCTCCTGCTGGTTTAACTTGCGCAGGTTCAGCTCAATGATATTCTGGACCCTTCTCCTGACCACAAAAGGCTCAAAGGGCTTCAGAATGATCTCCGATGCCCCCATATCAAAAATCTTAACTTCATTCTGGGCCGAATCCTCCGCTGTAATGATAATAACAGGAAATTCCTGAAGGAAACCGCGTTTGTCAACTTCTTCCATGACCTGATATCCATCCATGACCGGCATAACAAGATCCAGCAGCACGGTTGCTATCTTTCCATGGTACTGCCCCAGAAAGACAAGAGCCTGCTCCCCGTTTTCCGCTTCCAGGATATTATATTCTTTCTCAAATACATTTCTCAGTATTGCCCTGTTTATTTCTACATCATCTACTATCAGGATCGTATCTCTTTTTGTCATTGTTTTCTCCCCGTACTGTTGATCAACGGTACTGTCTCTGTTCCTCTTATCATATCATGTTTTACATAAAAAACTATATTTTTTTCATCATTGCCGCAATTTCCCGGCCGTAATCATCTACAGCCTCACTCCCCTGGCCAGAATCACACTTGCCACGATCCCGGCCAGAGTGGCCGCAAGTGCGCCTGTAAGTGTATACCTGGTTTTCTTTACCTTTGCAGTCATGAAATAAACAGACATGGTATAAAATATGGTCTCCGTACACCCCATCATAATAGATGTCATAGTACCAATAAGGGAATCCGGCCCGTACTCCTTAAATATATCCAGCACCAGCCCCGTAGCAGCGCTGGAAGAAAACATTCTCACAATGGTAACCGGCACCAGCTGGGAGGGGAAACCGGCACGGTTCAGGAACATTCCCAGGACATTGGATACCATATCCAGAAAACCTGACGCCCGAAGTATCCCCACACCAACCATCAGCCCAATCAATGTTGGCATGATCTTGATGACAGTCTGGAAGCCATCCACCGCTCCTTTAATAAAGGTCTCATAGATATTCCGCTTCTGCAAAAGGCCGTATCCAATAACGTACAGCAAAATAAAGGGGATTATGTAAGTGGATAAAAATATTAGAAAATCCATCAGCTGCATCCCGCATCTTTCTTTTTTACAGCATATTCATCAATTAGGAAGAATATGCTGCCTGGCCATCCTTCCCGGCCTCTACCCACAGAAAAAGGGGTATCCGCCCCGGCTTTTCTGTTTTCCCGAAAAACCGGCGGATACCCCTCTGCTCTATTTGTAACTGTTCAGTACTTTCACAGTTACCTTATCTGTCCCACTTCTCACAAAGTGAGATTATCTGGTCGGCAAACTTGCCAAGATCCTTATTTGCTCCGCCCTCATTATGGCGTATGACTGACATCAGCCTCTCTCCTGCAGACAAAAGCCTGCCAAAAGGCGTATTCAGCCGTACCTTCAGAGAAAGTTCAGCCTGCTCTTCAGTCTTCCTTACAAGTACAGGCTTCCCTTCTTCTATGCATTTGTTCTCAGCCAGATCGTATATTGTACCGCTGTAGGGCGCCATTACATCAAGCCCCAGCTCTGTCCTCAGCCTTGCGGCAAACAGATCACACACTGTATCTTCTCCGTGTGTTACAAATACTTTATCCGGCTTCTTCTCAAATGCAGATATCCACTTAATCAGTCCATTATTATCAGCATGACCGCTGATCCCATTCAGCTTCATTATTCTGGCTTTTACGCCGATCTCCTCACCGAACAGCTTTACCTTTGACGCTCCCTCAGCTATTGATCTTCCCAGTGTCCCATAGGCCTGGTAACCAACGAACAGAATTGTGGATTCTTCTCTCCACAAGTTGTGTTTCAGATGGTGTTTGATCCTGCCAGCCTCACACATGCCGCTGGCCGAAATAATAACCTTGGGCTTCTCGTCAAAATTGATCTCCTTTGATTCTTCACTTGTAATAGTTGTCTTCAGACCCCTGAATGTAATTGGGTTGATTCCCTGATTGATGAGATCCAGAGCCTCTTTATCAAAATCATCCCACATGTGTTCCATGAAAATACTTGTCGCCTCTATAGCCAGCGGACTATCCACATAAACTTCAAAATCAGGAATCGTCTTAACCATGTTGTCTGCCTTTATTTTACGTATGAAGTACAGCAGCTCCTGCGTCCTGCCTACTGCAAAGGACGGTATCACCAGATTTCCTCCCTTACCCAGGGTGGATTCGATGATCTCTGCGAGTTCTCCCACATAATCGGGGATCTCGCCATGGCTCCTGTCACCATAGGTTGATTCCATCACCACATAATCTGCTGTGCTGAGATATTGGGGATCCCTTATAAGGGGCTGTCTTTCATTCCCAATATCTCCGGAAAATACAATCTTCTTCGTGCATTCTCCTTCTGTTATCCAGATCTCTATTGATGATGAACCAAGCAGATGCCCTGCATCTACAAATCTTACTTCCAATCCGTCGGTGATGCAGATTTTCTCGTTGTACGGATTTCCCTTAAAACAGGAAATGATCCCATCCGCATCCTGCATGTCGTAGAGGGGTACATATTCGGGCTTGCCTGCCCTCTGTCCCTTCCTGTTCCTCCACTCTGCCTCAAACATCTGAATGTGTGCACTGTCACGAAGCATAATCTGACATAGATCTGCCGTACCCGCTGTCGAATACACAATCCCTCTGAAGCCCCTTTTATACAGCAAAGGCAGCCTGCCTGAGTGATCAATATGTGCATGTGTCAGCAGTACTAAATCTATTTCTCCGGCCGATACCGGAATGTCCTGATTCTCAAACTCATCAGGACCCTGTTCCATTCCACAATCAATTAAAATTTTCTTATGACAAGCTTCCAGATAATAACAGCTGCCTGTCACCTCATGCGTTGCCCCCAAAAAAGTCAGTCTCATAAATTCTGCCGCTCCTTTCGCCCAATAATACAATAAGTTATTCTCATAATATTATATTATACGCTCATTTCCCTTCATTCGATAGGAAATTTTTTCCCTGGAGCAATCACACTTTTATTTATTCATGTTTTTCTTATATACTTGCCTGTCTATGTTGTTGTCTCTAAATCAGTCCATCCTTGATTTCAGATAACCTGATGCACAAATACCGTAAACTTTGCCGGTCATTACCAGCTGATGATATGGATCTGACGCCGATATATCCATAAGTGTCTGCGCTGACGTCTTTTTACAAGATGGAACTACGAAGTACTGCTTAAAATGTGCTGTCTCTGGATTGTTCTTACTAAAAATGTCCATCGTCTTTTCAAAGAACAGCTTATCCCAGTTTTCTTTTGCACCTCCGTTAGGTACTGACATTACCCGCAGGCCTCCGATCTCTTCTTCAAAATCACTCAGTATCTTCTGCCCGCACTCTTCCAGTTTAACGTTTCCCAATAACAAAGTTCCAAGAATAAATTGTTCACAGTCTTTTTCGCTATGTCTTCTGCAGATATCATAGTCATTATAAAGGCAGCATTTCATTGCACAATGATGGTTTTCCCCATCTACACACATGCTGCATTTCATCTCTTTTGTAAAACTCTTCACTGCAAACATGGATTCCAAGTTTTTAGTTCCTTTTTCTGCCGGTCCGTAATACATGACAAGAGAAGCATTTTCTCCCTTTCCGTAGCAGGACACCTTAACTTTGAAACCACTGGACTCTGTACTGAACGTCTCTCCCTCGCCCAGCTCATAAATTTTTACCGCACCTTCGCGTTTCAGTACCGCTTCAGGCTCCTTTATAAGCTCTATGGCTTGGTCACAATGTTCTTCATCTGAAAGGCCTTTTACCAGTTTTGCCCTGACATCCTCATCACACTTTGGCAGCAGCACTTTTTCTGCCTTTGTCTTTTTCAGAAGTTTTAATGCTTTTTCCAGATAATGCGGTTCAAAATCCGCAATAACGAGCATATCAAGCACTTCCGGAAGCCCATTGACCACTTCCACGGATTCATCAATATCATTTCCCTCATCTGCTTTCATAGCGGCTGCTCCGCTCAGATAGCAAAACTGGAACTTTTCATCCTTTTCCGTGTCTACTATGCTTCCTGTGTTTACGATTCCGTCATTGGTATTTTCAAATAAAAACCGATAATAATTTGCCTTCATAATTTTCTCCCCTTTTAACTGCCAATAAAATGCAAAGAAAACCTGCCATGTCCTACCCTGCAGACAAGGGCCTAATTCATCTGCAGACATTCCGCACCCCGAAGTCAAGGTCAAAAGAACCAGACTTTGACTCACTACTCGCGAAAATTAACATCGCAGGTTATTGTTTTTATTCGACAGCTTCTGTAATTCATTAGTTTTCTATAGTTTATAAGTTACTCACCGTCTTCAGCGCGCAGCGCAAAATATGTAATGTAAGTCTGCTGTCAGCGTTTCCAACAGTGCTGAAACATATAATACCCTTCTCCATTGTCACTTCCCTCCCCATCCTGTTCCATTTATATTGTTAAGATATAAGATAGTTGAATCAACACAAGTGGTGAGCAAGTAGCAGATTCAATAGTTATGTTTTAATAATTTTTTTGGAACGTGGATGTTGGAGGGAAGGGACTTGCACTGGTTAACCTATCCAGATACCATTAGTTCGACTTGTTGAAGATTCATAAACTCCATTAGCAGATGCACTATGGCTACCTACAACCCGATAATAATATCCCTTGGATACAGTAAGATAGTAACCACCACTAACTTTATAATCATTACTATTGGTATAAGTATGTTGAGAAACTGACTCCCAGTTGCCATTTACCAAGCGCTCAACAAAAAGTGTGACTTGTATACTACTAGACAACCGATAGCAATTTGTCTCTCCTGATATAAAGAGCACTCCATTCCCACAATTCTGAAGATATGATGATCCGTTTGATAAATATGTACCTCTAGTTAAATGCTGTGCTATAGCCTCTGCTGATGTATCCGTTGTTAATAATGAACCATCGATGGTATCTCCAACCTGATATTCTCCTCCACTAGCATTTACATCCAGTGTCAGAGACACTACACATAGCATCAGGCACAAAATCAAGCTGACCCATGTCTTCCCATTTTTCATGATTACCCTCCTTCCTCTTTTGTATTTTACATTACATTATATAAAACGGTTCAAATCTAATTTTGTGACGCAATTTATTTAAAATAAATATGTTAAAAGCTAATATATTGTATCATCTTATCAAACTCATTCCTATCCATTATTGAAGATATTGAGTAATGAGTATTATTATATACCATTTGCGCTATATAACTCTTTTCTCCTGTTTCAGGATTTTCTATCACACTAACCTCGACCGTAGTAAAACCAATATTGATATCGTATGAATCTATTTTTTTCCCATCAAACGTTCTTGCATTTGCCTGTGATTCATCACCTTTATACATAAATACATTTGTAATTGTATCGTTATACAAATAGTACATTTGAGCACTCCTAGTAACTGTACTCATAGAATAATTATCATAAACTAGCCCTTGTGGTTTGTATAGTAACTGTAATGGCTTAATATCTAAGTGTTTTTTTATATCATAAAAAACCTCTAATTCATTATCCGTGGTCTTCAAGCTTTTATCATTGTCAATATTAATACTTAACCCCTCACTTACGATTGAATTCCATATACCTATTAGGTATTCTCTACTAGCATCACCTGTTATACTAGCTCCAAGAACTCCACCTAACACTACGATAATACACGCTACTTTTATCAATGGGCCTTGCCATTTTTTACGTCTATTTAGACGCCTTCCCAACGTAAGTGCCGCTCTATCCTCAGGCGATAACATCTGATATATCTCATCATCCGAGAGCCCTTCCGCTCCCGCTGCTTTTTTCATAATTTCCTGTTGTACCAATATATCTTCATCTTCTGCCGCATCTATCTCTGTCAGTTCTTCTTTTTGTCCCACACTTACCTCAGATGCTTCTTCGTCTTCCCAGTATCCCTGATTCTTCAGTGATGCAGTTATGCTGTCAAGCATGCCTGCAGGAGCTTCGATACCGTCCAGTTTCGGATCAGTTTCCAAAGCCTTCTCTATCTCTTCTGCATCTTCAATCATCTTGTCCCGTAGTTTGCTGTCGAAATTATCTTCCTCCAGCATCTCGTCTGAAATGAATATAGGCTCAATCTTAGAATTCTTCTTAGATTCACTCATCATTTTCCCCTTTTCATTTACCCTTAATTAAGTACCTTCTTGACTTTTTTTCATAAGAGTATAAGATGTAACTAGATAATCAAATACCCCGCTGCAAGCTGACAAGGTATCAAACTTTCAACGCTGCAGAGCAGCGGAGTATTTGACCCTCGCGGCAGTCGTCAAATGCACATGCAAGCATGTTTACCTGGCTCATTGCCCGCGGAAATTAATATTGGAGGATGAACATGAAACGAATAATCTTAACGGGCGGCGGAACCGCCGGCCATGTCACCCCGAACATCGCCTTAATCCCTACGCTGAAGGCGCACGGATATGATATTCATTATATCGGCTCTTTTGACGGAATCGAAAAAAAATTGATTGAAGAATTAGAAATCCCATATTATGGGATTGCCTCCGGAAAATTAAGACGTTATTTCGATCCCAAAAACTTCACTGACCCCTTCAAGGTTGTCAAAGGTTACAGTCAGGCAAAAAAGCTGATAAAAAAATTAAAGCCTGATGTGATCTTTTCCAAGGGCGGGTTTGTAACCGTCCCTGTAGTGCTGGCAGCCAAACACTGCCATGTTCCCGCTGTCATACATGAATCTGATATGACGCCTGGTCTCGCCAACAGGATATGTATCCCATCAGCAACCAAAGTCTGCTGTAATTTCCCTGAGACCCTCTCCCGCATTCCTGATGGAAAAGCAGTCCTTACCGGGTCTCCAATCCGCCGGGAACTCTTAAGCGGAAATAAACTGGAAGGCCTGAAACTATGCGGCTTTACAGCAAATAAACCTACACTGTTAGTTATTGGCGGCAGCCAGGGTTCAGCTGTCATAAATGACGCTATCCGCGGTGTGCTCCCTGAATTGCAGAAATCTTTCCAGGTCATACATCTATGCGGAAAGGGCAAAATTGACAATACGCTGAACTACCTGGACGGTTACGTACAGTTCGAATACATCCAAAATGAACTGGCCGATTTATTTGCTCTCGCTGATGTGTGCGTATCCAGAGCCGGTGCTAATGCAATCTGCGAACTTCTGGCTTTAAGAAAGCCCAACCTTTTGATCCCGCTGTCTGCTAATGCCAGCCGTGGTGATCAGATTCTTAATGCAGATTCCTTCAAACATCAAGGCTTCAGCGAAGTCCTCAGTGAGGAAGAGCTGACCCCTATCCTGCTTATGAATACTATAAACAAACTTTACAATGAGCGCAATACCTATATTGCCGCCATGGAAAAAAGTAATCAAGGCGATTCTATTGAAAAAATAGTTTCACTTCTTGATAAAGCATCCGGATCATCAAAATAGATCCCGGTATTCCTTTCCATATTTCTTACGGATATATTTTCTTGCACGATATAATCTGGCACGGAGCACCTGGTCTGTACAGCCCAATTGCTTCGTTGCTTCCTCGTGCGACAGTTCTTCAATGCATATAGCAACTATCACTTCGTACCATGTTACATTGGCTTTGTGAAGATCCTCCAAAATTCGAAAAGAAAGTTCCTTGCCCACCAGACGCTCGGGACATCTTTCCACACTATAGTCAAGAGCAATATTCTCTACATGTATAAGCGGACATTCTTTTCTTGACGTGATCTTCCTGTAATTATCTACGATTGCATTTTTCGCAGTCATGATCAACCACGGCTTGATCAGTTCGTCCTTTACCTTGTCCATGTGCAGATAGTAATTGAAGAATGTATGCTGACAGATTTCCTTAGCCAGCTCCATATCGCTGCTCTTGTCATAGACTAATTTCATAACCAACTTTTGATACCTCTCAAACACTTCAACAAATTTTTTGTTTCTCATCTTTAGTTTTCTCACTTTCTCTCCCCAGAATTATCTTTTGAATTTTTCTAGTATGAAGCTTTTATCTGCATCTGTCAACTGGCCCGGTTTCCAGGTTAGACCCACATTATCATTTTGATATCTTGGTATCAAATGAATGTGGAAATGAAAAACTGTCTGTCCTGCAGGCTCCCCGTTGTTCTGCAGAATGTTAAAACCATCGCAGTTCAGCGCGTCTGTCAATCGTGCGGCTATTTTTTTCGCCAGCACATAAGCTTTAGCCGTCATTTCTTCCGGCAGCTCATAAATGTTTGCATAATGGTCCTTTGGCAAAATCAGCGCATGACCTTTAGATGCGGGGCCAACATCGAGTATAACCCGAAAATCTTCGTCTTCATGAAGCGTTACAGACGGGATTTCCCCAGAAGCGATTTTGCAAAAAATGCAATTATCATTTTTCATGACCTTATCCTCCTTCTTAATTTGATAATACCTATAATGTAAAACTTTTGTAGAACGATGTCAATAAAATATGTTTGCTATTTTAAGTATTGGATGTTAGACTGTTGCTGGAGGTGTTTATTTTGCTGAAAGAAATCGATAAAAAACGAATTAAAAAAGTTATGAATGAAGATCCTGAACTGGATGAATTGATACATAAGATCCTGGATGACCACCAGATGGAGATCTCGCAGATATCCCATGAGATCAGAAATCCGGTCACTCTAATTAACAGTTCACTTCAGTTGATTGAAAAACAGCATCCGGAAGTCAGGGAATTTAACTTCTGGTCCCAGACCATGGATGATATGAGGAATCTGCGTGAATTATTAGATGATCTGTCCCATTATAACAATGGGATGCGTCTGAACAAGACCCGGGTGGATGTCAATTTCTTTCTCCATGATCTGGCCGCATCTGCCAAAGCATGGGGAGAGGAACAGAGCTGTCACATTCATGTCACTGTCGGGGAAGCCCTGCCTGATATATGCGCTGACCCGGTAAAATTAAGACAGAGCCTTACCAATCTTTTAAAAAATGCAATTGAATCATCCAGGGATAATACAGAAATATCTATACATGCCAAAGCTCTTTCCCTGACAGAAGACAGCGGCACGCAGCTGCTGGTGGAGATATGTGATAATGGAGATGGAATTCCTTCTGAATATCTCCCCTCCCTCTTTGAACCATTTGTCACTCATAAACAAAATGGCACAGGGCTGGGGCTGGCAGTCACTAAACGGATCATTGAGGCACACGGCGGATGCATAACTGTCCGCTCTGATGAAGGAAAAGGCACTTGTTTTTCTATCTTGATGCCTGTTTACAAAGGAGAAGATAAAAATGAATGAATTGCGTGATTTCATTAAATCGCGTTCTATTGTGAACCTTACTATTGTAGCTTTAAATATTCTTGTGTTCTTTATAATGGAGATTGGCGGCGATACGGAGAACGTAGGGTATATGCTCAGCCACGGTGCATGTTTTGTTCCCTATGTGCTGGAAAACGGTGAATATTACCGGCTGTTTACCTGCATGTTCATGCACTTTGGCATTCAGCACCTGATGGGCAACATGCTGGTACTGATGTTCCTGGGAGATACTCTGGAATGCGCTGTGGGCAAGGTCCGTTATCTGATCATCTACATTGTAGGAGGTCTGGCCGGAAATCTACTGTCTATGTACCATAGTATCCAGACTCAGGATTTTGCCGTGTCCGCCGGTGCATCCGGCGCAATTTTTGCCGTAGTCGGAGCTCTTATCTATGTGGTAGCTGTCAATAAAGGGCGTTTAGCTGATATTACAGGAAAGCGTCTTGTCCTTATGGCTGCTCTGACTCTTTTCCAGGGCCTGACCAGCATGGGTGTGGACAATTCTGCCCATATAGGAGGGCTGGCAGCCGGTCTGGTGCTTTCTGTCCTGCTTTACAGGCGCAAGAAGCCGCGCCCGCTGAATCCTGTTTTTTAAGGTATTGTCTAAATGGAGCGTCTTTCCACCAAAAAGGACCTGACTGCAAACCTGATCTCATCCCCATCCTTTAATGGGCATATCTCATCCGGGGAGAGCCTTTGCCCATTTAAGTACGTCCCATTTGTAGAATTCATATCTATCAGGGAATAATTTTCTCCTTCTCTTATAAGCCGGGCGTGGACCCGGCTTACTGAAGGATGGTCTACCAGGATATCCACCTGCTGCCCCAGCTTTCCTATGGTCATACTTTTCTGGTCAAGCCAGATCTCATGTCTGTCTTCCGTATTCTGGGGTATCAGGCAATAAGAAAATTCTTCCGAACCTTTCCCGTTTAGAAGTACTGTCTCTCCAAAAAATTCTTCTGAACCAGTCCTCTGATATTCTGTATACTCCTCAAAAATATCGTCCTTTACATTTCCGCTGTTCTCCCTGCTCTCAGAAATCCCACCTGACTTATCTGCAGACGGACGGTTTCGTGGTCTGGCATATTCCTGTTCCCCTTTCCTACTGCTCCCTGCCTTTGCTTCCTCCGCTCCCTCGTATTCCATCATCAGCTCATAACCCGCATTCTCTGTATATTCCTTCTTCTTTTCTTTCTTCTGAGGACCTGTCCAGACAGAGGTAAAATAGATGAGCAGCCCTAGTATCAGAAACAGCAGACCGCCCAGCTGTGTCAGGTTCAGCTCCCCAAACCATGCCGCAGCAAACAGCAGACCTCCAGTTACCCCTGTCCCCGCCAGAACTATCAATACTTTATATAGTCTAAAACCCTTCTCTTTTTCCTGCCTGCCAAAATTCCCATTTCCATGACCTTTATTCAAATCAGATTCCTGAATCTTTTCAGGATTGCTGCTTCTATTTCTGATGTGTTTTCTGGCTTTTATTTTTCCATGTCTTCTTCTTTTTTTATTATTTTCCCCATTAATGGAACCAGATTCATCTTTATATTCCTGTTCAAAATCAAGCTCTGCACTTACCGGATACTCGTCAGGCGTCTTTTCAGGAGGGCCTTCCTCGCCTTTGTCATACTGTCCCCGTCCCGCTGCCATCTTTTGCTCTGTGTACTCACTTTCCTGCTGGTACTTCAGGTTGAAAACTGCTGCCATATCATAATTTTCATCCAGTGTAACTCTGTAGATATTATAGCCCATACTCACTGCACTCACATCCCTGTGGTCTAATTTCTTCAGGAGATACTGTGCAAAATCCCTGAATTCTTCCTTAAAACTGCCTTTATAACATGGCAGACAGCAGAATGCCGGTATTTTCTTTTCTACATCCATATAAATGTATTCCGGCCTTATAATGAGGGCATCCGCATCCAGCAAATATTTCTCCATCTCGCTTAGTACTGTCTTGAATCCTTCCAGAAACTGGCCGATATCATACCCTGTAAGATCCTTTTTCTCAAAAATCCTGTCCATCTGCTGTCTGGAAGTTATCTCATACCTGTATTCATGTCTCCCGTCCACCGACACCACATCGCAGGGCAGCAGTCCATCAATATTATTTTCACGTATCATCTCTATCTGGTACTGTGACTCTTCTTCCTCTTCTGAAAGGGACAGAATAAGATAATTATGGTTTTTATCCCGCCGGTAAGTCTTATTTATATTATTCATCCCATTCTCCTTCCTGCTACCTGTCCAGCAATTTTTCGATGCTTCTTATTATCTGCAGCGTCTTTACTGGCTGTATATTTTTCATACTCTTATTCACAGTTATCTCCATTCTGTTTCCACAGAAAAACCTCATGACAAGACCAGGTATATAAAAACTGCCTGAGAAAGATGCATTTAATGTGCTGCCCTCTGATACCTCCCCCCGGACTTCCGGCATACCTATCAGCCGGCTGCCCAGTACATCCTGCTTTATTTCCTCCATAACCTGCAGCCCCTTCCCCTCAGTCTGGTTCAGGCTTCCTGCAGAGACGATCCTGCACGCTGCCTCCTGCAGTACCGCCTTATTGTGCACATAGAATCCCAGATAGATAACAGCCGCAAGCAGCGGTATTAATATACTCATGATCAAAGCTGCCTCCACAGTATAACTCCCCTTCAGTCTCATATCTATTACCCTCCCTGCATCTTAACTGCTGCTGTCAGACAGTAACCCAGAAATAAGAAGGGAAGAAATGGCATCACATCTTTTCTGCCTGCCCTTTTTATCACAATCATTACTATTGCTGCCATTGCTGATAAAAACAGCGCCAGTATGAAAAGATTAAATGTCTGCAGCACATCTATATACATTCCAGTCACCATAAGCGCCAGTCCGTCCCCGTACCCCACAGCTTCCCTGCTGGCCTTTGCAGTCAGGAGCAGAAATGCTCCCGGCAGCATACCTGAGGCCCACAGGAGAAACCCTGTACTGCCGGTTATGACTGCTGCTGCTCCGGTCACTATCCCCAGTATTCCTGATACCAGCAGTATTATGGGCTGTATCTGCCTGGTTTTTATATCATACAGGCTCTCTGATGCCAGAAATATCCCTGCTAAAATTGTTCTTATATTCACAATGATTTCCATAATGACGCTCTTAAACCCTCTCTCATCTGCTGCCGCACCGGCTGCATGCATGCCATCCTTCCACCTGGGAGGACGGCACTAAAAGCACGCTTCTCTTTAGGCCTGCGCAGTCCAGTGAACTGTGATACCTGTCTCCTGAATCCGTAATATATACCTGTGTTCCTGCTTTGCTGCCGCACTTCTCACATGCATGGTATTTTCCCCCTCCATCATTGCGCAGCTGCTCCAGTTCCGATTTATATACTGACTGGATCGACAGGCTTATATGACTGCATCCTGCGTCTTTGTGGTATACTTCTCCATTAACTGTAACATAAACCATATCTTCTGCCTTCCCGCTCTCCTGGCTTCCCCTGTTTCCGTCTCTTCCTGTCCACGCCCTGACTCTTCCTCTGATAATTGTCCTGAAATCCCCCAGTGAAAAAAACGGTACAGGCAGCCTTACTTTTCCTTCAGCCACAATATCTATCATTTCATCCTCTTTTAAAAAGCCGGACCTTAGTAAACTTACAGAGTCCACCCCTCCAACGAAAATACTGGCATCTGTCCCCTCTTTATTCACTTTGTCCACAATTCTGGATTTTGCATACACAGCCGAGAGCCCTGCCGCCGCCAGATCTGTGATACCTCCCGCCGAGATATCCGCCTGGTCTATACCCTTTTCGTATACATAAGCAAATACAGCCATATCCTTTCCTGTCTCCTGAATTGCACTCTGCATACATACTAATACACTGCATAATTTTATAAAATAGAGTACAAAGACTACTCCCCAGATAAAAACCGGCAGTATACATGCTGCCTCTACAGTTATACTGCCCCTGTGGGAGACGGATGAGGATATTCTTTCCCTGTTTATTGTATGGCCCCATACCTTCGCCGGGAGAGAGCACTTATCCTTTCTTAAAATTTTTAAATTATAATGGTCCAAAACATTTATACAGAGAAAGAACATCCTTATCCGCCTCCTCACTGGGCTCTGTCTTATTTTCTGGTTATCCTCCGGCAAGATATGTCATTGCACCGGCTGTTCCATATTCTATACCCCTTTTAGAAGTCCCCGTAAATGCTGATGTGATTCTTAAAAAAACCGGCTTTATATAAAACTGCGCTTCAGCCCGTATGCCTGCAATACAGTAATCAGCATGAAATTCGGCAGTGGCTGCCCTTTTTCTCATCTGCCCCTCAATCATATCCAGAGCGCGCATCGGGTACTCCTTCTTATCTCCCACAGCAAGCAAAAGCCTCAGATAATCCTTATAAGCCAGGCCCTTTCCTGTTCCGCTGCCCGCCTCCTCCAGGACCTGGGTCAGATGGGCCAGGTTTTCCAGAGACAGCCTCCAGCTGCTCTCATCCTTCAGCAGCGGCACTTTTCCTCCTGCAAGGAGTATTCTCACGTCTATCAGGCTCTCACCGTATGCCCAGGCCAAAAGAAGCGCCGCCTTTGTTGCCGTGACAAGCCCCGGTATGGGAATTGCGCCAACCAGCAGCACCGCCAGTGCCAGTGCAGCCTCCCGCATAGATGCATTTCCCATGGCGTATGCAAAGTTGGCTCCCTCCCTCATAAGCAGCAGCCTGTTGACTACACTTTTAAGGTTATCCACGTCATTATCCTTGCCAACCAGTATATATTCCAGCTGATAGTCCAGGCTTCCCTCCCGGCCTCCGCCAGTAATACCCGGAAAATTGTCAAGAAGATATTCCTGAAATATCCCATCTGAGATGAGATCTCTTTTAATCCCCTGCAGCTGCAGGTTTCCCTTCTCTGTCTCTCTGTGTGATACCATCTCTTTTTTTACTACTGATTTTTCTGAAACAGCTGACGGATCCTTTAATATAAGCCCCAGAAGCCCAAGTTTTTTTATTTTTTTAATTTCATCCAGAGGATTCTCCACCTGGATTTTATCTGCCTCGTCTATGGGAATAAAGGCTCCGTCCTGCTGTCCTTTTTTATCTTCCAGGGCAGCCTGTCTTTCTGATTCCTCCACGGCTTCCTTTTCAGCCTCCAGCTCATCCATCCTTTTGCCTATTTCTTTATCACTCTGCTCATACTCTTTAGAAGCCTTCTCCTGCTGCGCTGCCTTGTTCTGTGAATCAAGTACTTTATTGATCACATCTGCTGCCAGGCCGGCTTTTTGGTTTGCCACAGCCTGAGCATAAAAGACACCGCCGTTTTCATCTGTCGCCAAAGCGTATTTATCTATCCTGCACTGTTCAATTTCCATTGGAAAGAGATTCATGCTAAAACTCAGCGGCAGCCCTTTATCAGGCTCTGCCGTATACTCCATCATGTTTTTAAGCCTCATCTCAGCCTTGCGTATATCAAATTCTCCTGTCCCGTAAGCTCCATCCAGAAAAAACACATTAAATCTCTCCAGCATTTCCTTCTCATATTCACCCATGACAGAAAATATCCCCATGTCCAGCGCTGATGATGCCACTGATTCTGCTCCCTGCACTCTGGCTGACTCAGTCAGGGTACAGAGCAGGGACAAAAACAGAGTGCTTATAAGGCTCAGGAACACTGTGATCGCCCCCCTGCATCTATACCGCTTCATAATTTCCCCCTTTACTGTCAGATTCCGCTGCTTTGACTTGTGATTTTATTGAAGATACTATTTACGAGAGATGTCAGCTGTTTCTTAAAGATTATTACAAGACCTATCAGTACCACCAGTATCAGGATGATTTCAACCACCCCAATACCATCCTCTTCTAACAAAAAATCTCTTACATGGTTCATCTACACACCTCCCTCCTTTATTTATTTCACTCCACATTTTGAGTCCATGTATGACTCAAAATGACATGACTGCGGGTACCATCAATATGACCAGCACCAGAATAAGCATCAGCATCATGGGCAGCAATAGCTTTGTCCCTGCCTCCTCCCCCATCTTCTGCACCATCTGCCTGCGCTCCTCCAGCGCATTTATAGCCTCCGTTTCCAAAAACTCCCCCAGGCCCTTAGAACCTTTTTTCAGATGCTGGGCCAGCACTGCCCCCAGCTTCACATAGCATGTCTCCTGGCAGCGCCTGCCAAAGTTCTCATAAGCATCTGCCTCTGCCACGCCCCTCTGCATTTCTCTGCAGGAATACAGCATCTCTTCATAAACTGCCCGTTTATCTTTTCCTGCGCTGCTGCGGTATTCAAAGGCTATTTTAGTAAATGCCTCCCTGATCGTAAGACCCGCCCCCAGCAGCATTGACATTTTAAAAAGCATCTGGGGATAATCAAGTATGAGCTGGCGTCTTCTAAGGCCCGCCCGTTTATGTATATCGCTGTCTTTTCTGAAATACATGCATACGGCTGCTAATAAGGAAAAAGCACATATCATCTGAGGCAGAGGAACCTTTTCCTCAACCCATGTAACATTTCTGCCTGATATCTCCCTTGGCAGGACCATGATATCCTCGTTTATCCCCTCCTGGTCCGCTTTTGCAACTGCCTCCTCCATATCCGCCAGGAACCGGCCCTTCTCATCCAGTTTGGGCGGATATATCCTGGCAAATGCCTTGTACTCCGCTTTCTGATCCTGGCAGGAAAGCTCGGCGGACAGATTTACCAGTTCTCCTTCCTGGGAAACTTCCCCTGTCACTGCACCTCCATCATCAATGATCCCAAAAGGAGTTACTGTCCAGTCCACTTCAACTGTGCCTTCCGCCGCTGTCTTTATAAGTTTAAGCCCTCCGCGGACCTCATCCAGGGAACTGTTCTCTCCCGGAAGCGATTCTTCTATTTCCTCCTCTGCCCGCAGAAATGCTTCTTTTATCTCCTCATCCGTCAGCTGCCTTGGGGTTACAGTAACAAAAATACTGTTTGTCTCCTTTTCCCCCTCCGCCACTGCCTTTAGCTCCTCCTCTGCCGGGCTCTGGCCAAATGCAGGCCTTTCAAGAGTATCTCTGACCTCATTGCCAGTATCCTGTACCGCTATGGCAGCAAATGCCGCCATTCCTGAACCTATAAACAATACAAGAAACACCGTCTCCAGCTTTCTGGCATAATACTGCTGTTCTGCTACATATCCCTCTTCCTGTTCCAGGGCCTTCAGGTCGTACCTTAATCTGTCTTTCCCCTGTCCCATTTTCTGCAGTCCTGTATGTCTGGCCGTCCAGACCCCCATTTTCCAGAATGGGAGAAGCATCTTTCTCTTCTCACCACCGGCGCTCTCACCTGCCGACACAAGGCCCAGAATACCCAGCAATGCAAAAATAATCAGACTCACCACCATATGCTACACCTCTATATTCACTATTTTTCTCCCCAAAAACCAGGCTGCCACGTATATCCCCAGGCAGATGCTCATGACGGCAGCCCCCATCTCATTGTGGTACAGGACATCTAAAAAGCCCGGTGATGCCACGCTCACATAGATCAGTATAAAAAACGGCACTGCGCTCATAATATTCTGCTCCATCTTCTTGGAAGCCAGGCATGTCCCTATCTCCAGCTGGGTTTCCTGCTTCTGTGTGATGGCTCCCACCGTATTTCGTATAATAGCCTGCATATCTCCGCCCGTTCTCTTGGATACCTTAAAAACCTGGGCAAAACTGATAATATCCTCTATGCCTGTTCTCTCTGCCAGATCACCCACCAACTGCTCTACCGGCCTGTTTAACTTGACCTGGGCTGCAATATTAGAAAACTCTGCAAAAATCATAGATTCTTTTCCATAAATTTTTGTGATTTCTTTTAAGCTTTCCTCAAATGCATTCTCTATTGCATACCCTGCTGATAATGCAGTAGAAACGCATTTCATTCCCGCCAGGAACTGGCTTTGAAATTCTGATGTCCTCTTTCTCTGGAATGTCTTCCTCCGTTCTTTTAAAAACCACAGTACCCCCGGTGAAAATAAAATAAACGCATAAAAGGATCTGTAAAAAAGGTAGCTCACCACTCCATCCAGAATTGTATACAGCAGTATCTGAATCCCCAGCTCCTTCTTTGTAAATTTGTATACTGAATAATCCATCCTTTATCTCCTGCCCTGTTATTCCCGTCCGTCCTCCGCCGCCGGACTTCTGATGCCGGCCTGCTGCAGTTTTCTTATATGCAGCAGCGGCTCCCTCCTGTGCAGTCTTCCTTTCACCTTTCCATCACTCGTTTCACCCTCCTCAATAAATTCGTACAGCTGCCTTGTCCCTATCTCCCCTGTCTGTATGCTGTATTCAGTAATCTCCAATATTTCCAGCACCTTTCTGCTCCTGTCCCTCAGACGTCCCAGGTGGACCATAATATCCAGCCCTGATGCGATCTGTCTTCTTATTGCTGTCACCGGCAGGTCCATTCCCATGAGCACCATAGTCTCCAGCCTGGATAGCATGTCCTTCGGGCTGTTTCCATGTCCAGTGCTGAGAGAGCCATCATGGCCTGTATTGAGCGCCTGAAGCATATCTATAGCTTCACTCCCTCTGACCTCCCCGACTATGATCCTGTCCGGACGCATACGCAGGCTTGCCTTGATCAGATCCCTGATGGTTATATTATTTCCTCCCCAGGCTCCACGCCTGGATTCCAGACGGACCAGATTTTCCACCCCCTGTATCTGCAGCTCAGCATTATCTTCTATCGTGATCACGCGCTCATCCTTAGGAATATAGTCTGAAAGCACATTTAAAAAGGTTGTCTTGCCTGATCCTGTCCCCCCGCTTATAAATATGTTGTACCCTGCCCTCACCAGATCTCTCAGAAATGCTGACGCCTCCTCCGTTATAGACCCCCACTTAATCAGCTGCTCCATACGCACAGGCTTATCGGGAAACCTTCTGATGGTTATGATCGGTCCGTTTAATGCCGCCGGCCTTAACACCACATTTACCCTTGCACCGTTTTCCAGCCTGGCATCCACGATAGGCTCTGCCTCATTTACTACCCTGTTGCATTTTGCCACTATCTGCTGTACCATATCCTCCAGCTTCTCAGGGCCCGTAAAGCTCTTGTCCCACTTTCTCAGCTGTCCTGCCCGTTCAAGAAAGATTGCCTCAGTGCCATTCACCATGATCTCTGTGATAGTATTGTCATCAAGAAGCTCCTGTAGAATGTCCAGTTTCCTGACTGCATTAAAAAGCTCCCGTCTGAGTTCCCGCCTGAGCGTCAGGCCCAGATATTCCTCCCTGGACAATTCCATTATCAGTTCATCTATCTGCTCATAAATCTCCTCATCGTCCACCTCCTGATTTCTCTCCAGCCTTTCCTGTAGCTGCTTATGAAGGCGTTCTTTCAGCATCTGCAATTTATTTTCCATATGGTCCGCTCCGTTCCTCCTTCACCAGCTTTCTCACATAATCACCCAGTTCCCCCCACAGCAGCTGTTCCAGATAATCTCCCCTTTCTCCAAAGCTGCTGTGGAAAGGCAGCTTCAGCTTACGCGTCTTCTCCATGATGTCCTCATAATCCCACCGCCTTAGCAGTTTTTCATACTGAGCCAGCTTTGAAGCAGACACATGGTCTTCCCTCACAGGCATATATATCCTTCCGCATCTTCTGAGCAGCTCAAAAGCCCCCTCCACATGCTCATCCAGGTCCAGGATGATGGTATTGTATGTACTGAACTGTACGACCTCATCTAAAAGCCCCTCCCAGTCCTTCTGCGTCACATCCCTGATATCATAGGGAGACAGGGCCGGAGGAAGAAAGTCCAGGTTGTGGAAGGTCTGCACAATGCTGTTGAGCTTATAGATGACATTCCCATTTCCCTCCTTTACAAAATACATCAGGTCTGTGATATCAGTGTCAAATTCCTTTCCCAGCAGCTCCTCCATGCCGGAGTATGCCTCCAGATTGATATACAGCACAGTCCTCCCCTGTGCAAGCACCTGCCCCAGTGTAAGTGCAAAGGATGTCTTCAGAGTCCTTCTGACGGGAGAGTAGACCCCGATCAGTTCCACATCCTTTTTCATCACTGCCAGGGGGTCTGCCGCTGCTTCCTGCCTGGAATAGTATCCCATCACCTCTGCTATAAGGCTGTCTGAAGACTGATACTTATAGACAGCCGGATACTCTGCCAGCTCCTCAATAATCTCCCCCTCTGATAAGATCATGATTTTCCGTATATTCATATCCTTTACTTCCGGACACATGGCCTTGGCAGCTATGAGCAGGATCCATATCTCATGCTGGCTGGCATACAGGCCCAGGCTCTTTATATTTGTGAATGCCTGCATCTCAAACGGCATGCCAGGTTTTCCGTTGCTCCTCTCCATCAGATGATAGGCATAGGCTGCCTCCAGATCACAGACGGCAAATATAGGTTTCTTCATCTAATAAATACCTCCTATTGCAAACAATACACTGATGAGTACAGGTACTGAAAAATAAAACTCTCCATCCCTGTCTTCCTTTTTCCTGTAAGGCTCCCATCCATGCCTGTCCGCCATTCTCTCTAAATAACATTTCAAATATCCCAGCCTCTTTAACAGATTACCTCTTTTTATAACCATGACCGCTGCCATCCCCCCTCCTATCAGCAGTGAATAAAACATGCACCAGAATATCCCCGGTATTCCAAGTATGCTGCCAAGTGAGCAGAACAATTTAATGTCCCCCGCGCCGATCATACGGAAGTAATATAAAGGCCACATCAGCACAACAGGAGCTGTCAGTCCTCCCAGGAACCACAGTATACCGCAGACGCCCTGGTCCATGACCTGACAGACAGCTCCCAGGAAGAATCCCGTCAGTATGAGCTCATTGTAGATTTTTCCTTTTGAGACATCCGAGATCACAGCGCTGCACGCCACAAACAGCAGGCATACCTTCTGTAAATATTGCATAGACTTACCCCTCCTGACCTCATGTCAGTGGGGGATATATTCCCGCCACTGCCGTTAAGCTTGTTTTTGGCGATTCATCCCTACACCTGCCAAGGTGGGGGATTCCTCACTTATTTCGTTAATTAAACTAATTTCTTGGGATAACACAGGCAGAAACGCCAATAGAATTTGTTTTGTAAGATGCTGCTATTATATCATCCCCTTGCAGGGATTTCAATATGTTTTTGATACTTTATATTATTTTTAGATACATATCATAAACTATATGTTGTATACTAATTCTCGCGAGCAACTTACCCGGCAGACACGCCAGTGCGTTACTGTTCACTCCGTGACCAGTAACACGCTCCGCGATGCACAGAAACGGCAAAATTCGCCGTTTCGCGCTGCAGTCCTCGGGATTTTCGTGCAAGATACGCACGAAAACACCTCGCGGGACGGTGACGTGTGAACAGTAACGCCAGTGCAGCCATCAGCCAGGTAAGTCAATATGCTGATTTCATTTTAATCCGAATTGTGTTACTATCTACATAGACACCGGATCACACTGCAATCCGGATATAGACATCAAGTCTAAGCCCCCCGCGGCAGGTCTGCACTCCGTTTCGGCCGCTGCCTACGGGAATCAATTATCAGAAAGGACAGAAATCAGATGATTACTTTTAACAAGATCGCCCTCTCGGGAGCCCCTAATGCGAGAGATCTGGGAGGATACGAAACTACAGACGGACGGCGTATAAAACCGAAAAGGCTTCTTAGGAGCGGTGAGCTTTCTCGCACCACTGAAGAAGACCGCAGAATACTCACAGAGGAGTATAACCTTAAAACTGTCATAGACTTCAGGACAGATACGGAGCGCCTGGATAAGCCTGAAATCGGAATTCCGGGAGTAGAATTTATCCATCTGCCAATCATTGATGAGAGCACACTTGGCATTACAAGAGAAAAACCTGCAGAGCGTGAGATGTTTGGCGACCTGTTCGGAGAACTTGCCAAAAAGAACCAGTCCCCTGAAGAATATATGGCATCTGTCTATCAGTCTATCTGTACTACAGATTTTTCCCTGAAGCAGTACGGCAGATTCTTTGAAATCCTGCTGAATCAGACAGACGGGGCTGTATTGTGGCACTGCAGCGCAGGCAAGGACCGGGTGGGCCTGGGTACGGCGCTCCTGTTCCTGGCTCTTGATGTTCCCCAAGAAATCATCATTGAAGATTATCTGTTTACAGGGACCTGCCTGCAGGCTGAGATTGATGCTGCAGCCTCTCTTTTGGCTCCCAGGATGCCGGATGTTGATACTGCCAGTCTGGTACAATGCCTTCTGGGTGTCAGACGAAGCTATATAGATACCCTCTTTGATACTATTTCCCGCACAGAAAAACCTGTTTCTGAATTTCTCCGGGATACTGTAAATCTGGATAAGCAAAAGATCCTTGACCTGAAAAAACTTTATCTTGAAAACAAATAAGATATGCCTAGTACTACATCCAGCAAATACTTTTATGGTATACTGGCGGAAATAGCCGGGGCTGCTGCATTATCTGCAGCAGCCCCTTTATAAGTACTTACATCCAGCAATCCCGTACAGCATCACAACTCCCGGCACCCCTAAAGTGCTCACCGCTGCCACACTGAAAGGATTTAAGCCCACAGTGATGTCGATCCGGGCCTTTTGGAAGCATGTGTTCAGCACCATGATAAGCGCGATCCCCAGCGCCATGCGGACTAATATCCGCATCAGCAGCGGCTGGCTCTGTTCCTCCTCCTGGTCTTTTTTTCCGTCCATAGGCACATCCTGTCCACACTTTTATTCTATCCTATGTCTCATATAACCCGGCTAGAACTTAAATACTGCTGCCCCATACGAAGGAAGCGGATATGCAAAGGAAAAAGGCTTCCCGTCACATTCACTTTTGACTGCCTTATATATCTCCTCCTTTGGCTGTCCCGATCCGCCGTATCTGCTCTCATCACTGTTCAAAATGAGCCTGTACTGCTTCCTTCTCGGTACTCCCACCCTGTAATCCGGCCTTTCCACCGGAGTAAAGTTTATAACAAAAAGCAGGTTATTCTTCCCATCTTTAGAATGCCTGATAAAGCTGAAAATGCTCCTGGAATTGTCATCTGCGTTCACCCACTCAAATCCCTCAGGATAAATGTCAGCATCATACAGGGCTTTATTTTTCTTATAAATCAGAAGAAGGTCCCGCATAAACTGCTGCAGCTGCTGATGCTTTTCTTCCCCCAGAAGGTACCAGTCAAGCTCTCTGGCCTCGCTCCACTCCTGAAACTGCCCGAAATCCTGGCCCATGAATAAAAGCTTCTTGCCCGGATGTCCCATCATATAAGAATATCCTGCTTTCAGATTTGCAAATTTATCATCATATGTGCCAGGCATTTTATTGATCATAGAGCATTTAAGATGCACCACCTCATCATGTGAAAGTACCAGAATATACTTCTCCGCATAGGCATAGCTCATTGAAAATGTCATTTTGTTGTGGTTAAACTGCCTGAAATAAGGATCCAGCTTCATATATTCCAGGAAATCATGCATCCAGCCCATATTCCACTTCATGGAAAATCCCAGGCCTTCCTCCTCCGGCTTCCCTGTCACCTTAGGCCACGCCGTAGATTCCTCGGCGATCATCATAGTCCCATGGTTGCGCCCCAATACGACACTGTTAAGATGCTTGAAGAATTCGATAGCCTCAAGATTCTTATTGCCTCCGTATTTATTAGGTATCCACTGTCCGTTTTCCCGTCCGTAATCCAGATACAGTATCGACGCCACAGCATCCACCCTCAGCCCGTCCACATGATATTGTTCAATCCAGAACAATGCGTTAGATATGAGGAAATTCTTAACCTGTGGTTTCCCAAAGTCAAACACCTTCGTCCCCCAGTCAGGGTGCTCCCCCTTCCTGGGATCTGCATATTCATAGAGGCAGGTGCCGTCAAACTCTGCCAGCCCCTGGGCATCCTTTGGAAAATGCGCCGGGACCCAGTCCAGAATGACCCCGATCTTATTTTTGTGCAGATAATTAACCAGGTACATAAAATCTGAGGGAGAGCCATGCCTTGAGGTTGGTGCAAAATATCCCGTCACCTGATATCCCCAGGAACCGTCAAAGGGATGCTCTGCTATTCCCATCAGTTCTACGTGAGTGTAGCCCATATCCTTCACATAGTCCACAAGCGCATGTGCAAATTCCTTGTAATTATAATATCCGTCTTCATTACCCGGTCCTGCCGGATGCTTTTTCCATGAACCGGGATGTACCTCATAGATTGAGACAGGTATCTCATCTGTGTTCTGTGACGCCCTCTTTTCCATCCAGGCCGCATCACTCCATTTAAATTTTGTCAGGTCAGCAACCCTTGAAGCTGTACCCGGACGCATCTCTGCATAATTTGCATATGGGTCCGCCTTATACAGGCCTCTGTGGTCCTTAGTTGTTATGTAATATTTATAAAGGTCACCCGCCTTTGCCCCCGGCACGAATAATTCATAAATTCCTGACGGCCCGGCCTTCTCCATAGGCAGGCTGCTCTCATCCCATCCATTGAATTCTCCGATCACGTGGACTTCCTCCGCATTCGGAGCCCAGACGGCGAAAAATACGCCGTCCTTTCCCTTACTTTTAACTGGGTGTGCACCCAGCTTTTTATAGAGGTCATAATGTGTGGCCTGACCGAAAAGATACTGGTCTAATTCTCCTATCCGGAATGGCTCCTGTGCTTTTTTTCTCTGATTTCCCGCTTTTTTTGTTCCCGCTGATTTAGCCGATGCTGTCTTTCCCTTTGGATTCTGTGAGTTCTGCTTTTTTTCCATAAGACTTCTCCTGCCTTTTCTTTCTACTTATATACTCTGCCCTTATTCAGGCTGTATCTCTCTGCAATTCTGATTTAAACGTAACTGTTCAGTACCCTCACAGTTACATGCAGAAATCCATTTAAAATCGCTTACAGCGATGGGACTTCTGCACTCTTGAATCATGTTCTCACGGTCTGTGCAGTAAATGCACAGACCTGCTGAATAGTTACGTTAAAACAAACTGCTATACTCCCTGCTGCCGGAAGGTGTGCCTTTATTTTCCCATTCTGAACCTGGTATTTCTGTCCCGTGAATGCATCTGTACCGTACTCTGCGCTTACAGGTACAGGAATCTCTGCATCTGCCGGCTTGTCGTCGTTATTGACTGCCGTGATAACAGCCTCTTCCCCCGCTATCCTGGCAAAGGCATACTGCCTGTTTGTCAGCAGCAGCTCTCTGTAGCTGCCCTCCGTCAGAGCCTTATTCCCTCTGTGCAGCCTGCCGAGAGCCATGATATGCTTAGTCAGCTCTTTGTGGCGGTTTTCCTTTTCACACTCATCCAGGATCAGTCTTGGGCGCATGCCTTCGTCATTGGCTCCCTCCTTCTTTCCTTCAATACCCCATTCTGAACCATAGTAAACGGAAGGAATGCCTGGAAGTGTATATAAAAGTGTATACACAGGATAAACATGTTCCTTATCATTTAATTTACTCATTATCCTGTCAACATCATGGTTATCCACAAATGAATAGAGTGTCCTGCCCCTGTAGATTCCCCCGTTCTCATCAAATTCCCTTCTGATCGTGTGCGCGATCTCAAAGTAATTGTGATCATTATGCCCTGAATAAAGGCCTTTGTGGAGCTCATAGTTTGTAGTTGAGTGGAGCATCTCATCATTCACCCATCTGGAATAGTCCCCGTGTATCACCTCTCCCATGAGCCAGAAATCAGGCTTCTCCTGTGAGGTCCTCCGGCGCATCTCCTTCATAAAGTCAAATTCCAGGCAGTCTGCACAGTCCAGTCTGATGCCGTCTATATCAAATTCACTGATCCAGAAGCTGATGACATCAAACAGATAGTCCCTCACTGCAGGCTCTTTCAGGTTCAGATTTACCAGCTCATAGCAGTTTCTCCAGGCCTCGTATCCAAATCCGTCATTATATGGAGAATTCCATCCAAAGTTAATTCCTTTATACCAGTTTCTGAAGGAAGATCCCTCTCTGTTCTGCTGAATATCCTTAAATGCGTGGAACTCTCTCCCAGTATGGTTGAAAACCCCGTCCACGACCACCCTGATCCCTTCTTCATGTGCCAGGGAAACAAATTTTTTAAAGTCCTCATTGTCCCCCAGCCTCCTGTCTACTTTTTTGTAGTCCTTTGTGTCATATCCGTGGGTAGTGGATTCAAATAAGGGGCCAATATATATGGCTGTGCATCCCAAGTCCCTGATATGGGGAATCCAGTCAAACAGTTCCTCCATACGGTGAACTGTCTCCTCCTCCCTGTTCTCCTTTGGCGCCCCTAAAAGCCCCAGAGGATAGATATGATAAAATACTGCTTCATTGTACCAAGTTCCCATTTCTATATGCCTCCATGAATTGTTATTTTCCAGTTACTATTCACACGTCACCATCCCTCGAGGTGTTTTCGTGCGTATTTTGCACGAAAATCCCGAGAGCCGCAGCGCGAAACGGCGTTTTGGGCCGTTTCTGTGCATCGCGAAGCGTGTTACTGGTCACGGAGTGAACAGTAACATTTTTACGCCCGTATGTCAGGAATATATTCCATACATAAACTGGTCCACCAGAGATTTCTTTATCTCTTCGTCCATAAACCTGTCTGTGTCACTCTGCTCATAGGCAAGCAGGATATAGTGATTCAGGATACCGATAAATCCTATTGCAAACTGCTCCTGGCGTCCTCTCATATTTCCCAGTTTTTCCGATGCCCGCTCAAATATACTAACTATCATATTATAAAAATCTGTGATCAGAGGTTTGACCGCCAGATATGCTTCATTTTCCCTTGCTGAATAAAACAACGCCATCATCAGCCTGCACATTTTATTTTCACGGGCGGCATAATCCAGATAAGCGGATGCCGTCCGATACAGAGTCTGAGGGACATCCCCGTCATAGTAGGAGGCTGCTTCTATCTTCTCCTTAAGGCAGGCATATTTCGTGCTCATCAGCGTCTCAAGAAGACCGAATTTGCTTCCAAAGTAATAATAGAGTGTGGGTTTTGTGATCCCGGATCTTTCAGCTATCTCCTGTACGCCCACTGCATCATACCCTTTGGCGTAAAACAGCTCGAGAGCACATTCCAAAATTCGTTCTTTATTTTCCATGCTAAGCCTCCTTTTCTATATTATACCGTTCGGTATATAATGTGTCAACAAAAAGCTGCAGGACTGTATACCCAACGGTATGCGGCTCCTGCAGCTCTTAAATATCTGCTTATTTATAGGACACTATTTAAAATCTTTTTCAAAAAGGATGATCCTGTCTTCCTCATCATATCTCTTATGGGTGAGGATCATCATAAGCTTGCGCAGGCCAAAGCGTTCGCTGCGCTTAATAGCGTTATCCACGATCTCTTTTACATCTAATATAGTTACAGGCTGTTCTGCTGACTGGCAGTCCCCGATCTTGTTATACAGTGCAAGTATTGCCACCTCATCGATCCTGTAATCCAGGTCATTTGCATACATTTTGCCGAAGGTTACAAGCTCATCATTTGTAAATACAGGTACTGTAAGTTCTGCTGTGAATTTCTCGGCAAATTCAGGATTATCAGCCATCATTTCCTTTAAGTAGCGTCTCTCATCCTCCAGAATGATCACAAGCCCGTCTGTACGGAATTCCATAGCCTTGCTCAGCTGTCTGACTGTCTCATCCTCAAGGTCACCTGCCTCCTCAATGATCAGGAACCCTCCCGCTATTTTAGCTACGGTAGAAGGTATATCCTTTTTATTAAGATCCTCCGCATATATCTTGGCTATTCTGGCAGCTTTCTCACCTTTTTCATGGCTTACGGCCTTTGCAAATTTCATTGCAAGGGTGGTCCTTCCGCTTCCCTGCATTCCTGTAATCACAAGATTTCCGCTTCTTGAAGTCTTGTCCTGTCTGACCTTTGTGAGAACTTCATCCAGCGCCTCTAAGATCTGAGGTTCCATACCCTGTACAGCTGCAAAATAGGAAAACAGATATCTCTGAGCGCCTGTCAGGCCTCTCTGCCTTGGCATAACAGATTTATATGCCTCCTGTGTTGAGGTAGTGCCTGAAGTATTCCATACACGGTCCTGTTCCGGCTCATCCTCCTGGCTCTCATCCTGTGTATATTCATCCTCATATCCATCCTGGCCATGATATGCCGGGGACTCTTCCTCAGCGCTGTCCTCATGGCCTTCCTGATCCTGTGAGGATACCTGCCTGATCGCCTCCTGGACAGCCGCACTCAGATCCATGGTATTCATCATGTCTGCCCTGTTCTCCTTAGGAGGATGCAGCGATGCATTCTTCAGTATATCTATATCCTTAGAAAGATCCACTGTCTGCTGGGTGACCGGTGACTGCCCTGTATATCCCAGGGACTGGCCGGCACTTCCGTCCTCATACCCATCTTCACCGCTGTACTCAGAGTCCTCATAATCCTCTTCACCGTACTCTGCGTCTTCGTAATCATCTTCACTGTACTGCTCATCCTCATATTCGTCTTCGCCGTACTCCGCATCGTCATCGCTGTACTGCTCATCTTCATATTCGTCTTCGCTGTACTCCGCGTCTTCATATTCGTCTTCGCCGTACTCCGCATCGTCATATTCGTCTTCGCTGTACTGCTCATCTTCATATTCGTCTTCGCCGTACTCTGCGTCTTCATATTCGTCATCGCTGTACTGTTCATCTTCATATTCATCTTCGCCGTACTCTGCGTCTTCGTAATCGTCCTGGCTGTACTCTTCATCATCAGCACCGGATTCATCATCCTGGCTTCCCATAGACATGAGCACGTCGTCAATGGAGAGCTGTCCTGTTATCTGCTCTTCCTCAAATTCAGGGCCTGCTTCTTCCTCAGGCTCCGGCGTCTGGCTGCCTTCTTCCGTATCTGCAGGAGGCTTTTCAAACATATAATCCTCCTCACTCGTCTCATTTATCCCGTACTCATCCTGGACAGGCTTTTCGTCTGTGCCGGCATCTTCTGCCGGGGCTGTCTGGCTCTTTAGGTTCTCCGGCATTTCTACCTTTTCCAGAGGCTTAATTGTCGTGGGCGCTGCCTTCTTCATGCGTTCTACCGCCTCTTTAGCGCCATTTAAGCTGCCTTCAGCAGCCTCCACTTTAGGAGCGATGATTTCCTCTATATTTTCTTCTTCCGTCGGCACCTTAGCAGCCGCCGTCTCTTCTTCTAATGATTCTATATTAAGAGAGCGAAGCTTCTCCGGGTCATGATCCGGTGTCTTCTTAATATCTGATACAAGCTCTCTCATGCTCTTTGCCAGTTCAGCCTGAAGCTCAACAGTATCATACCTGGCCTGGCCCGGAGCATTTGGCTTCTCCGGCGCGTAACCGCTGCTGGCAGTCCCGGCCTCAAATCCCCAGTCATCGTCTATATTCCTGGACGCACTTGCAGCAGCATGATGAGATACTTCATGTGCCAGCTCTCTCTCTGTCTGCATGATAATATTCTGGGTGAGCGCTTCCTCCTCAGAACTTGGCAGTTTCTGGGCAATCACCTTCTCGATCTGGGGAACAGCTGCTTCAACCGCCTCTTCCTTCTCCATTGCAGTCTCAAACCTGCGGTCATAGATAGCCTGCTGCTCAGTTGTGAGCTGGGCATATTTCTGCTTCAGCTCCAGCGCCTTTATCACGTATGGGCCGCTGTGGAACCACAATACAAGATCATCGCATGTCTCTATACATTTATCTGCGATCCCTGCCTTACTGTACAGCTTGGCCAGCTCATAGGCCCACTTCTCTGTGTACTCCCGTTCTTTATATTCTTCAAGAATAGCGATCTGGTCCTCTATGGAAGACCCTCTGCCTTTATATATCTTATATTTTAAAATATATCTGCTGTTGTCATTGGGAGCTGCATTGATAAAATCTCCGTAATACTCCACAGCCTCATCAAATTCCTTCATTTTAACTGAGATCTCTACCAGCCTGTACAGAATAGTACGGCTGCCTGATGAGCGTGCAAAGGCTCTAAGAAGGATTTCCCTGGCATCCTCCAGCCTGTCGTTTGCCTCGAAAATTTCGCTGACCATACAGAGAGTCCTTACATTCCTGACCCTTTTCCACTCAATGGTATCTGCAATATCGGCAGCATTCTTATAATCCTGTTTATCAATTAACTTCTTAATCTCTTCCAACTTAAGATTATATTCGTATTTATCCAACTTGTTCACCTCTTATTTATCCTAAACATACACCGGCCAGATCATCACCGGCCTTATCCCCTGCTTAACATGCCTGATTCAGGCAATACTTCTCAGGTAAGTTTACCATACCTCATTTGGCTTGTCAAAACAAACGATAGCGGTTAAGAAAAAACTAATGTTACTATATTATCTCAGCTTAGACAATGAATGGCCGGGCAGCCGCAGCTGTCCAGCCATAAATGCTTAGCGTATTTAAAATTCCTTCCTGCCGCGGCAGTCCGCTATCTCCATCATTTCACGGTACTTGGCTACCGTCCTTCTGGATATCTTCAGGCCCTGTACGGCCAGCAGCTCTGCCAGCACAGAATCGCTGTAAGGTTTTTTCTTATCTTCATTCTTAATAAGTTCACCAAGCTGGGTTCTGACCTTTACAGCGCTGACGGGATCATCTTTTCCGCTTATACTCTTAGCAAAGAAAAAGCTTAAGGGAAACAGACCGTAGCAGCACTGCAGGTATTTCTCATTTACTGCCCTGCTCACAGTGGAAACGCTCAGATCCAGCCGCTGGGCGGCTTCTGTCATGGTAAATGGGCGAAGCGCCTTATCCCCGGAAGTAAAAAACTCCTGATGCACATCCAGGATGCATTTTGTAATATCCATCAGTGTTGTGTTTCTCCTCCTGATGTTTTCCTGAAGCTTTCGTGCCTGCCCAAGCTTCTGACAGAGATACTCCTTTGTTTCTTCCGGACATTCCCCCTTCATCATCTGCACATAATCTTCGTTTATCCGAACCGCCGGATATACGTAGTCGTTTGTCAGAATCTCAAATCCATGGTGAAATTTAACTACGGTAACATCCGGTATGATATATCTGGATATCCCGCCATTTCCAAATCCCTGGGCCGGCCTGGGATTCAGGCTGCGTATCCGCTTCTGTGCATCCATGACCTCCTTAACAGGTATTTTTAATTCCTTTGCAATTAAGGGAAGGTGGTTTTTACCCAGCTGCTCCAGATAGCCGCTCACTATTTTACATTCTGTTCTACATTCATAATCCGCCCTTTTCAGCTGAAGCAAAAGGCATTCCTTCAGGGAATCGGCACAGATGCCCGCAGGTTCCAGCGTTTTCATGATTTCCAGACAACGCTGTACCTCCTTTACAGATATACCAAGCCTGGAGGCTGTCTCGTCAGCAGGGCAGGTATAATACCCCCTGTCGTCCAGGCTCTCTGCTATATACTCAAACACCTGCATTTCCCTGTCTGAATATCCCTCTCCGATCAGCTGCTGCATCAACGCTTCCTTCAGACCGCTCTCCCTGCTCCCTGAAATATTGTTAAAATCAAAGCCGTCAGCAGCCTTTTTCTCCAGGTGATAGTAGAAGCGGTTCTGTTCATCCAGTTCAGACAGCCACTCCAGCTTTTTCAGCCGCTCTTCATCCTTATTTTGTGGATACTGTTCTTCTGCGTCAATTAATGGATTTTCAAGAGTCTGCTCCCTTATATAATCAGAGAGCTCCTGAGCGCTCATCTGTAATATTTCCACCGACTGGATCATTTCCTGTGAGAGCACCTGCCTCTGGCTCTGTTCTAAATAAGCTTCCATACTATTCCCCGTCCTTTACATCAAAAGTCCTGCTACCTGCCCGTTTCATCTGTCTGTAAATAGTATAAGCCGAAGGAGCCTCCTTCTGCAAGCCTTTTAGGAATAGATTTGTTACACTCTGTTTTTCATAAAATCTGCAACTGCTTTCTGTATCTCCGGGTCTTCTCCAAAAAATCCTTCATTATTACACAGGAGCAGAGCCTTTACCCCCTTCTGTGTCAGTTTTTCAAAAAAGCGGACACTCTGGTTCATTGGTATCTGTATACCGCATTCATATATTCCATGGACGATCACAGAAGGTGCACTGTTTTCTGTCACATGGGACACCGGGCTGATATCTATAGCTCTCTGCAGGATATCCTGGTATTCCGGTTCATTCATATGTGCCTTCAGGCTGGCAAGGCCTTTTCCCTCTCCGCTGTAATCAAACATATATCCCGGCGGTGCAAAAGGACCGTCTGAATTCATGACCCTTTCTATCTGTCCCGGATATTGGTGGAAAATATCCTCGCCGAATCCAAGGGCATCAGTCCACGGGAAATAAATAGCCGCGGCCTTTATCCGGCTGTTATATGAAGTATTTCCCCCAATATCTCCTTCTGTATCCGGCTCTCCATTTGTAGCCGCGATAAAAGCAGACAGGTGGCCTCCGCAGGAACCTCCCATGATCCCTATCCGCTCCATGTCTATCCCGTATTCTGCCGCATGCGCCTTCAAAAAGCGTATTGCCCCCTTTACATCATACATAAGGCCCGGCCAGCGGTTAGGAGGCGTGGCACGGTAGTCAACAGCTGCCATAGCATAGCCCTCATCCAGAATACGTCCTGTCAGTCTCTCAAAGCAGTCGTAGTCTCCTCCATGTCCATGTATCCCCACAATGCAGGGGTATGGCGCCTTTCCTTTTTGAGGGAGCTTCAGATTCAGCATCAGGTCCATTGTGTTATAAGGGCCTGCATCCGGGAACCCTTCCTGGCACTTCTCTACAGGCACCGTTGCCACCCACTGGTCCTGAAAATCAATATCCCGGACAGAAGTTTTATTATACCAGTGCCTGTGCGGATGCAGCCACGGTCTGCCCGCTGCAAATTTCTTCCGCTCCGGCATGGAGGCACAGAGCTTAAATTCAGCCATTCCATGGGCCGTAACAGTTACCTGGCTGCCTGCGGTTTTCTTTATTACATCAAAGTTTTTTGTTTTATATATAATGGTTTCTTTATCCAGAGGATATACTTGTGTGCATGGATATCTGTGCCATTTTTCCCCCAGATACACATAGACAGCACGTTTAAATACATACAGCATCCCAGGGCCGCTCATGCCTTCCACTGACAGTGTTCCCTGAAATTCCGTCACATTTGCGGCGATCACCGGCAGCTTCAGCACTGAGCCCCCTGTATGCAGGCCGATCACCGGGTTTTTATCTCCGATACATTCCGGCTGCTGATACATTTTTTCAGCACAAAATACACTGAGCCTCAGACGGCTTTTCGCCTGCACCAGCTGTGACAATGCCTCCAGGGTAAAGTCCAGATGCAGGGGCGTCTGGCTATCCAGCTTTGCCAGGTCATCTGAAAGTCCCGGGTGATACGGGAGACCCATAGACATATAAGCCCTGTGCCTTCCGTATTTTGCATGGGAAGCCCTCATAGCTCCCTCTGTCAGAAAGCACGTGCTTCCATCGGGATATACTTCCTCCAGAACGGCCAGGAACAGGCCGTCCCTGCATTCCGAAGTCACATCCAGCTCCAGAGTGGGGATTCCCGTTATTTCCACAGGCTTTTCAAATGCAGCTGTAGTAAATGTCAGGCATTTTCTGGATTCTTCAAAAAAACCGCCCTCAATCCTGCGGTCCAGTGTGCCCATTGGCCCGTACAGCCTGATATCTCTGTTCATCCTGTATTTTATGACAGACGGATTCTGCTCTTCGCACTCCAGGAGTGACCCGTCGTAGCAGCTGTCTATGGTGCCGCTCTTCTCCTGGCTTAAATATAGAGATGACACCACCTGGCTGTCCAGCGGAAGGTCAGCAGCATATTTCCACTCCCGTCCCCGCTCTTCCCCGCGTGTATAGTAACGTACCGGCGGCTCTGTAAAGCACCCGTTCTCTATGCCTTTCAGCGCATAGTCAAAGAACCTGACATACTCTTCTTCCCACGGAAAAACGCTGTTTGGAAGATCTGAGGGCTTATCATTGCAGTGATACATCTCGCAGTGGCGCCACGGTCCGATCAGAAGCTTGCCGTCAAAAACTTTATAGGCATACACTGCCCCTGCAGCCCCCGGATCATACCAGGCCCCGTTTTTATAATATTTTATGTCACTGTACCGGATAGAATCCATCCTCTCCCATATGGAGATATCCCGCTGGGGTGCACAGCCAAACTTTGGATTCACCGTATCCCGGTGCATATTCGGAAAATACTGTCCCAGAAATCCCAGGTTTGTCACATGGTCTCTCTGTGCTTCTTCCAGCAGAGTTTTATCTGTGTCTGCATCTACCGGAGTCCCCACCGGCTCAGGCGGTGCTCCGTGTATAAACTCAATATGTCTGGATGCCCCGTTTGGGTAATCCTGATAATAAAAATCCGGATGACAGTCACATGGTATAACCGCCCGAAGCGGCGCCGGCCGCTCGGCAGCCGTCAGATCCTGGATAAATCCATTATTTGATCCTCCCAGCATGCCAAAGCTTCCGCTGCACCAGGGCTCCCCTGCCATTTCTTCCATCAGTATTTTCAGGTCCTTTGCTTCCGTCCGGCTGTGAAATCCATCATTTCTTCCAAAGGAGGCGCCAATTCCCCGCAGATCCGGCAAAACCAGGGCATACCCGTTCTCCAGAAGTTTCTGCAGAACGCCCTTCATTTCTTCAAAGCGCTCCCTGCGCGTTCCCCTGCCGGCATACATGATCGCCGGTACCTTTTCTTTTATCTGCGGCAGATACAGATCTGCTGCCAGCCGGACGCCGTCCATTCCCCTGTAATATTTTGAAATACGGGTATAATTCAGCATTTTCGCATCCTTTCAGTGTATTTTTTATTCTGCAAAAGACAGATCCTTTACATAGATACCAAACTGGTCAAATACCTTATAATTCTGTATTGCAGAGTCGTAAGCGCTCATGCGGTTTAAATATACCATGCCGTACAGAGGCACTTCTTCCTCGATCAGATCCCAAAGCTCTTTTGTGAGTGTCATCCTCTCTTCGTCAGTCTCAGCGCTGGAAGCGGTATTGCACAGCTCTGCCATCTTATCGTACTCTGGCCCTGACCATCCCTGGAAATTCAGTCCTGTCAAAAAGGCTGTCATACTGTCCAGCCCATAACCGCTCGGAGCAGAACAGCTCATGATACCAATATCCCAGCCGGTTGGATCTCCCATAGCGCTCCAGAATACTCCCTGGTCCACACTTGTGATCTCAGCTGTAATCCCCAGTTCAGCCAGATTTGCCTGAAGTACCTGTGCCATTAATTCCTCTGCTGCCAGTCCACCGTACAAAATGGTGACAGGCTTATCAGGTACGCCCGCAGCTCCGGCCAGCTCTTTAGCCTTATCCATATCCTGTCCATACATGGGATTTGTCCAGCTGGCATCATAGTCCGCCATACCTGAAGACCACACACCTGCTGCCGGAAGGTTAAGCCCGTTAAAGCCTGCATTATTCATAGCCTCATTATCCACAGAATAGGCTACAGCCTGACGCAGTTCCTTTGATGCAAACGGTGAATTTTCTGTCATGTTAAAGAACAGGCACTCTGTATTAAATGCAGGTTTAGTGATTACCTCATAACCGTCCATACCGGAAATATAGTCAAAGTCGCTGATCTGCAGCACTTTATTAAAATCGACCTCGCCCGCCATCAGGGCGTTAGTACGCTGAGAGCCTTCAGCAATTACATTAAAGGTGACCTCTTTTATTCCTTCCGGAGCCCCTCCCCAGTAATCTTCATTTGCAGTCAGGGTATAACTGACGCCCGGCACACTGCTCTCAAATTTATACGGTCCTGTCCCTACAGGTTTTGTAGCCATTCCGTCGCCGCTCTCGTTGTATGATTCTTCATTAACAATGTTCAGGAAGCTTAACTTTGAGAGGTTAAATGCATTTGTCTGGGTAAAAGCCAGTTCTACCGTATAGTCATCCACAACCTTGCAGTTCTCCAGATCCAGATAAGTAACCACGCCTGTGGTATTTGCATCCTCGCAGTTCAGCTTCAGGGTAAAAAGGACATCAGCCGCAGTAAAGTCACGTCCGTCATGGTATTTTACTCCTTCACGCAGATGGAACGTGATATGTGTGGGATCAGTCTGCTCCCAGCTTGTTGCCAGCTGTGGGGTCATCTCCATATCATATCCAAAGCGGAACAGTCCCTCATACACCTGATAATTAATATCTGTCCTGCAGTCTACAGTAGCTCCTGTAGGCGCCAGTGTACCGCAGTCTGCCTCCTCCGCGATCACCAGGGCGTCTTTTGCAAAAGCAGTAGTACCGCTGGCTGCCGCCAGGACCATTGCCGCTGCCACACTCAAAAACCTTGCATTTCTCTTCTTCATTTTCATTTCCTCCTTTTTTATAGCTTTTCTTTTTTATCCATCAGTTCCTCTGCCTTTTGGCAGGCAACATAATGATTCTTTCTGATCTCCACAAGCTGCTGTTCCCTGTGGCATTCCTCAGACGCATAAGGGCATCTGGCTGCAAAGCGGCAGCCTGGTTTTGGATTGATCGGGGAAGTTATCTCCCCTTTTAGCAATATCCTGTTCCTGGGTGCATGTACATCCGGTACAGGGATAGCTGACAGCAGCGCCTTCGTATAAGGATGGCTGGGGCTGGCAAATAATTCATCTGACGGGGCCTTCTCTACTACCTGTCCAAGATACATGACCATAATGTCATCAGAAAAATACTTGACAACCGACAGATCATGGGTGATGAACAGATATGTCAGTCCGCGTTCTTCCTGCAGGTCCAGCATCAGATTCAGTACCTGGGCCTGTATGGACACATCCAGAGCCGATACAGGTTCATCACATACGATAAATTTTGGATTTAAAGCCAGGGCACGGGCAATTCCAATTCTCTGCCTGCGGCCTCCGTCCAGTTCATGAGGATAGGAATTTTCCAGCCTCTCGGCAAGTCCCACTGTATCCATCAGGCGTTTTGTCTCCTTATACATCTCTGCCCTGGATATACCGCCTTTCAGGAGCAGAGGCTCCATAATGATCTCACTTACACTCATACGGGGATTCAAGGAAGAGTATGGGTCCTGGAAAATTATCTGCATATCCTCTCTCAGGGTACGGAGCTTCGCCTTATCCACATGGGTTACATCCTCCCCGTGAAATAAAATCTGTCCATCTGTAGAGTCAAGTAAATGGAGGACCACTCGTCCCAGGGTAGATTTTCCGCATCCGGACTCCCCCACCACACCAAGTGTTTTTCCTGTCTGGATACTGAAGTTAACATTATCAACCGCATGCAGATAGCCTTTCGGCGTATTAAAATATTTTTTCAGGTTCCTGACTTCCAGGGAAATATCTGTCATCTTTCCTCACCTCCCGCCCTTACACATTTTACAAAATGTCCCGGCCTGAATTCCTTTATTTCCGGATCCTTCTTTCCGCACTCGTCTTTTGCAAACGGACATCTTTCCCGGAACTTACATCCCTCCGGCAGATTTGTCGGATCAGGCATCAGCCCGTCAATCGGCTTTAATCTTTTTTCTGTTCCATTCAGTCTGGGCAGGGAATTAAACAGCCCCACTGTATAGGGATGGCCTGCATGGTCAAACACTTCCTCTGTTGTCCCCTGCTCTACGATCTCCCCTGCATAGACAACTGCCACTCTGTCGCACATGCCTGCCACTATACCCAGGTCATGGGTGATCAATATCATAGATGTATCCAATTTTTCCTTCAGGGAGTCCATCATATCCAGCACCTGGGCCTGGATCGTCACATCAAGCGCTGTGGTGGGCTCGTCCGCCAGCAGCAGTTCCGGCCGGCAGGCCAGCGCCATGGCGATGACTACTCTCTGCTTCATTCCGCCTGAAAACTGGTGAGGGTATTCACTGTACCTCTCTCCCGGTATTCCTACCATCTCCAGCATATCCACAGCCCTTTTCTCCACTTCCGCTTTTGACAGCTTTTCATGCAGGCTGATTGCCTCTGCGATCTGCTTCCCTACTGTCTCAATGGGGTTTAAGGCCGTCATGGGATCCTGGAATATCATGGCTATTTTATTTCCTCGGATCTTGCGCATTTTACCTTCACTGAGTTTCAGCATATCTTCGCCGTCAAAATAGATCCTGCCCCCGCGTACTTTTGCAGGAGGATCAGGCAATATTCGCAGGATTGCTTTAGCAATGGTGGTTTTTCCCGCGCCTGTCTCACCTACCAGTCCCAGAGTCTCTCCTTTGCCCAGCTGGAGATTTACATGATTTACTGCCTTCACCACGGCTTCATCCGTATCATACTCCACCACCAGGTCCTCTATTTTTAATAATTCCTCTTTTTTCTGTCCGCTCATGTTCTGACCTCCTAATTCTTCATCTTCGGGTCAAGTGCATCCCGAAGTCCGTCCCCCAGCAAATTGAATGCCAGTACACTTGCCATGATGCAGATACCCGGTATGATGACCAGATATCCATAATCCCTCATGTAGCTTCTGCCTGCGCTTAACATGGCTCCCCACTCAGGCAGGGGCGGCTGTGCCCCCAGGCCTATAAAGCTTAATGTAGCTGCGGCAAGGATGGAGTTTCCAATATTCATGGTGATGGACACGATCAGCGGTGCAAATGCATTTGGAATAATGTGCTTTAAAACAATGCGCGGATCACTGGCGTTGATTGCCCGGGCTGCCTCCACATATTCCCGTTCCCTGACTGTCAGGATCTGTGCCCTGATCATGCGGGCATATTCCGCCATAGTGGAGATTCCAATAGCCAGGATCGCATTATTAAGGCCAGGGCCAAGAGCGGCGGCCAGGGCGATGGAAAGCAGCATGGCCGGAACTGACTGATAGATATCCAGCATACGCATCAGCACATTATCCACTTTTCCCCCGTAAAATCCTGCAATCGATCCAAAGGTGATTCCCAGGACAGATGCAATTGCCACCGACAGCACGCCGATCCTGAGAGACTGCCTTGTACCATAGATCAGCCGGCTTAAGATATCCCGTCCCAGGTTATCCGTTCCCAGCAGATGAGCTTTGCCGGGAGCCTGAAAAGTTGATGTCAGATCCTGCGCCTCATATGCATAAGGCGCAAGCAGCGGAGCGAAAATTGCTGCCAGAACCAGCAGAATGATAACAACCAATCCTGCAACAGCCAGCTTGTTTTTAAACAGACGGTGAAGAATTTCTCTTGTATGGGACTTTTTCTTCTTTTTCATTCCTTCTTATCCCCCTTTCCGGCCTTTCTTTTCCTTGTGCTTCCTGCATACTGGGAACGTATACGCGGGTCAACAAATGCATACACAATATCCACCAGCAGCATGATCAGACAAAAGCAGATTGAAATGAACAGCACGCCTCCCTGTATTACAGGATAGTCTCTTTTAGAGATAGCGTCTGTAAGATATGTTCCCATTCCAGGTATGGAAAAAATAGTCTCAATGATAAGAGTCCCGCCCAGGGAGCTCCCAAACATACCTCCCATAACTGTAATAATTGGAATCAGTGCATTCTTCAGCGCATGCCTGAAGATGACCTTCCTCTCTGTCTGCCCTTTGGCACGGGCAGTGGTAATATAGTCCTGACGTATCACTTCCAGCATGCCTGACCTTGTCTGTCTGGCCAGTCCGGCAGCTCCGCCTATGGCTCCCGCCAGGCAGGGCAGTATGTAACCCGTCCACGACTTGATCCCTACAGCAGGCAGCCACCCCAGCTTCAGCGCAAAGAAGGATACAAGAATCAATGCAAACCAGAATCCGGGCATAGACACACAGAACAGGGACGCAAACATAGCCGTGTTATCAATCCAGGTATAATGATGTGTAGCCGCCAGCACCCCAAGGGGTATTCCGATACACGCGGCAATCAGTATGCTGATACCTGCAATTCGCAGCGTATACGGCAGCCTGGCCTTGATCTGCTCCTTTACACTCACCCCCGTATAATAAGACGACCCCAGGTCCTGATCTACAAAGACCTGCTTCATATACCTTCCCAGCCGCTGCAGATACGTCCCGTTAAGTCCCATTTGTTCATGCAGGGCTTCCACCTTTTCTTCCGTTGCATTAGAACCGAGTATCATCCTCGCGGGGTCACCTGGTGTCAGATACATGATGGTAAATACCATAATAGTCACCCCAAGCACTACAGGTATAATCCAAAGCAAACGTTTTAAAATATACTTCCCCATAGCTTCCTTCTCCTTTTTATTGTTTTACTATAATACACAGCAAAATCCGTGCCACTTTGTGATATGTTTCTTTTTTCTTTTTCATAAACGCACTGTATTCTACTTTTTCTGTCTTTAAATTCCATTATTTACCTGAATTCTTCTTTACTTTCTGTAATTCTGCAAAGCAAAATTGAAATCTTTATTTCATTTTGCGTTTCAATCATTTCACATTTACAAATATCCATACCCATGCTACACTCATCATTAACAGGAACTGGTCTGTACAAAGGAGAAATGCTTATGACAAGTATAATGGTGATAGAATCCCACGAACTGCCCAGGGACATCTGCTCCCTGGCTGCAAAAGAATTAAATCTGAATATGGTTTTTATCTCAACCAGAATGAAGGATCTTACAGATGATGATTACAGAGAGTATGTGCGTATGGCTCAGGAAGAGAGAATGGATGCCATTATTGTCAGCTACCACCATTCTGAAAAAATGTCTTCCTATGATACTTCTGTGCCCATTATCCCTATCAATTTCAGCAACTGGGAAACCTTAAATATACTTCAGTCCCTGAAAAAAAATATAGTGGATACCCATATCCCCCACCCACATAAGGTGGCTTTGATCACTGTCGCCCCCCTGTCCCTGGATTTGAAGATCCTCAGCGAAATATTCGAGTTAGAGCTTCATAATATCATCCGTGATGGGGAGACTCTGCCGGATTCATTTTTTCATGCACTGAAAAAAGAAGGCTTTGAGATAGCCGCCTGCGGTTCCAGATATCACCAGCAGGTAGCAGCGTCCGGTATGTACCATGCCTACGATCCCAATGCCCATTCTTATATAGGCGTACTGGAAGAATTCCGCCGCATTTTAAAGCTGATCACTATCAGCCGTCAGGTCAGCCAGCGCAATCAGGAACTTCTTCAGATGATGAACTATTCTTTTGAAGCTATCTGGGTGACAGATGACCATGGGCTTATTACTTCATATAACGTAAAGGCGGCAGGCCTTTTTGCAAAAAATACGCACAAAGCCTCTCCGTCCTTTTCCGGCCGTTCCATCTATGAGGTTCTTCCGGTTCAGATGAAGGACATCCTTGATGACGCCCTTTCAAACGGTACCAATTACTACAGCCATCTGCTGCTGCACACCCAGTCTGACGGAATTTTCAACATCACTCCTCTCATGAGAAACGGAACAGTCAGCGCCGTAATTTTTCATTTTACTGCTCTTCCCCACCTGGAGCAGATGGAAGAGCAAATCCGGATAGAGTCATATATCAAGGGCCATAAAGCCAAATATACTTTCCAGAATCTGATTGGAAAATCCGGGGCAATTCAGCGTGCAATAAAAAATGCAGAGCTTTTTGCTAAATATGATTCTAATATTCTTTTAATAGGTGAAACAGGAACCGGAAAAGAGATTTTTTCCCAGAGCATCCATAATTCCAGCCGCAGGAGCGGCCAGCCCTTTGTTGCGTTAAACTGCGGGGCGCTGCCTCCGAATCTGCTGGAAAGTGAACTGTTTGGATATGTGGAGGGTGCATTTACAGGCGCCTCCAGAAAAGGAAAAAAAGGATTATTTGAGATTGCAAATCAGGGGACTATTTTTTTAGATGAAATATCTGAGATGGACGCCAACGGCCAGCTGCGCCTTCTGCGCGTCCTGGAAGAAAGAGAGGTCATGCGCATAGGCAGCGACAGCGTCATTCCTGTAAATGTACGTGTCATCGCTGCCTGCAACAAAGATCTTGCAAAACTTGTAAAAAACGGATCGTTCCGTGAGGATCTATTCTACAGGCTGAATGTCCTCACCATACAGATCCCTGCCCTGCGTGAGCGTGGAAACGATGTATTTCTTCTGGCTGAATATTATCTGGACATCTACAGTCAGAAATATCAGAAGACTGTCCAGCTCTCTTCCGCCTCTGCCAGCATGCTGACCTCCTACCCGTGGCCGGGAAATGTGCGCCAGCTGCGCAACTTCTGTGAACGTCTGGTAATCGTGGCAGATGATTACCAGCTCTCACCTGAATTTATAAAAGACCAGCTTCAGCAGGCATACCAGTTTTATGATCATACGGATGATATGGATACAGCTGTTCTGCCCGCCCTCAGCCTCCCAGGCTCAGAGCGGGATAATATCCTCCTGGCCCTGCGCCAGACAAAAGGAAACCGCCAGCAAACGGCAAGTCTGCTGAACATCAGTACTTCTACTCTCTGGAGAAAGATGAAAAAATATGGGATCATGGAGCTATATTAATTATTGCCTGCAAAGCTGATAAATAGAAGTCACACCGGCGCCTGTGGCACCTGCTGACTGGAACTCGAAAACAGGAGGTTCTACCCACGCTGTACCTGCTATATCCAGATGGAGCCACGGCTTGCCTTCCGCGAATGATTTTATGAAGAGTCCCGCTGTAATAGTGCCGCAGCAACTCTCTCCCATATTGCGGATATCAGCTACCTTGCTCTTTATCATCTTTTCATGCTCCGGATATACAGGGAGCCTCCAATATCTCTCTCCTGATACCTGGTATGCCCTGCGGAATCTGTCAAACCATTCCTGATCATCACTGATAACCCCGCCTATGGTGAATCCCAGCATATTCACTACGGCTCCTGTCAGAGTGGCAATATCCAGGATATGTGTTACCTTCTCCTGCTTCACTGCGTAGCTGACTGCATCAGCCAGTATCAGGCGTCCCTCTGCATCTGTATTTGCGATTTCAATCGTCTTTCCTGCATAAGAATTGATCACATCTCCAGGAAGCAGGCTCCCGTCTGATATCCTGTTCTCACACATAGGAATAACTGCCACAGCATTTGTCTTTACACGATTTTTAGCAAGTGCATAGATGGCTCCTGCCACAGCGGCGCCCCCTGCCATATCGCCTCTGATTCCTCCCATGGAAGCTGCAGGTTTGAGGCAGTATCCGCCTGTATCACATGTGACTCCTTTTCCCACAAGACCCTTGACTTCTTCACATTCCGGATCTCCCATATAGCGCAGGACCACAAGGCACGGAGGAAACTCACTGCTTTCACCAACGCCTAAGAGCGCATCCATCTTCATCTTCTTTAAGTCTTCCAGATGGAATACCTGGGCTTCAATTTCAGTATCCTTCACTAAGTTCAGTACTTCTCCTGCAAAATCCTCAGGACGCAGCTTATTACCCGGCATATTAACCATATCCCTGGCAAAACGCACGCCCTCAATGACGGCTTCGTATTCACTTAAGAGCGCACTGGCCGCTTCTGCCTCTGATCCCTCTATTCCCGTAAGTTCAATTTCAGTTTTTCTGCAGTCTTTTCCAGGATATTGAATCTGCTCATAATCAGCCAGGAGAGCTCCTTCAGCAATATCTCTGACACTCTCTGTCCCAAATTTTTCTGCCACAGCAGAGATATTCATTGAAAATTCATAGATTTCATGGCTTCTCAGCTCTTTCACGGCCTTTGCAGCTGCTTCCTTGACTAAAACCTTACAGATATTTTCATCTGTCTGGCCGCCTGCAGTCTCTTCTTTTTTTCCAAGGCCTACATATAACACTTCTTTCCCATCCTTTTCAGGATAAAACAGTGTTTCCAGAGCCTTACCTTTAAATTTACCCTCTTCCTTTTCAAAACCAAATTCAACTACTGCACCTTTTGTGCTTTCAGATACTATCTGAATCATCTTCATCTTCCTTTCTTTCGGCGCGCTGCTTACACGCACAATTCTCTTTCTTTCCGCGGGCCCTGTTACACTAACCGCACTCCCGCAGCATCTAATGCTTCTATTATATCTTTATCCGGAAATTCATCTGTAATAATACCATTGATATCCTCAAAATGAGCAAACTTAAATGAATCGTTAAAATAGAATTTTTCTTTCTCCATCAACACATATTTATGACGGCTGCTCTGCAGTACAGCTTTTTTTGTTAAGCCATCCTCTGCTCCCAGAGTAGTGATTGAATAATCTGTCATGTCAATACCGCAGCTTCCTATATAAGCCCTGTCAAAACTATACTGTTTAATAACTTCAATAGCTGCGGCTCCCATAAAACCATTAACAGAAGAAAACATGGTTCCTCCCGTTCCAATTGCAGTTATAGAGGGACTTCTGGCTAGTATTTGAAGAATATCTATCATATTGCTCACTACTACCAGTTTTTTCCCTGATTCTGCCAAAAGTTCTGCCAGCTTTATATTTGTGGTGGAGATATCAAGAAATATTGTTTCATTATCATTAATTAAATCAAGTGCTTTTTTCGCTATGACTGTCTTTTTCTCCAGATGGTATCCTTTTCTGTCTATGACATTGCGTTCCAGAGGGTAATCTTTTGAAAGGATCGCACCCCCGTAAGTACGCTTCAGTTTTCCCCCGTTCTCCAAAATCTTCAGATCTTTTCGTATACAATCTTCGGATACCTGAAAGAGTTCACTCAGCTCTTTAACCCTGACTTTTCCATCCTTCTGAAGCTTCTCTTCAATTGCCTCCAGCCTCTCTTCCGTAAACATATCCCACCCCCTTTGAATCCGCCTAAAGTATAACAATCTGTATCCTGATTGTCAATTATTTTTTATTGTTTATTATTACTTTTTCCTGTTTATGATTTTAAATAAAATTGGGAATACTAAAATAACATGACAAACGTTTTAGACATATATTAAAAATTTATATTTCAGAAAGGAGAGGCAGCATGAAGGTTAGAAAGCTTCCACAGGTGAGTCCTCACACATTATTTACATCATTACTTATACTATTAGATATATCCGGATGCATAATTATCGCTGTTTTACTATCCCATGCTATAGTATCAGGTCATACAGGGCAGGCACAGGAAATTATACCGCAAACTGAACTACAGATTGTCAGCCAGGACACTGCTGTTTCCACTGCATTTACAGATGCCGGTGTGGATAACTCCTGCGTCAAAACATTTTCCTGTGAATTAAATTATAATCCTGATATTTCTTCTGATTCCGGGATATATCAAATATCATTTGAAACTGATTTTAATAAATATAATTATCAGATAAGCAGTGTTGATGGACAGATTTTATCGTATACTTCATTTTATCCCGGTAATAATGTCTCCTGATTTTCAAGTTTCTGATCGGTCCAGCATATACAGGCAACTTGATCGTCTTTCACCGGGCAATAAAAAAACGCCCGCAAGGGGCGTAAATGCTGTAATGAGACATCGGGGATTCGAACCCCGGACAACTTGATTAAA
>NZ_JANKBI010000024.1:0-81014 GCF_024622195.1 Murimonas intestini
TACGTGAAAGCAGCTGTCACAGGCACAGATAACTTTACAGGGGTAGAATCCACAAAGGAATTTACAATATCACAGGCGACTAACGGCTGGACAGAGAACCTTGCTATAACGGGCTGGACATATGGGGAAAAGGCAGTATCTCCAACAGCCAAGGCAATTTTCGGTAATGTGATTTTTACTTACAGTGATTCAGAGAAAGGAGCCTATACAGATGCCGTTCCGACTGATGCAGGCACTTGGTATGTGAAGGCAGCTGTCGCAGGCACAGACAACTATACAGCGTTAGAAGCTACAAAGGAATTTACAATATCACAGGCAGCTAACGGCTGGACAGAGGACCTTGCTATGACAGGCTGGACATATGGGGAAAAGGCAGTATCTCCAACAGCTAAGGCAATTTTCGGTGATGTGATTTTTACTTACAGTGATTCAGAAAAAGGAGTCTATACAGATACCGTTCCGATTGACGCAGGCACTTGGTATGTGAAGGCAGCTGTCACAGGCACAGACAACTATGCTGGGGTAGAAACTACCCGTGCCTTTACGATCACTCCAAAGAATATAGACAATAACAGCCAGATTGTCATACCTTACATTAAGAGTGATAAGGATGTAGAGAATCTTGTCATTAAGGATGGCGACAAGGAGCTGAAAAGGGGCACTGACTATGATGTTAATAAGAAGCAGGACGGCAGCAAAGTCACTGTCACGATCACATTTAAAGGGAATTATACAGGAACAGTTACAAGGACTTATACAGTAGAGAATAAAAAGCCGTCTGACAACACAGATACGCAGAAAGCATCCGACACCACGAAAAATGATAAGAACAGCGCTGTACAAACAGGTGACACCACAACTACCGGATTGTGGGCAATGCTAATGGCGTTATCCGCCGGAACGGCCGCACTCCTAAAAAGCAGGAAACGCAAGAAAGAAACAGAAGAATAACAACAAGTCATAGGCTGTCTTAAAAAGGCAGCCTCATGGATCAATCAAAATGGTTCAGGCTTTACTGCTCTTTTACTTAAACACAATAGAATAAAAACAAAGAATCACCAGAACCAGCAATTTACTGGATCTGGCGATTCTTAATTAAGGAGTTTTTTACAGCCCCTGATATTTATCTCAAGACAGTTTCCATCAATATTCAATATTAAGCACTATATCCTGATTGTAATCGCCGAAATTTTTTCCAAACAGGTTAAAACCGCCGATATATACCGCATCCGGCTTATTCCCAATGCGCACAGTGATATATGGGGCGCCGTCCAGATCCAGGTCTTCTGCACAAATCATCGAAACCTGCTCACCATTTATAAATGTTCCCTTCTGCTGTATCTCCCAGGCAGTCTGCAGGCCATACTGGCTGGAACCATTCGCAACACACGGCGGAGTCAGCCGTCCTCTTCTCTTTCCGAAATCACCAGGACATGTAAAAGTCCCGCATTCTCTCCCGTTTATCCAGAGAGTAATGTCCGACTTCCAGTCTTCCCGATATCCCGGAGCTTCAGAACAGATCTCCATAGAAATTAAAATCTTCTTCGGCTTTTTCCCCTTGGGAACACCATTTGGAAACTCATATTCAACATAGCCGGAGGACGTCCACAGCATCCCCGCCTTAAATCGCTGTGGCGTATAAAAGAAATATTCTACATCTTCATTTCCAATTGTACCATCCGTTGTGCACAAACCACAGGTAGGCGTAACCTCGCAGCGGCTGTAAGCCCCCACCGGCATCTCTACGCTGTATACCTCGTCTATATTGATATCCTTGCGTACCAGATCTATGATGGCATGGTCTACTTTACGTGTACAAAGCTTCTGGCCTCCTCTTGTTCCGGGCTGTTCCTCCATACGGATCAAGCCTGCCTGCTCCAGGATCTTCAGATGATAGGCTGTACTTGAGGCAGGCAGGTTCATCTGCCTTGCTATCTCTCCGATAATCAGGCTCTTGTCATACAGCAGCTGCAAGATCTCCACACGCTCTGGAGAAGAGATCGCCTTTCCCAGACCACACAGCACCTCCATATTTTCAACATCATAATTCCCAAACTTTGCCATATCCACCTCTATGCTGTACACAGGCCCTCGCAGCGGCTGCAAGGGGCATCATTTACAGCAAGTCCTTTATTTTTTTTGCAAGATAAAGCGGAAAATTAGTAATCGCTCCATTTTTCAAATATCCGCGCTTTGATAAACGAAGTGCATGGGCAGGTTCATGTTCGGCAATATAGCTTTTGAACGATGGTGCAGATTTATCTTCACCGCCCTTTACTTCCACTGGAATAATTTCCGTGCCGTACTGAATTACAAAATCAATCTCTCCTTTTTTGTCAGAGAAATAACGCGGTTCCACTTCAAACTGACCACGAAGCTGCTGTAAAACGTAATTTTCAGTCAGCGGCCCCTTAAACTGATAATCAGTCTTTAAGAGGATTGCACTATTATCAATACCGGCCATATGTTTGAGCAGGCCGGTATCAAAGACGAACAGCTTAAAGCAATCCAGCTTGTCAAAAGCGGAAAGCGGATGCTCCATCTTAGAGACATTGTACACACGGTTCAGCATACCGGCAGATACAAGCCATTCGATTGCTTCTTCAAAATCACGCGCCCTGCCGCCTTCACGGACAGCTCCATACATGAACTTCTCATTTGGTTTGGCAAGCTGTGTGGGGATGCTTCTGAAAACCATGAGGATACGCCCGCTGTTGACCTTGCCATTATGCTTGGAGAAGTCATTTTCATAGACTTCAATCAGTTCTCTTTGAATGCGGGAAACTTTGGCCGGGTCTTTATATTTTATCCAGGAAGTGACACACTCCGGCATACCGCCGATGATAAGATAATTGTTGTACGCTTCCAGCAGGCGATTGTGGAATATTTCCTCAATGTGCTGTTCTTTCGTAATACTTAAATAGTATGCATATAAGGCTGGGTCCGTCGCTTCCAAAAATTCGTCAAAGGTCAATGGGTAGAGGTCAAGAAGATTGACCATGCCAACCGGGTAAGATTTTGGCTGTGCAAGGAGTGTACCCAGAAAACTGCCCGCTGCAATCACATGGTATTCATTTGCTTTTTCCTTAAAATATTTTAGGGCATTGAGAGCTGAGGGACATTCCTGAATCTCATCAAAGACAATCAGCGTTTTCCCCGGTTCAATTTTTTCTCCTGCAATCAGGGAAAGCAGTTCAACAATCCGTTGTGGGGTTTTATTCGTCTCAAAGATGGATTTCAGTTCCTGTTCTTCATCAAAGTTGAAATACACGAAGCTGTCATAATAGCTCGTTCCAAATTCTTTCATAATCCATGTTTTCCCAACCTGTCTGGCACCTTTTAGCACCATAGGTTTGCGGTCTTCACTGGATTTCCACTGTATTAAATCTTTAATAGCGTTGCGCTTCAAGACAATCACCCCCCTTTCTATGTGTTCTTGTATAGTGTAACACGTTTTTCCCGTGGTTACAACTTTGTTTTTGTACATTTTTTCGATATATTTATGCCTGATTTCACACGTTTTTCAGAAACACTATTTTGCTGATAACTTAATCCACAGACAACAAAAAGACCACCCCTGGTCTTTGTTTTATGCAAAGAACAGGGGTGGTTTTTTGTTCCCATTTTAGATAAATAGATTGAATGAAAGGACTGAGAACCATGACTTCAAGCAGTAAGGGGGCAGAAAATTGGAAGCAATCTATATCCCCTTCACTGCCTCTGCATTCTCCGCAGCAGCTCCCCTCCATCAGCCAGCACTGTGGTACCTGTCATAAAACTAAATGCATCGCTCACCATACACGCCACTATATCCCCGATGTCTTTTGGACTTCCGATTCTCCCCAGCGGTATGGATTCCAGCTTTGCATCCAGTATTTCCTGTTTTGAATAGATGGCTTCGTTAATTTTGGATAGTATGACTCCGGGTGCACAGCTGTTGACCCTTACCCCGTATGGGCCAAGGCTGGATGCCAGAGATCTTGTTATCCCCTCCAAAGCATATTTAATACTGGAATACACCGCCAGATTCGGCATGGCGCTTATTCCATTGACTGATGAGATAATGACTATATTCCCACTTTTCTGTTCTTTCATGCGCTTTCCGGCTTCGATAACACCGTACAGGGTTCCTTTATAGTTGATATCCAGCAGCCTTTCCATCTCTTCATCTGTGGTATCAAGAAGCTCTGCCCGGACATTGATGCCTGCATTTGCCACAAAGATATCCAGAGGATGCCCGCTTTTGTCATATTCCTGAAAGAAGCAGCGCACTGCGTCCGCATCGGATATATCTATAATTGCAGAGTCACAGCTTCCCCCCGCCTCTCTGATACATTCTTCTGTCTGGCGCAGGCCTTCCCGGTTTCTGCCCAGCAGTGTCACATGCGCCCCAAACCCGGCCAGTGAAACTGCGATCCCGCGTCCGATACCTGAACTGGCCCCAGTGACTGCAGCGTACCGCCCGGCCAGTGACAGTGCTTTTTCCATATACTCTCGATTCACATCCATGCCTCCTTTGCATTATTGCGCATCATTCCTTTATGGCTGTTTCCCTATATATGCCAGGATGCCTCCATCCACGTACAGGATATGCCCGTTTACAAAATCTGAAGCTTCTGACGCCAGGAATACCGCAGGTCCCATCAGATCCTCAGGGGAACCCCAGCGGGCGGCAGGCGTCTTGGATATGATAAACTGGTCAAAGGGATGTCTGCTGCCGTCCGGCTGCTTTTCCCTGAGCGGCGCTGTCTGAGGTGTTGCAATATATCCCGGCCCGATTCCGTTGCACTGGATATTATATTCACCGTATTCTGAACAGATATTCCTTGTCAGCATCTTCAGGCCGCCTTTTGCAGCCGCATAGGCTGACACTGTCTCCCTCCCCAGTTCGCTCATCATAGAACAGATGTTGATGATTTTTCCATGTCCTCTCCTGATCATCCCCGGTATGACGGCCTTGGAAACTATAAATGGGGCATTTAAATCCACATCCACCACCTTTCGGAAGTCTTCTGCAGTCATCTCTGTCATCGGGATCCTTTTAATAATTCCTGCGTTATTTACCAGGATATCTATTTCTCCGACCTCTGCCTCAACTCTTTTTACAAAACTGTTTACAGCATCCTCGTCTGTGACATCACACACATATCCGCAGGCAGTTATCCCCTTTTCCCTGTATGAAGCCAGACCTTTCTCTACCAGTTCCCTGTTAATATCATTAAACACGATCTTTGCCCCTGCCGCTGCAAAAGCACAGGCAATTGCAAAGCCAATCCCATAGGAAGCGCCTGTCACAAGTGCTGTCTTCCCTTCCAGTGAAAACATATTTTTACTGTACATTCCCAATTTCTCCCATTCTTTAACTGTTTTCCTTCCGCCTAAAAACTGATTATGGTTTTTACAGAAGCGCTGTCACCTTTCATCATTTCCTCAAAAGCATGCTGTATCTCTTCAATAGGATAGACAGCCGTTATTATTTCTTTTGGACGGATCTTTCCTTCCTTCATCCACTGCAGAACTTCCGGAAAACGCCCGCAGTTCATCCTTGAGCCCGCAAGAGTGAGTTCCTTTTTTGTTATGTATACAGGAGGGATCTCCATAGGCTTCCCGTCAAATGCGATAACTGCCACTCTGGCAAAGGGAGCCGCAAGTTCGACAGCTGACTGAGTAAGAGCGGACGCCCCTACAGCGTCAATGATCACATCAGCGCCGCCCGGAAAGAAGCTCTCTGCCGCTTCTTTCAAGTCCTCTCTGCGTGTATTCACTGTCCTGTCCGCTCCAAAGGCCGCAGCCCTTTCCAGTTTCTTATCTTCTATATCGGATATGAGCACCGAAGCCCCCAGGCCTGCTGCCGCCTGCAGCACTGCCAGACCGATCGTTCCGGCCCCGATGATCACTGTCCTGTCACCCGCTTTCAGCTGTGTCCTCCACAGGATATTAGACGCCACAGAAAATGGTTCTGCCAATGCCGCCTCCTCAAAACTCAGATCTTCCGGAAATACATACAGCCTTCTGGCATCCGCTATAATATAATCCTGAAACCCTCCATCCATCTGGACTCCAAAACACTTCACATCCTCACAGACATTCTCATGTCCTGACACACAGGTCCTGCAGTGTCCGCAGGAAATGACAGGATCCATTACTACACGGTCACCCGGTTTTAACCCGGCTGCATCCTCCCCTGTCTCTACTACGATCCCGGCCAGTTCATGGCCCATGACCCGCGGCAGCTCTACGTCAGCCCGTCCTTCCCTGAATATATGGAAGTCAGTCCCGCAGATGCCCGCAGCCTTCACCTGCACCACTGCCTGTCCCCTGGCAGGTTTTTTATTAAAAACCTCTTCTGTTACCTCTATTTTCTGTACCTCTGTCAGCTTTGCTACACGCATAAAAATTCTTCTCCTTCCTTAATATGTATCCTCATATGGTGCTGACGGTCCCCTGCCGCACCACCCCCACGGTGAGAAGAATATTAGAAAAAGCTCTCTGGTCCGCACTCTCTATCACGACCCTCACTGAGCCAGAACGGCATGCTTCATAAAATTCATCTCTGGAATACTTTTTCAGCTCCACTTTTTCCAGTAAGTTCTTATAATCCAGAAAAACCTCCGGTTCTCCCTGCAGGTCCGGCGGACAGATGACTTCTGCTCCTTCTGCATTTATCAGATGCAGAAGTGCCTCCAGAACCTGAGAGGACGTGGGCAGCCCCGGGGAGAGATTCATATATATCCTCTCTGCCTGTGGATTTGTCTGGCTCTCCAGCGGGAAATTCCCGCTTCCTATCAATACTTTATCCCCGTGCCCGCATTTTGACAGCGCGGCTATTATTTCCGGATTCACACATCCTGTTTTCAGCATAATTTCTCCTTTCAACTCAAAACAAAAGTTTCTTCTTTTAACCCTGTCAGGATTTCATATCCTCTTTCTGTTACAAGTACCTCATCTTCTATCCTGACGCCTCCCAGCCCCGGAACATACACTCCCGGCTCAATGGTTATCACCATGTTTTCCTGAAGCCTTCCGCTCACATTTTCATCAATTGTCGGCCATTCATGGCTGGTAATCCCCACGCTGTGCCCCAGATGCGGGTTAAAATACTTTCCATACGGATGTCCGGCTGCAATATCAGCTGCTTTCTTTATCAGCTCCTGCATGGGCAGGTCCGGCCTCACCATTTTGATGCACTCCGACTCCATATATCTCACCAGTTCATAAAGGCTTCTCTGCTCTTTCGTGCATTCTGAGATACAAAAGGTCCTCGTCCAGTCTGATGAATATCCCAGGTATTTTGCTCCGAAATCCAGCAGTACAAGATCGCCTCTTTTTATCCTCTTATTTTCAGGAACCCTCGTTACCACCGCAGAGCGCTGGCCTGATATAAGTTTCATAGTAAAAGGCACACCATCGGATCCGTTCCTGCGCATATGGTACTCAATTTCTGCAGCTGCTTCCAGCTCTGTTATTCCAGCCCTTAAGAAAGTTTTGGCATACTCCATGGCATCTGAAGCTATGGCCGCAGCCTGTTTTATTCTTCTTATTTCATCCTGTGATTTTATCAGACGAAGCTCTGCCATCTTTGGGCCTATGTCTTTTATCATCCGGGCCAGCGGACGCAGAGCCAGGTATGTGGGCAGGTCCGTCTGGTCATATACAATCCATAGAAGAGACATATCCTCCCTGCGCAAAAGCTCAGTTAATGTTTCCAGATAAGCTTCCTTTGTATTTTCATAAGGCACAGGTTCACCAAGACCTGAAAGCTCCTGTTCCTCTATCTGTCCCTGCCACTTACGGGGATACACAAACTTTTTAACGCCAGAAGCCAATATGACTGCAGTCATGCCAATCTGTTTCGGCCTTCTGGCTGTTGTATAAAAGCCTGTGAAATAAAAAATATCCGCCTCCCCGGTGAGCAGGACCGTCCCCTCCCATTTCTGTCCATCCAGGCCCAGCATACTGTAATCCCGCTGTCTGGCCTGACCCGAAACGTTGTAATCCCGCTCTTTTTCCTGCTCTTTCACGTCCATGCTCCCTTTCTCACTGTTTCTTTTGCTGCATTTTACTGTTCTTATCAAGCGAAGTTCCTTGGCGCACTGCCTCTATACACGCACAGTTATCCGCCTTAGCCAGTCCCATATCTGCTGCCTTATTTAAAATGCTTATCGCCTGGCAAAGCGCCGGCATGGAAAAGTTGCAGGACTTGCTCAGCCTTTCACATATCTTCAGATCCTTCAGGGCATACTCCACAGGAAATGCCGGTTCATAATCGCCGTCCCTGATGGCCTCATATTTACTCTCCAGATAATAATTTCTGGCTCCTCCATATGAGACAGCCCTGGCAAAGTCATCTACACTAATCCCATTCAGCTGTGCCAGGGTAAGTGTTTCGTTTACCGCTGCCTGTATTTCATGGGACAGTGCATTCTGGCAGATTTTCATAATGATTCCTTTCCCATTTTCTCCCATACGGATTATATTTTCCCCCATATAGGACAGGACGGGATAGATCCTGTCAAAAACATCCTCTGTACACCCGGCATATATTCCCAATTTTCCTGATATGGCCGCAGCTTTTGATTTCACTACGGGACAGTCCGCAAATCCGGCCCCTGTCCTTTCCTGTACAAGCCTGGCTATTTTAAGGGAAACGTCAGGGTCAATGGTACTCATATCGATCCCCGTCTTATCCCGGGTCAGCGCAGGAAGCATCTCTTCCCACACTGCCAGCGAATGCTCAGACCTGGGAACCATAGTGATGATGATATCACTGCTCTCTGCCACTGCCAGGCTGCTTTCACATGCTATGGCCCCTGCTGCCTCAAGCTCCCGGACACGTTCCTCCTGTACATCATATACATAGACCTTATCCTGGTGTTTTTTCACAATATTGGCACACATAGCGCCGCCCATTGTACCCAGCCCCACAAACCCTATTTTCATACTAAACTGCCTCCTGCCCTGCGATACCCTTTTTCATGCAGTACTTCCTCCTGCCCTGCGGCACCCTTTTTCATTCAGTACTTCCTCCCGCCAACGCAATATCCCGGTTCATCCTTTCTGCGTCCGCTTTCTCCAGCTCTATGTTCCCGCCCTTAATATAATCCAGGACATGAGCTTCCTTCCGGCCTCCTCCCAGGATGATCAGATTTTCAGCCTTTGCAGAGGTCCAGGCCACTACGAGGTTAGCTGTATTACATTCGTATTTTCTGCACAGATCCTTCCAGCCGTCCAGCATCTCTATGATACGGAGCCTCAGTTCTGTCCGGTACCATTTGATATTGTTGCGTAGGTTTCCTTCCGGCACCACATAGTCCATGCCGATCTTACCGCTCAAAAGCCCCTGTTCAAGGGGAGAAAACGCCTCAAATGTAATGCAATTTTCCTGACAGACGGGCAGATACTTGTCCGCCTTGTCCTGATCCAGCATACTGAACCTTTCCTGAAGCACATCTATTTCCCCGTAGCTTAAGTAATCCTTGATCTCCTTTTCGGAACAATTTGAAATTCCAACTGCCCTGATCTTTCCCTGGCGCTTCAGTTCCATAAGGGCATCCATAGTCTCCGATACCGGGACCAAAAATGGCTCTCTGGCCTGGTGATGCGTTATGTACACATCTATATAATCTGTACCTAAATTTTTCAGGCTTTCTTCCACGTCCAGCATGATAGCCCGCCTTGAGAGATTTCTCCTGCACACCTTTCCGTCCCGTTCTATTATGACAGCGCCCTCATCATCCCTCCACCAGAATCCGCACTTTGTCTGTATGACCAGCTTCTCTCTTGGAATTTCCCTGATCGCTCTGCCAACCAGTCTTTCACTGTAGCCAAATCCATATGCAGGCGCTGTGTCGATGGTGTTAATCCCATGCTCCACAGCAGAATGTATCGCCTTTAAGGACGCCTCATCGTCCTGCGCCCCCCACTGGGCATCCCCGCCCATAGACCATGTACCCAGCGCGATGGCTGAAGCCGTAATACCTGATTTGCCTATCTGCCTTGTTTTCATTTTCCCCTCCTGTTTACTCTTAACCAGACAGCGGCCATGGAAGCGGCCGGCCCGGACAATACTTTTCTCTGGATTTTTCTTTCCTTTCATCTCCTACCAGTCGCACAGGCTGCCGTCCAAAGGACGGCGGCAGACAGGAATATAAGCTCTTTTATACGGATATCTTCTGGCAGCATCCTCGTCAATGTCGCAGCCGATGCCCGGCGCATCCTCCATATACAGATAGCCGTCCTTATAGACAGGTCCGCCTTTTACCACTTCCTTTACTGTGTCATCCACAGTCCCGTCCTCCTGGATCCCGAAATTATAGGCAGATACATTCATGTGCCAGTTGACTGCATGAGTGACAGGCGATACGTCATTCGGACCATGCCATGCTGTCTTGATGTCATAAGTCTCCGCGATAGCCTGTATTTTTTTCGCCTCTGTTATGCCGCCGATACGGATGATATCACAGCGTATAAAGTCCAGCCACCTGTTCGTGATCCCGGGCAGGCATTCCCACCGGCTCTTGTACAGTTCTCCGAAAGCAATAGGCACATTTGTGTGTTCTCTGACAGACTTCAGACTCTCCGCACAGTCAGGCGCTATGGGATCCTCTATAAAAAACGGATTATAGGGTTCCAGCTTATTCATGATATACACTGCCCTCTCGGGGCTGAAGCGCTCATGCAGGTCGAAGATAATTCCCACTTCCCTGCCTACTACTTCTCTGATCCTGATAAAGTAGTCTATCATGGCATCTGCCCAGAACTCCGGATCCCAGTCCTCTGTCTTAGGCATGTTCTGGACGGCATCACTGCCTAATGTCCCGTTTGCCGAAGGAAGACCCGCACGCAAGCGGATGACCTTCAGCCCCTTATCTTTCACAAAACTGGCGGCCTTCTCTATCTTCTCTTCATTTGTCTTTCCAAGCACATGGGAGTAGCAGAGCACCTTGTCCCTCACCTTTCCTCCCAGCAGGGAGTACAGGGGCAGTCCTGCCCTTTTGGCCTTGATATCCCACAAAGCCATATCGATCCCGCACAGAGCGCTCATGATGATATTCCCGCCCCGCCAGTAGGAGCCCCTGTAGATTAACTGCCAGATCTCCTCAATATTGTCAGCATCCATCCCTATCAGCATGGGCCTTAAATATTCCAGTGTGAGATCCTCCACCGCCTTCTCTCTTCCATTCAGGGATGCATCCCCGATGCCATAGATCTTTGGGTCATCTGTCATTATCTTGATAAACAGATAATTCTGCTTTGGACATGTTAAAATTGTTTTGACTTCTGTAATCTTCATCTGTTAATCTCCTCAGTCAGCTTCAGTCTTTGGCCGCAGCTTATCACCTGTCTTTAAGTTCCACTCCTCCGTCAGCTCGCACAGACCGTAGTATGCAGGTTTAGGATTATTCTCATAGTCCAGCAGCCCATCAAAATCAAACGCCTGAAGCCTGAATTTTTCATTTGGATGTCCGGCCAGAAATTCTGCCCATTGCGCCGGCTCATCGGACAGGCTCCAGCATGTCACGCCCTGCACACAGTCCATACTGTAAAAGAGAGTGGAAAACTTCCTGTACCATTCCTCCTGAAGGCGGGCATCCCATGGCCTGTGCCAGTACTTTGTGACAGGTACGGGCCTGTTGCCCATGTGGAACCTGCATCTGCCGGTATTTGAAGGAGTAGACACCTCTGTGAGCTGGATCGGCAGGTGGTATCTGTCATGCCACCAATTTATCATTTCCATAGTATTAAACAGATCGTATGGATAATCATGGAACTGCAGTCCCAGCACGTCCACCTTTATCCCCTCCTGCTTACATCTGTCAAGAAAATCAGCGATGGACACACAATACCTGTTGGGCACAGATTCCGGCAGCCCGTAGCTCTTTTTCCAGTCCCTCACTTCCGGGATGGAATTTTCATCAAACCCGTAATTTCCCTGCCATTCATCATAAAAATTCACCATTAGCTTTGTTTTCGGAGATAATCTCCGGATGACCTGGTAGACTTCTTTACAGATCTGAAAATGCTGGTCAAATGTAAAATTAAATGGATTGCTCTGAAGGGGCTCATTGAAATCTACATAAGTAAATGCATTTGGCCTGCTGGATAACATATATTCAGCTCTCTCAACCACCAGCTTCTTAAAAGCCTCATAGTCGTGATTGCCATACCTGGCCATCCAGTTTTCCCCTTCCCACCAGTCACTGAACCAGACAAGTGCATGGCCCCTCACCGGAATATTATTTTCTGTACACCAGTCCAGCATCTCAAATATCATGTCGTAATGCTTCTCACCTTCGTTTGGCTCCACGCATCCCCAGTGTGTAGGTATCACAGCTTCCCCGAACAGCCTGCTGAAATACTTCTTAAATACATCCCCTCCATCTGTAAATCCTTTCATGCACCCCATAAAGCAGAAATCATCCCTGTCTCCCCTGTCAGATATCTTTATCTGTGCCTCCAGCAGAACTAACTGCTCACCTGCTTTGAGTATTTCACAGAGCGCTTTTTCTACATCTTCATCTGTAAGAGATAAGAGAAGTTCTTCTGCCCTGCCTATTCTCTTCCTTATTCCCTCAAGCTCCAGATTATATTTTCCTGCCGCTTCTTCCAGATGGCGTTTTACTCTGAAGAGCCTGCTTTTTGTGGCCTCCCTCCAGAAATCTCTGATTTCTTCTGACGGCTCATATCCTTTTTCCTCATTATCCGCGAACAGTATTGCTCCCCCGAATCCCTGCACATCTACCTTTGACATAAATACAGCCCTGTCTATAGTGGCTTCAAAGCAGATCACACCATCCTCATGCCTGCCATAATTCTTCTGCGGATTTCTCCCGGTATCGTACATTACATAAGTCCCCAGAGTACTCTTCTGTTTCTTCCATTTATACTGCATCTTCTCTCTCCTTCTCCATATATCTAATTTCTTACTGCCTTTTAGTTATCTCATCCCATCCAGGATTCTGCTGATCTCCTCCATCTGCTGTTCTGACAAAGGCCCATACTCAAGAGCTTTCGCATTATCCATAACCTGCTTCGGAGTCTTAAATCCCGGTATTGGGATCGTCCTTGGGCTTCTCGCCCACAGCCATCCCAGCGCTCCCTGTGCCGGAGTCCTTCCGCCTTCTGTCAGTATCTCCCTAATGCTTTCCACCTTTGACAGAAATTCAGGATTTGGCCTTCCATCCTTGAAAAATTTCATATACTCAGGTGCATTTTTCCCGCGTATATCATTATCCTTCAGTGTAGTCTCCGGCCTGAACTTTCCTGTCAGCAGCCCCATGGCCAGCGGCCCTCTGTTGAAGCTGGCCAGGTCATATTCATCGCACAGCTCAAGCATGGCAGCATTGTCCTCAAAAATATTCTGTCCGTGCTGTACGGCGCCGCAGTGGGGTCCCGGAGCAAATACCCTTGCACTGTCCACATCATCTGTAGACCATCCATAGGTACGTATTTTCCCCTCCTGCACAAGCTCCTCCAGCGTCTGCCTCACTTCCTCCGTCTTTTCCCTGTCATAGAAATAGACATGGAGGAAATACACATCTATATAATCCGTCCCCAGGCGTTTCAGGGAATCCTCGCATGATTTCCTGATATAAGCAGGGCTCACATCCCAACCCAGCTTTGTCCTCGTCACCGGGTCAAACACCCAGCCAAATTTCGTGGAGATGACCACTTTATCCCGCCTGCCCTTTATAGCCTGCCCGATCAGGCTCTCGCTGTGTCCTGTCCCATACATATTAGAAGTGTCGAACAGAGTAATTCCCATATCCATTGCAGTCTGAAGGCCCCTGAGAGAATCTTCGTCGTTTACATCTCCCCAGCCTATGGGCGTCCCGTCCTTTTCAAAAGCAGGGCCTCCTATTGCCCAGCAGCCGGTTCCCATTGCGCTGACCTCTATGCCTGATTTCCCGATTTTACGCTTCATCACATCCATAATTTTTTCCCCTCCGTTTTCTTTGGGCCATTCCGGCTGCATAGCTGTGCCGGAACAGCCCTCAGCTGCTTTTTACTGCTGCTCTTTATAACGGTCATACGCTTCCTGGTAAATAGATATATATTCATCCAGCCCTACGCCGTTTAGTGAACTGATGTAAGAATCCCAGTCCTCATCAATATTGGATTCTCCTGCGATCCATCTTGCTGACATCTGAAGTATCTGATCAAGAATGCTGTTTTTTATGTTGGCAAGTGTCTCTGCCTCATCGTCTGTAAATTTCACTACAGGCATATACTCCGCTATGGCATAATCATCAAATGTTCTGCACTCAGCAGCCTTTGCCATGTTGTTTGGATTTCCAAGGAAAATATTTTTCTGGGCCATATCTGCTATATCATGTATGACATAGGCGCTTGTGGCAGGAGAATATTTATGACGGTATTCTCCAAAGGTCATGCCTTCCGGCGAAGCTGTCCAGTATTCCAGAGCCCCGTCTTCGTTATAATGAAGATTATATTTATTCTCCCCATCCTCAATCATCCCATATGATGCCTGAACACTCATCACATCACTGCTGTTCATAAAGTCCAGCCATGCGATAACAAGATCAGGATTTTCGCATTCACTTGTGACCCAGAAGTTATTGTAGCTTAAGCCCACATTGTTTTTATACATTTTTGCTGAATACCCTTCCGCTGACGGATAAGGGATTGCCACATAATCAGATACGTATGTACTTCCCACGTAGTTTGTTGCATTCCATCCCATAAGAAGGCCTATTTTTTCATCTTCGCCGGAGCCTTTTGCAGTAACCTGCGTCTCACCCTGGGTAAATGTCTCATTGTCGAGAAGCCCTTCCTGATACAATTCTGCAAAGTATTTACAGGCGTCCTTCCAGCCTTCCTGAGTGGCGGCACATTTTACCGTCCCATCTTCAATGATCAGCCCGTTCATGTCTGTGGCTACTCCAAACATGCCAAACATATTAAAAAATGAATAATCCTGCTTTGAAAAGTCTCCAATACCTGCTACCGGGATTTCGTCAGCCTGCCCATTCCCGTTGGGATCCTGTTCCTTAAACGCTCTGAGCACTTCTGTTAATTCACTTGTTGTTTTAGGAATCTCCAGGTTCAGTTCATCCAGCCATTTTTTATTAATATACATAAAACTTGGAATATCATTGCCCTCATTTTCATATCTGGGGAGTCCATAGATATGGCCATCCAGCGCTGTCGCCTGTGCCCTTACCTGAGGAAATTGGTCCAACTTTGCCATTAAATGGGGAGCCTGCCTCTCAAGAATCTCATCAATGGCAATCACCGAACCGTCTGCAGCATAATTCATAAAAGTGCTGTCGTCCATCCCGTAGCATGTCATATAGGCATCCGCCAGATTCCCGCTGGCAAAATCCAGATTGATCTTCTCACCCCAGCTTGTTTCCGGATATTCCGTCCAGTTTACATGGACATTTGTCATCTCTTCCATCATTTTTACAAAGGGCATATCGTCAAATGGGGTAGTGTGCAGGGTACGCGCCTGGACACAGATGTTTATCTCCTCCTTCTCTTCCAGCGGAAAGGTGATCTGTCCCTCCCGGGCCGCTGTATCACCGGCTGCATCTGCCTTTGCTCCTCCTGTGAGTGACAGAACCATGGCTGCCGCCACCATCATTGCAATTTTTTTCTGTTTCATGTAAAATCCTCCCTTTTATTTGATTTTTATTATTACTGCTCTTTAAAATGTTTCAGCTGTGTATCTGATTATATCTGCTGCCTGTCAGCCTTTTACAGAACCGATCATGATCCCTTTCACGAAATATTTCTGTACAAAAGGATAAAGGATCAGCATTGGCAGGCTGGCCACCACTATAGATGAATATTTCACCAGCTCCGCTATCCTCTGCATGGCCGCCACGCTCTCGGCATCCCCGAAAGCCCCTGAACTGTTCATTTGGGCCTGGATGAGGATATCCTTTAACACCAGCTGGAGCGGGAACAGCTCCTTTGAATTCAGGTATATCATGGCATCGAAATATGAGTTCCACTGCTGTATCGCATAAAACAGCACCATGATCGCCACAAGCGCTTTTGACAGCGGCAGGGCTATCTTAAAGAAAAACTTCAGGTTATTGGCCCCGTCCACCCTGGCCGCATCCAGGAGCTCTTCAGAGAGAGTCCCCTCAAAGAATGTCCTGCAGACAATCAGGTTGTAGACAGACAGGCAGGTGGGAAGTATAATGGCCCACATAGAATCCAGCAGTTTTAGATCCTTTACCACCAGATATGTAGGTATAAGCCCTCCCTGAAAATACATCACGAATACAAAGAACAGGGTACAGAACTTCCTGCACGGCAGATCCTTTCTGGACAGGGCATACCCCGCCGGAACCGTGATGGCGACTGCCAGGACTGTCCATACTAAGGTGTACAGCACAGAATTGGCAAAACCAGTTAAAATATTTTTATTTGTCAGGATATGTATGTAGGCATCCAGGTTAAACCCCTTTGGGAGCAGTATGACCTTGCCTGAGTTCACAAGATTCGGATCACTCACAGATGCGATCACCACAAAGTACAGCGGGTATACTATGATCAGGAACACGATAACCATGATAACTGTATTCGTGACATCAAAAATCCTGTCAGGCCGTGAGGCCTTCCTTCTCTTTTCCGCACTTGCCCCATTTACTCTTTTCTTCATTTTCTCTCCCCCTCTACCAAAGGCTGGTGCCGCTGATCTTCTTGGCGGCACGGTTTACCACCATGAGCACAGCAAAGTTGATCACCGTATTAAAGAGATTCACCGCAGTAGAAAAGTCGTAACGGGCCTGCTGCAGTCCCAGCTTATACACATATGTGGATATGATTTCCGACTTGGAGAGGTTCAGTGCGTTCTGCATCAGATAGACCTTCTCATATCCGATATTCATGATCTGTCCGATCTGCATGATCAGCAGGATCAGCATAGTAGGTATCAGGCTTGGCACATCGATATTGATGACACACTGGAACTTGCTGGCCCCATCTATCTTTGCCGCTTCATACAGCTCCGGATTCACATTTGCCAGTGCCGCTATATAGATGACAGCACTGTACCCCAGGGTCTGCCACACGGCCGAACCCACATACATGGGCACAAAACAGGAAGCTTTTCCCATAAAATTGACAGGTTCCATACCTATCTTCTGTCCCACCAGATTCACAACGCCAGAAGAAGGCGAGAAAAAGTTATAGAGCATCCCCACTAACACTACTGTTGAAATGAAATAGGGAGCATAGCTGGCAGTCTGCAGCACTTTTTTGAACCTGGGACTCAGCCTGTTCAAAAACAGGGCAAATATAAACGGGATAGGAAACGAGAACAGCAGCATTGTAAGGCTCAATGTAAGCGTATTCCCAAGCACCTCCCAAAAGTTATAGGAGTTAAAAAATGTAATAAAGTGTTTCAATCCCACCCAGGCGCTTCCCCAGATCCCCTTTCTGGCGGAAAAATTCTTAAACGCGATCTGTATTCCTGCTATGGGCCAGTATCTGAATATAACCACTTGTATCATAGCGGGTAACAACAGCAAAAACAAATCCATATTCTTCCATTTATGCCTGGCCCTCACCACAGGATATTTTTTTCTTCCTTTCATGTCCCTCTCCTTTCCGAGCACTTATATGTATCTGTACCTTCCTTCGCCGTCCTGCTGATTTCCCCCTGTACAGGCACTGCTTCGGTACACCCACATTATCTTGCACATTATGCACAAAATCAACGCGCAATTCCCATTTTAAATTGACATTTCCGACATTTGCAGTTTCGGTTAATATGCATTTCCGATACCAAAACTTTCCTGCTTGCATTTATTTTTATGCATTATTATAATGATTCTGTGGAACATCAATGGAAGGGGCGGGGAATTATGGTGAAAAAATTTTTCGGAAACATGAGGTACAAATATAAATTATTGTTCAATCTTATAATCGTTTTTTTTGTTCCCCTCATCTCTGCCAGTGTCTTTTTCCTCTCTAAGATCCAGGATGTGGAAAAAACAAATTACATAACTTCCTCCCAGCAGTTATTCCAGCAGTCTTCTTACAATATGGGACTGATTTTTGAGGAGATACACAGGATCTCCACCCATCTGTTAAGCAACAAGGACCTGAAAGTCAAAAAACAGTCAATAACAACAACTGAAAAAATGGCTGTATGCTATGAAGTTGACAACTATATCCTCAACAGCAGCTACCTGACCGACATAGCTTTATATTCCCCGGCAGAAGATAAGCTCTACTTTTCCGCGGGCACAGCAAGCCCCTCACTTTATTTTGACCAGATATACCGGTATGCGAGTTTTGACAGCAGCGACTTTTATGAGCTGACTGACAGGCTTTCCCAGCCGGAGGGGTTGCCGGAACAGCCCTGTGCCATACATGCTTCCAGCCAGTCTTTTGTCACTGTCTTTATCCCTTTGGCAAACTCCTACTTCAGTACTGCCATCTATACTATTCCGTCTGCAAATATCACACAGACAGAACAGGAGCTGCTTGAAGATTCACAGGATGTACTGGAAATCTACTATAATGGAATGCTTATCCACAGCAGTGCAGCCTCTGGCGGGGACTTTTCCCCAAAAAAGTCTGTTTATGAACAGGACTACCAGGAGGCGCTTCAGTCATACAAGACAGGAGACCATCTGACCCTTGTCTATTCCGCGCCGGACTCTCTTGTCCAGATCGTGCTGGAACGGAACCTGGCGTCTCTGAACCAGTCAGTGAAAAATATAAGCCTGCTCTATGTGATCCTTCTGGCAGCTTTCTCACTCATAGGCTGCGGGATCATCGTGCTGTTCTGGCGGGACAGCTACCGCCCCATAGCGGAGGTGCTGCACTACACCGGCTCAGAGCCTGAGCAGACAAAGATAAATGAATTTGACCGTGTTAAGAACACATTGATCACTATTAAAAATGAACAGGAGAAATTAAATCAGAATCTCGAGACGTCCCTCCCTGCATACAGAAAGTCTCTGCTGACTGCACTGATCAAGGATGAATTTGATTCATTGGAGGAATTTAATGAGAAAGGAAAATTTGCTGACCTTTACCTGCACGGCCGCTATTTATTTATACTGGCCACATCGATCGTGGACTCCAGCCAGAACGGGCTGACGAAAAAAACAGCGATCCTGGAAGAGATCCTCAGCTATAGTGAAGAACACATGCCCTGCGGGATCATCTGTTATGGATTTGTTGACAAAATGAATGAAAAGATAATTTACGTAGCCTGCTCTGACCGGGCCGAAGACGAGGAACTCCACAATAATCTGCTGGTCTTTTATAACAATCTCCACGAATACTTTGGGTTCGAACTGAATATGGGCTGCAGCAACCTCTGCGAAATGACGGCAGACCTGGGCAAATCCTATATGGAAGCTCTGACAGCCCTGGACTACAGGATCGTCTATGGATACGGCAAGATTATTTATTTCTCTCAAATCGGTGTTTCAGGCTATTCCCACAACTGGTACCCGGAAGAGATGACAAGGCAGTTTGAGATTGCTTTAAAAGCCAGAAATGACGAAAAGGTGCATATGGTGCTGGACCAGATCATGGAATACCTGCACAGCAATAATACACCCGTATATGTAGCTAAATATGTCTGCTATGATCTGATGCGCATCCTGGCGGACTCACTTGTGGTGGCCCAGTCCCTGCCTTACAAAAAGACCATCGGATATCACAATATTATGAATATTGCAAGGCTCACCTCTTTTGAGCAGATCACAGAGATACTCCATCAAAATGTAAATTCCGTTCTCTCTGTCAGCATACGGGAACAAAATGAGACAGCAGACAGGGAACTGAAGCAGCAGCTGGAGCAATACATCAATCTTCACTATATGGACTGTAATTTCTCCATGACCTGCCTTGTAGATGAATTCCACGTATCGGAATCTACCATGCGCAAGACCTTTAAGTCTGTCATGAACATGACCTTCATCGAATATCTGGCTGAGAAGCGCATAGAGAAAGCAAAGGAATTGCTGACTTCCACGAAACTCCCTCTGAGCAGCGTGGCACAGCAGGTGGGATACCTGGACACCTCATCCTTCATCCGCAGGTTCAAGCAGAAAACAGGGATGCCTCCCGGTGAATACAGAATGCTGAATGCCCAGGAGGATGAGTGAGCCGGAAATGAATGAGCAGAGTATCTGATATAATTACAGCTAAAATGCTGCCCTCCGGAATACATTGTTTCCGGAGGGCAGCATTAAATTTACCTGGCCTTTTCTTTTACCATATATTGATTCTTTCATCTGCGGGCACATACATTCCATCGCCCTCACTGATACCATAAGTATCATAGAATTCCTGGAAATTAGACAGTACCCTGTTTACTCTAAGATTAGACGAGCTGTGCTCATCTGCATACGCAAGAGCTTCTGATCTCTCCCTGGTAGTAGATTTTTCCCAGGACCTGGCATAAGCCTGGAAGAATTTATCATAATCAGGGTTTTCTGATTTTTTAAGCACCTCAAGGGCACATGCTACTCCGCCGATATCTGCAATATTTTCACCGAGTGTATTTTTTCCGCTGATCTCAATTCCAGGAGCAGACTCCCAGCCGTCATAAAATGCCTCCGCCTTTCTGCAGAGCTCTTCAAATTTTGCATAGTCCTCATCAGTCCACCATTGGCGCTCTTTTCCGTCTTTGTCATACCTGGCGCCATTATTGTCAAACGCATGGGTGATCTCATGGGCTATAACTGTACCTATACCTCCCAGATTCTCTTCCAGGGATGCATTCACATCATAGTTGGGGGCCTGCAGGATGGCCGCCGGGAAACACATGGTATTAGAAAATTGATCATAATACGCATTTACCATAGTGAGAGGCATGGCTATTTTTTCTCCCCTGTTATTCTGTCCGTCTTTTCTCTCCTCCTCCATCTTTGCCAGAGTGATCTTGGAAATTTCCACCTGATTCTGGAAAAAGTTATCTGTCAGTTTCAGATCACTTAAAGTATCCTCCCACTCATCGGGATAACCGATCAGAAAATTCATACTCTCCAGTTTTTCGATTGCATTTTTCTTAGTTTCCTCACCCATCCAGTCAAGCTTCTGGATCCTTTCCTTGTATACTTCAATGAATCCCTCTATCATTTCTTCTACATTCTGTTTTGCCTCAGGCGAAAAATGTTTTTCCACATACAGCCTGTCTATATATTCTCCAAGGGAATTTTCTACAAGGGCGCAGGCTATCTCTTCCGGAGTGCTGGTATCTTCTGCCTGGCCGATCGTTGCTTCATTATATTTATTATACGCCTGTCTGAAATCATCACTTAGATTCAGGTACTGCGCTGACAGAAGATTCAGCTTTACAGCTGTCTTTATACCCGGCAGATACTCTCCGCCTTCCAGAAGCCGGCAGTATCCCTCGAATTCAGCAGGGCTCATAATGTTGATCTCTTCTGGCAGTTTCCCATCATTTCCTCTGATCACAGCTTCCACATCCACATGGGGCATCATCTGCTTTAGTTCCTCAGGGGACACTATTTTATTCATTTTTTCTGTATCCAGATAATCCTCCGGCTCGGGAACATTTTCATAATAGGCATTCAGAAACTTAAGATACTCTTCTAAATGCCGTTCAGCTTCTTCCTGAGTCTCACCGCCCAGCTTCAGCAGCGTAGCATAGAGTTCCATTAAAGCATCATAGTCCTTCCCTGATTTTGATTCCAGCTCTTCTTTCTGCAGAAGAGGCTGTATGGGACTCATAACTGTAGCCACACTCTTCTTAGGATCCCTGAAATCTGTCATCCTCACAAAACCGAACATACCGCCGCTGGCGATCTCTTCTGCTGAAAGGACCTGAGAATCTGAAAGCTCCTCCACATTTCCTGCTGCGTCAATGGCGTCCAGGTACTTTCTTATGGGCTCTGCACCCAGTTTATTTCTTGTCTCAAAATCTGCTGCACTCTGATAAAAGGTCTTTATTTTCTGCTCCATGCTCCCTTCTTCATATCCGGAACCCTCTGCAATGCCTTTGATAATTTCGTTCACCTGATCCTGCACTTTTTTACTCAGGTCATAGGTGCCGCCTGCATCTGTCTCCCCTGAAGGAATCTCTTTATTATCCAGGTTATCTTTATTTACGGTATTGTAAAAATCATCTTTCAGGTTGTTACCGAAGAGTGCATATATCCTTCTGACAATATGCTCTATTTCAGTGCTGCCCATCTCTTCTTCGGGATTCAGCTTTCCGTCTTCTGTACTCGTGAGGACACCGCCCCTCAGCAGATTTTCCACTTCACTTTTCGCATCCTTGGGTATATCTGAATAACCGGCGCCAGCATCACTGATCCTGGCATTATTGCCCTTAGGCTCAGGAAGGATGCCAAAGGCGCGGCTTATCATGACAAGGGCCTGTATACGGTTTATATTCTGATTCTCTGTCCCCTCATAGCCTTTTAATAATTCTTCTTTTGTAACAGATGGATTGTAGTCATCTGCTGCTTTTGCAAGATACTCCGCAGCCTCTTCAATAGTCATTGGCTGTATTTTTCTGCTGTTTTCCTCTTCCTGCGCCCCCGCATCTTCTATCTGCTCAGCTCCATCTATCTGGCTGTCCGTGGCCTGTACCGCTGTGCTGCTTCCTGATAATACAAGTGACACTGCTGCTGCTATTGCCGCAAATCGCGCTAAATTTTTTTTCTTCAAAATCATCTTCTCCTTTACCTGTCTATTTTTTATTATATTCCTAACCAAATTGATTACGGTATTTGTTTACGTGCCTATCATAACAAACAGAAAGTTAGAAGAAAGTTAGATTTTGAAGCTTTCAAAATTTTTTATTTTTCTGTTCCGGCAGTATTTACCGGAAGCTGTACCTCTACTGTAGTTCCTGCATCAGGCTCACTCTCAATCCGAATATCGCCCCTGCATCTTTCGACAATGAGTTTTACTATGGACATCCCCAGCCCGCTCCCCTGTATCTGCTGGGAACGGGACTTATCTGCCCTGTAGAACGGATCAAATACATATTTAATATCCTCAGGCTCCATTCCCACACCAGTATCTTTTATCTGAACAGTCACGGTCTGGTCTTTCTGTTCAGCCTTAACATATATCTCTCCGCCCTCTTTATTATATTTAATTGCATTTTCAATAATATTATAAAACATCCTGTACAGCAGCGTCTGACTTCCAATAATACTGGAATCACCGCACTGCATATATATGGAGACCTTTTTTTCCTCCGCCTTCCCCGCCAGCTGCTGAACGGCCGTCTCCAGAAGTTCCCCAAGTGAATTTGATTCAAACTCCTCCGCCAAACCTTCATCTGCCAGAAACATAAGGCTGTTCACGGTATTTATCAAACGGTCAAGGCTCTGCTCCATACCGTCTGTGACCTCCTCGTAATCTTCCAGTGAAGGCTCATCATCTATCTTTAATACCTGCAGCCCTGTCTTCATGACTGCCAGAGGCGTTTTTAACTCATGGGCTGCATTGGCTGCAAATCTCTTCTGGACCAGAAAGGATTCCTCCAGCCTGTCCATCATGCTGTTAAAGGATCTGGTCAGCTGGTCGATCTCTTCTGTTGACGGCACTTTCTCCAGCCTTTTATGCAGATGCTTCTCATCAATGATGCGTATAGAGTCTGTCAGCCGGTACAGCGGCCTCAGCATTTTTCCGGTTATCCAGTATACGATCAGAAGTGAAACCGCTATTGTAACAAACATGACAACCAGCCCCTGAACTGAAAAGGAGATCATCATATCTGCAAAGGTAACTTTATCCTCCTCAATCAATTCCGGGTCATAAATTGCCTCCGATGCAGCGATTTCCGGCAGCAGCTCTATAGACTCACCTTCATAGTCCTGCAGTAAGCCATAATAATTGTTGGCAGAGTAAATAGAATTTACAGTCAGTATGATGCTGACCGCCACCAGCAGGATCCCCACCACAAGAGTGATCTGAAACTGCAGAGTCCTTATTTTTTTCATTCCTTCTCCTCCTGCACTTCCGATATCTTATAACCCAGTCCCCGCTGGTTAACAATATATCTCCCGGCCCCGCCTGCCCCATCCAGCTTCTTTTTTAATGAATGGATGTGGAATTTAAATGAATTTGAAAATAAGTCTGCGTCACTGTCCCACACATGTTCAATCAATTCCTCTGTACTGACCACATTCCCCATATGGTTCAGCAGATATTCCAGCAGAGCATATTCCTTTTTCGTCAGCGCCACTTCTTCATCCTTCACATATACTGCTTTTGCCGCAGTATCCAGAGTCAGGCTGCCGCAGCGCAGCTTCACGTCCCTGACCCTGAATTCTCTTCTGAGCAGGCTCCTGATGCGGGCTTCCAGCTCTGCAAAGTCAAATGGTTTTGTCAGATAATCATTGCACCCCAGGTCCAGGCCGGCGATCTTATCCTCTACTGCATTCCTGGCGGACAGGACAAGTATCCTGAACTCTCCGTTTTTCTTTCTGATAGTTTCAAGGACTTCCATTCCATCCTTTTTAGGCAGGTTCAGATCCAGGATCATCAGATCATAATCATTGATTTCGTACATATCCATAGCCTCTTCCCCGTCATATGCACAGTCAACTGCATATCCCAGCTTCCGCAGGCCCTTTGCCAAAAATTTAGAAAGCATAACCTCATCTTCCACTAATAAAAGCTTCATGTCTCCTGCTCCTTTCCCCATATGCATATGTCATTCAAGCTGCTCCAGTTCTTCCATCATGGCATGCCTTCTGCCATATCTGGCCTTCCAGTCCTGCACGATCATATCCACCCGTTCTTCTCCGCCCGGATAGCTCTTCATCTTCTTTAAATATTCCACCAGATGCCTGTATGTATTCCTGTCTGTGGCCGGCTCAGACCTCATCACTACATATTCCTCATACATCTGAAGGATCCGGGCGGGATAGTGTTCCCTCAGGAGAGGCTCATATCTGTCCAGCTGGCATATAATACCTGAATGACGCAGTCCGTCCAGAATGCGTTCATACAAACCTTCCTCCGCATAATAAATGTAATTAGCCGAGTCATAAGGCGCACCGGCAAAGAGCTCTTCTCTTATTGCCTCCCACTCTGCCTCCTGTGATATGCTCTTTAATTCCCTGTACAGCTCCAGCTCCGGCCTGTGATGCAGCACATAATCAGTAAGCTCCCCCTTGTACTCTGCTTCTTCCCCGGACAGCCTGTACAGCTCTATCAGCCTTCGGCTGCATCTTGCCCATATCACAGGATAATCCCTGTTTTTGTCTCTGTATTCCTTCAGACACCTAATCTCTTCATCCATCTCCATCATCTGCAATCAGTCACTTTTCTTGTATTCAGCCGTCTCTTGAGCATGCTTGAAAAATGCTCCAGCATGCAGGTGTATCGGGCTTAGTTTCATTCTAACGGGTGAATCCATTGGTGTCAATCACTACTAAAAACAGAGAGTATGGACACCCTTGTGCCCTATACTCTCTGTTTTTATATACGCCTGAAGTCCTCAGATACTTCCTGATGATATATCATTTTCACATGACAACATTTACTTTCATATAGTTCCCCGGATTTTTTTCAATATCTCTTATAGCCTCCGGAGCCTCCTGCAGGCTGATGACTTTTGTCAGTATTTTCCCCGCGTCAACTTTGCCTGTATGTATCAGTTCAATAGCTTCCTCAAATTCATTTGCACTTGTCCTCGCCCCCAGGATATCCACTTCTTTCTTTGTAATCGTCCCGGTCATGAGCGGTGTTTCGTTTTTCGGCCATCCGGTGAATGTAATACGCCCGGCATTTGCCGCTATATCAAGAGACATCTGTATAGCTGCATTGGCTCCGGAGCATTCCATGACAAGCTCTGCCATCCTTCCGTCTGTATACCCGGCTGTCTTTGCTGCCACATCTTCTTTTCCTGACTGGATCGTGTATCTGACACCAAGACGCCTTGCCTCCTCCAGCCTTTCTTCCACTAAGTCAATCATAATAGGCTCTGCGCCGTAAGCCAGCGCCCCCATTGCCGCCAGTATTCCTATTGGGCCTGCACCGATAATTGCCACGTGCTCTCCTTTTTTGAGTCTGCCCCTGTGTATTCCGTGAAGAGCAATGGTCAGCGGCTCCGCAATCGGGGCCAGTTCCCAGGGCATATCATCAGGAAGCTTCCAAAGCATATCTGCAGGATGTGTAAAATACTCTGACATCCCCCCGTCCACATGGACTCCCAGCACTTTCAGGTCCTCACAGCAGTTTGTCCTGCCCAGGGAACAAGGATAGCAGGCGCCGCAGTACATATAAGGATCCACGATCACATGATCCCCTGCCTTTAAGCCTTTTTTATTTTCAGGGATGGATATGATCTCCCCCGCTATTTCATGTCCAATGATCCTGGGATATGTAACAAGAGGGTTAGTTCCCCTGAATGCCCCTATGTCGCTGCCGCATATGCCGGCAGACCTGACTTTTATCAGTGCCTCCCCCTGCCCCGGCGCTGGCTTCTCTGTATTTACACACGTTACATCCCATGGCTTTTCATATTTAATTGCTAACATTTCCTATTCCTGCCTCTCTTCTGATTTATCTGACAGCTTTCTGATAACAGGAGCCTTTAAGATCCCTGCCTTCTTCAGCTGGTATTCGTATGACCATCCCTCACCAGACGTCCGCCAGGCGTTGGGGTCAAAATAGATTTCCCTCTCATCACAATTATGGACAGCGCCAAATGTATTTACCCTGTTTCCAAATACATAAAACTCTATCACATGAGATTTTTTTTCTGTGATATTAAATGTGACCCTGTATGGGGAATATACTATTCTGCCTGCAGTACTGCCATCTACTTTTACGAGAATGAGCGGTGCCCTGAACTTAGATACCTCCGCCTCATAATATCCCTCATCCAGCTGTATTTCTGTTCTGTATACAAAATTACCTCCGTAGAAAGGCATCCCCTGCCCATCTATTCCCTGCCATGAATATCTGCTGCGTTTCCTGCGGAGTATGGATGCTGACCCCTGCAGCTCTGCATCAAACTCTCCCAGCAAATAGCAAGGCTCTACGTTTATCTTTCTGCCAAAGCTGACCTTCAGCAGCAATTCATGAGTACCCTCAGACAAGTCCGGCAATAAGACACTGCTGATGCAGGGATCCACATAATACCCCGTGATCTTCTTCTCAAGCCTTTTCCTATCCAGAAAAATTTCTGTATTTTCCGCCGCCTCCAGAGCCAGGCTAATGCCTTTCAACTCATCAGCACATTGGATGATATATTTCAGGCACAGGATATGCCTTTCTGCTTCTTTATTTTCTACTGTCCATGGCTGTGCCAGAGCTGCCCTGCGCAGCGGGTAACCAAGCTTTTCCCTGAAGATATTGTCTATGCGCAGGATCTCCTCCGGTCCTCCGGCGCTGTCCGCATCATCATCAAACATATACTCTGCCAGATCCAGCAGAAGCACATTCGGCTCTTCTGATACAATATCCACCTTTTCACGGAACAGATTTTTTTCCCAGAGTACCGCCGGCATTTTACTGCCGGAGATGCCCCTGTCCTGCCCTGATATGTCCTGAGTACATACAGCCTTATCCCCACTTAGCGGAATGAGCAAAAGCAGAAGGCTGTCCTGCTCGTACATCCTTATATTCAGATAAGTAGCCCCATGTCCATGCAGGACATCTGCCTTATGTTCTGTCCCCGTCAGGGTATCATAGATAACCGCTTTCCACAGGCCTTTAAATCTTATTTCCAGATCATCCGGCAGAATAAGATCCTGGTTTTCCAGAGCTTTTCCATTAGCCAGAAATACCCAGACTCCTTCTTCCTCCTGTCTGACCTGGCAAAGATACTTTTTCGCACGTTCTCCGTTCCAGTTTTTCTTGTGATTTGGTTTCTTCAGGTGTTTCTCGCCAAAATATCTGATATCCAGGAATCTGTACTCTTCAAGTACCTCCATCACTGCACGTTCTGTGAATTCTGCATGCAGGCACCTCTCTGCCAGATTCTTTGCCTCCCTGCTCTCCTTTGCATCCACCAGCTGTGGAACTTCTCCCAAAAATAAGACCTGCTTTCCCAGGTCAAGAAAATCCTTTAGCATACGAAGAGTCGTACCCCTGAGCGTCACACATCCGGGAATCAGGATAATATCATAATCCATGGCGCCCAGCCGTCTTCCATCCCAAAGCTCCGGTATCAGGCCTTCAGATATATAATCGAAATCCAGATTTCCAAACAGCAGCCACTCTGTGATCTGTGTAAATCTGGTTTCCAGCTCTTCCCGTATTCCCCCTGTCTGGTCATTCGGCCCAAAATACAGCCAGTAGGATTCCACAGGGTGGATAACACCTATTCGCACCACAGGTCTTCCGCTCTTCATAGCTGTATTCACTCTGGCAAAATGATCCTCCACCACTGGATACTCTCTGTACCATGGGGACTGGAAACCGATGGCCGCAGGGTAATCCCGCTTAGCTTCCCCTGCCATACTCATCCAGTTCAGATGGTGTACTCTGTTTGTCACACCCAGGGCTGCCTGCCAGTCTCCCTGCAGCTTATGGCGCCTGAAGTCAAAATCCCAGTTTGTCACCCCGTACAGCTCGCTGATGACTCCTTCTCTTCCATATTGATGGCAAATACTCTGTGCCTGCTTGGCCGTCGTATACTCCCTGGCATCACATAGCATGTCGATCCCGGGCAATGTAAAGCCGCTGAGGCTTCGCATCACTTCGCCCAGTGCTTTTGTCTGTGACTGAAGCGCTGGTTCCTCCATCATATGTCCGCCCAGACTGATCCTGTGCTCCCTGCACCATTTCCCTGCCTGTCTGCCATATGCCTGTGAAAATCTCTGTGTCACGTGGTCGTGGTACCAGTACCTGTACCGGGATACTTGATTTCCTGCCAGCTCCCAGAGCAGCTCCGGTACATGCTCCAGAATATCCGCCCCGTATTCCTGTGCGAAGGTCTCTTTAAAATCTCCTGTCCAGGGCAGCATCACTTCTTCCAGTCCTTTTGCCCTGCCAAGAGTCCCTTTCGGTATTAATTGGGGTTCATCTGTAAAAATAGAGGGGACGGTGACTCCGAATTCATCACCCAGGGCTTCATAATATTTTTCATACGTTGTTTCCAGAAAGCAGGCGATAGCTTTCTCATTCAATGCATCTACATATGCCTGATCATTAAACCAGGGACTGTCGTAAGCTGTCTCCACATATACGTACCAGAGCCTGTATCCCTCTTTTTCAGCTTCATTTTCACAGCATCTGATGTAATCCTCAAGTCTTCCTTCACTGTCCAGCTTCACCTGGTATGCTGACAGAAACATTCCATTCCCCTGAGGAGAAAAGGCTGCCCTTGAATCAAATTCAGGTTTTTTATACTGCTTGGTGCCCTGACGGTAAGGTGTGATAAGAAGAGCCTTGCAGCGGTACTCTTTGTTCTTTGTCACCATTCCTCCCGCATAACCTGAAGGCCACCGGTCCTCATCATACAGGCCGCAGAAAAGTCCCTTCTCCTTTGCAAGCATGGCACTTTTCTTTACGCAGTCCATAAATTCTTCCCCCAGGTAAGGGGTGTCCAGACCTACGCGGGTGTGGATATAAAATCCTCCCATGCCCATATCCCGGAATTGCTCGATCTGCCATTCCAGATCTTCTTTTTTAAGCCTGGTATTCCAAGCCCAGAAAGGCATGCCCCGGTGTCTGGCAGACGGTTTTCTAAACTCTTCTATTGAGAAGGAGGATGCCTGTTTACGGCCATCCTCCTTCTTAAGTTCTAATTCTCTGTTCATATATTCCTCCCTGTAAGATCAGCCTTTTACGGCACCTTCCGTGATGGAACGCACAAAGGTCTTCTGCGCTGCCAGATATATAATTACAAATACCATTGCCCCCACAGTCAGTGCAGCCAGCACAGGTGTATATCCAAGCGTTGATATCTTGTCCTTCAGGATCGCAATGCCCACGGAAAGAGTATACTTTGAAGTGTCACTTATGGACACCAGTGCCCACATATATTCATTCCAGGCGCTCATCCCTCCCAGTATAGCCAGAGTGACCATCATTGGCTTTACAAGAGGCACCATTATGCTCAGCAGTATCCTTGGGGTGGAACAGCCGTCTATCTTGGCCGCTTCAATAATCTCATTCGGGATGCCATCCATATAATTCTTCAGCAGGATCAGTCCCAGAGGGGCAAAACCCTGAAAATATGGAAATACAATAGCCGCCAGTGTATTTTGTATATTCAGGTTAATTACCTGAAGGTACATAGGCAAAAGTATGATCGGCGTCGGGATCAGCATATTGATAAGTATCATATAAAATATCACATTTTTAAACTTCATCTTCAGTTTAGAAAAAGCAAATGCTGCAAGAGTGATAAATACGATCTCCACTACAAGTGTAGCACCTGTATTGATGACAGTATTTTTCAGGTAGACTGCCAGGTTCCCTTTAGTAAACGCCGTAATGTAATTATCCAGATGGAGGGAGGACGGCAGTGACCAGATGCTGCTCAAAAATTCCGGCTCAGTTTTAAATGACTGCAGCACCACCCAGATAAGGGGATATAATGAAATAAGTGCATACAGAAGTACAATGATGAATACAAAAACAGATACATTCTTACTTCTGCCTTTTTCTTTTTTCTGTCTATGCATTCTCCCCGCCTCCTCTTCTTCCCTTGGCCACCTGAAGCAGAACAGTAAGCCCTATCATGACCACCATCATAATAATGGAGGCTGAGGTTGCAGCCCCAAACTGCTGTGAGACAAATGCCTTTGAGTATACATACGAAGTCATGACATCTGAAGCCCCGCCGGGTCCTCCTTTTGTCATAACCCATATAAGGTCAAATGCTCTTAAGTCATTTGTGACAGTAAGGATAGCAAGCGTCATAAATGTAGGCTTCATATGCGGAATAATAATGTAGCGCAGCTTCTGCCACTGGTTTGCACCATCGATGTCCGCAGCTTCCAGATAGTCCTTTGACAGATTCATGATATTTGCGTAACAGATCAGCATATTAAAGGGTATGGTGCGCCATATCCAGGTGATGATGATAGATGGCAGAGATGTGGACTTCTGGGACAGCCACGCCTGCGCCAGGCTTTCCAGCCCGACTGCTTTGAGCAGCTGGTTCAGCGGACCGATCGTGGGATCATACAGTATCTTCCAGATACATCCCACCACTACCATAGAGATCAGGTAAGGGATAAAAAGAGATGTATTAAAAAACCGTTTAAACCTGATTCCCCTGAACATCACATAAGCCAGCAGAAAACCAATGATTATAGATATAACAAGGTCACATCCGATCAGCTCAAAGGTATGTAGGAATGCCTCATAAAAATGTTTATCCTTCAATACTGTCACATAATTGTCAAGCCCGATAAATTTTGTAAGTGCCCCGTAGCCTTTATATTTATATAAGCTGATTCTGAATGCATTAAAGAACGGGATATACAAAAAAATGATCAGCGTGGCTATGGTAGGCAGTACCAGCAGGTAACCTGGTATACTTTCCTTTAAATCTTTTAATAACGAATTTTTTGTTTTATGTTTCAATTTCTTTTCCTCCGTTGCTTTTCAGATGCGGCCGGACAGCTGCTGCCCGGCCCAGCCAGGGCAGCAGCTTCATCCCTTACAGATCTTCCAGGTAGGAATCATACATTTCCTGCAGCCGGCTGCATACATCTTCCAGACTGATATCTCCCAGAAGGTAATTTGGCAGCAGGTCATCCCTGAACTGGCTGCTTATCTCAGTGCTGGCGTTTGTCGGAACAAATACATCCGGGCAGAAGCCGCCGTCCGCCGCTTTTGCATACCCTGCCAGTATCTGGTTCAGCTCTTCTCCCTTGTCCACTCCCTCAAGCCCGGAGTTAGAATATTTCAAAGTTTCTGCAGTCTCAAAATTTGTCCTGGAGGTCAGATATTTCAGGAAGCGGACAGCTGCCTCCGGCTCCTTTGTATCGGCGCTCACTGCAAAGATATTGCTGGAACCGCCCAAAGATCTGGATGGAAGCCCTGCAGCTCCTGGAAGAGCAAATGTAGCCAGCTCCATTGTCTCCGGTGCATTATCCATAATATATGAGATCTTATCCGGTGCGATCAGTACCTGTGCCAGCTCTCCCTGAAGGAACATCTGGGCTGTTGTATCAATGTCAGCTGTAAAATAATTCTCTGCCAGATATCCTTCATCCCACATCTCTTTAAACTGGCTCAGTCCTTTCTTTACAGATTCAGCTTCAAAGGTCATGCCTTTATCCGCAAAGCTAAGTCCCTGTACTTCAATCTCATCACGGCAGTACTGGTCCCACAGAAGCCTTGGGATCCAGTCGGCACAGACATTGCTCTGTACTGTCAGAGGCGTATAGCCTGCGTCCTTCACGGCTTTGCAGTTATCCATAAATGCGTCCCACGTCTCCGGCTCAGAAAGTCCCAGATCATCGTATATCTTTTTATCATACATAACTGCCACTGTAGTCATTGTAAACGGCACTCCGTAATCGTATGATTCCATCTCCCCGCATCCGCTCAGAGCAATATTTTCAAAATTAGTCAGAAGGTTCGGAATAAAAGTATCCTTCCACGCCTTGTCACCTTCATAGGAGTTGGATGCCATGGCATCTGACAGGTCCATCAGCAGTCCCTCCTTGATCTGGTCACAATAATATCCTGTCTGGGTCCAAAATACATCCGGCAGTTCATTGGCAGATGCCAGCGCTGCGAATTTAGCTGAATAATTTCCTGAATCCACATATTCAAATTCTACAGTAATGTCAGGATTGGCATCCATAAATTCCTGCATCATCTCTTCATCTACGATCTGCATGGCAGAAAGTACCCTGATCGATGCCTTTTCTCCTCCCGCATCCGCTGTCACCTTATCAGCGGAAATATTTTCTTTTGCAGCTGTCTCTTGTGTGTTTCCTGCTTTCTCTTCTGCGGGTGCCGCTTCTGTGCTGTCTGCGGATGAGCTGCAGCCTGCCATTGCAGACACAGTCATTGTTAAACCAAGCATTAATGTTAAAATCCTTTTTTTCATGTTGTTCCTCCCAATTCTTGTGTTTTCTTATTTGTTTTACAGTCTTTCCTGTTGGTGATTTCATTATAGCAAAGTCCCGGTATACTTTTCAGAGGACGTGTGGTATACTTTTCTTAGATTTTTAGACAGGAGATTACCTTCATGAAGCTGCGCAGTAAATTCTTTATCATATTCTTTCTGATTGCCGCAGTCCCCATATTATTAATATCATCTGTGGCTTATTACCGTTACTACACAACAACCCAGAACCAGATGGATGAGTATTCCGCAAACATCTTCGGCAAGGCAGTCCAGCAGACAAACGATGCTCTGGAGGATGTCAGGCGTGCTGCAGATTTATTTACCTTTTATTCGAATGGAAATAATTCCCTGATTCAGAATCTGAAGCCTTATGCAGGTGAGGACGCCGACACTTCCCCCCTTGCCATCTACCAGACTAAGCAGAATATGAAATATCTCTGCTCCAATATCCTGAATACATATGATTTTATATATGGTCTGTATATCTTCACACCCAGCGGCGTGACTTTTAATTATGACGGAAACTCTAGATCAAAGCTCCTGTACCAATATGATCCTGCAGAAGAGGACTGGTTCCAGGAAGCCTTTGCCTTAAAAGGCCAGCTGTATATCAGCAATATTTCCTCTCATGATACAATGTTTACAGGGGGAGATGATTCCGTGTTTTTCGCTAAATACCTCTATGATATCTATTCCCACAAATATCTGGGTGTACTGTTAATGAACTGCTCCCCTGAAATATTTGATCTGAGCAATCTCAATGCACTGCCGGACATCGTAACCTTTGAACTGAAAAATACAGATACACAGGATACCGTATACATCAGTAATACAGATAACGGGCAGGGAGACTTTTTAAAGCATAGCACGCAGACAATGTCTGCCGGCATCCGTGATTCTTCTCTGGAGCTTACAGCAGCCATTAACTACGACCGCCTCTCAAGAGAATTCAACCTGACCGGGCTGATACTGATCGCCCTGGCCCTGACGAGCCTCCTGATCTCCCTGGTTCTGGCTTATGTGCTGTCTCATTACCTGACCCAGCCGATCATTCATCTGAGCCATATCATGTCAAGACAGGAGGGCAGTGGTCTGATTCCCGCCCACGAGTATCCCGACCGTACTGATGAGGTAGGCACTCTGTATAATGAATACAATAATATGGCCGAGAAACTGAATACCTACATAAAAAATGAGTACCAGAACAAACTGATCACCCTGGACGCGCAGATGAAGTCTCTGGAGGCCCGGATCAATTCTCACTTTTTATTTAATACCCTGGCTTCTATCAGCAGTATTGCTGAGATAGACGGAAGTGAACGTCTCTCAACTATGTCTATATCACTTGGCAATATGTTCCGCTATGCCATTAAGACAAAAAGCGAGCTTGTCACGATCCGGGATGAGCTGAACCATGTAAACGACTATATTATGATCCAGTCCATCCGCTTTGACAATGCATTCCGTTTCACGGTTAACCTGCCTGAATCCATGATGTCACTGAATGTCCTGAAGCTTATCCTTCAGCCGCTTGTGGAAAACGCTATCATCCACGGCCTGCAAAACTGCCAGGTGGGAAGTCTGATAGAAATAACAGGTTCACTGAAGCCGCCCTTTATCCTGCTCACCGTAGCTGACGATGGACAGGGCATGACAGACAGACAGCTGGATGCTCTTCTGAGTTCTCTGAAGGAGGAAGCTGCATTCACCGAGCTGGGACACCGGAGCAACAGCGGGATCGGTATCAAAAATATAGACAGCCGTATCCGCCTCTATTATGGGGACAACTATGGTCTCTCTATAGACAGCAGTCCCGGGCATGGCACATCGATCACTATAAAATTACCTATTCTGGAGGGAAAATAAATGTTCCGATATATTATTGTAGATGATGAATCAGTCATCCGCTCCGGTATCAAAAAAATGCTGGAGCCTCTGTCCGGCAAGCTCTCCTGCTGCGGGGAGGCTGCCAATGGCCGGGACGCTGTCAGCCTGATAGAGTCTTCCATGCCTGATATAGCCATCATTGACATGCAGATGCCCATCATGTCCGGTTCTCAGCTGCTCCCCTACCTCACTGCACATTATCCTGACCTGCAGCTTATCGTCATCAGCGGCTACAAAGATTTTGACTACATCAAGACTGCCATGTCCGCCAATGCCATTGACTATGTTCTTAAACCCTTTTCCAGAAAACAAATGCAGGAGACAGTGCAAAAGGCGATGGAACGTCTAAATAGTGCCGCAACTATAAATATGCAGATCTCCAGCAGCGAAAAAGCAAAGGAACAGGCTTACTATGAATATGATCTCCAGATGCTCCGGAACCTTGTCCTTGGAAATCCCGTGGACTCAGTGGAAATCACATCTTCCCAGCTGGGATTTCTAAATGCTCAGGAAGGGCTATTCCTGATAACCTTCAACGCCACTAATCCTCTTGACGGAGCAGCCGTCCAGGCTTATCTGGATGACTCAGGCTTTCACGAGATCGCTCTGTACCTGGCACACCTGAATAACCTGTACCAGGGTTTTGTCCTCCTGTCAGTCCCCGGCCCCAGTATTCCCAGAAGCCGTGAACTTTGCTGCCAGATCATGCAGGGGCTCTCCGCCCTCTTAAATGATAATAAGGTCTATGTCCGGTTCGGCATCAGCGGCATGCACAGCTGTCTGGACCAGCTTCCCGCAGCCTACGATGAGACTTGTACCGCACTGAATACCCAGCCTCTCTATGACAGCCAGCAATATTATTTTTTCTATACAGGAGAAAAGGATTTCCAGGAGATTGCCTGGGAGAAAAAAGATGAATTTCTGTTCCGCCTTGAATCAGGAATGAACGTGCAGGTGAGGGAGCTTTTGTATGACTTAAGCCGCTGCTGTCTTTCCGCACAGTCACTGACACTTGGCGATGTTAAATACTATCTGTACAGCCTGACTAACCAATGCTGGCCAATTATGAATTATTATTCCAAGCAGTTTAAGCCCTCCATCAGCATGCAGAATATTGTAAAAAGCATATTCAGCCTGGATGAACTGATAGAATACTATCAGAACTTCTTTACTAATCTGACCACAGCCTTAAATAATAATAATGTATATGCAGTGGATGATGTAATTGAAAAAGCCAGAATTTATATAGAAAGAAATTACCAGAAAAATCTTACCACAGAGCTGATGTCCTGCTATTTTTATCTGAATCCTGATTATTTCAGCCACCTGTTCCGCAAAAGAACAGGCCAGAAATTCGTGGATTATGTAAACTCTGTCAGGATAGAAAAATCTAAAGAAATGCTGTCTGCAACGGACCGCAAGATGTACCAGATTGCAAAATCTGTGGGATATGATAATGTAAAATACTTTTTCAGAGTATTCAAGAAAAAGGAAGGCATGACGCCTGAACAGTACAGGCTGAGATCCTGACCTGTACTGTTCAAAATAGTGTGCCATTCCCGCCGCTGTCTCCTTCTGACCGAATCCTCCCTTCCGATCAGATCCTGCCTTCTAATCAGATTCAGTCTTCTAATCAGATTCTGCCTTCCGAAGGCTGACAGGACTGGCGGGCTGTATCTGATCAGCTGCGGAGTCCCTGCACCTGGTGAGGTCCTTCACCCATATATACTTTTTGTAGTGTTTATAGACTGCCGGAAGCTTGATCATCTCATCCATATTTATAATAAAGTAGACGGCAGCAACAGGCAGGTTCAGCCAGAATGCTGCTGCAAACCCCAGAGGCACGGTTATCAGCCACATCACCACTGCATCACATTTAAAACCAAATTTAGAATCACCTCCGGCACAGAAAATACCGGCAATGGTGGTGGAATTCACTGATTTCCCAACCATATAAAAAGCACACATGGCCAGCATCCATCCCAGATAATCCTCCGCCTGTGTACTGAGGCTGGCAGCTCTCATAATTGCCGGACTCAGGGCCAGAAGCAGAAGCCCTGATAAAAGTCCGCTGATAATAGACATTTCGCATAGCCGTCTGCCATATTCTCTGGCTTTCTCCAATTCTCCGCGCCCCAGTTCATTTCCTACAATGATTCCGCCTCCGCTGCCCAGTCCCATACAGAAACAGGCAATCAGATTTTTAACCACGTTGGCAACAGAATTAGCTGCCACCGCATCCGTTCCCAGATGCCCCATGATCACAGAATACATGGTAAAACCACACCCCCACACAAGCTCATTTCCCAAGACAGGCATAGTATATCTCCACAAATCCTTACTCAATAATCTATCCTTGTGCAGTAGATATGAAATCCTTATCTTGATGTATCCTTTTTTCATGGATTCAGCCAGCACCCATAAAAGCTCAACACACCTGGAAATCACTGTTGCGATGGCCGCTCCCGCTATTCCCATTTCAGGGGCACCCAGCAGCCCAAATATAAATACTGCATTCAGAACAATATTCAGTATTACTGCACTGGAACTTATCACAGTGCTTTTTGCCGCATGTCCGCTATTTTTCATTATACAGAGATATATCTGTGAGACCCCCGTAAGCAGATAAGAAGCCCCCACGATCCTTAAGTAGAGCACGCCTTTCTCGATCAGGTCCTGTTCCGGCGTAAAGATCCTCATCAGATATCCCGGAATCAGCAGCGTGCCTGCAAAAAATACGATTGCGACCGCTGCAGATACACGCAATACGATCCCCAGGATCTTTTCAACAGAATCTGTATCCCCCTTCCCCCAGTATTGTGCTGCAAACATACTGGTTCCAATAGTAAGTGCGGCCAGAAAAAGGTTAAATACAAATTGGATCTGCCCTGCCAGTGATACGGCCGAAAGTGCATTCTGACTCACCGCCCCCAGCATAACCGCGTCAGAAGCACTGACCGCCGCCAGCATAAACTGCTGAAATGCAATAGGGATTACGAGGGTCATTAATTTTTTGTAGAAATCTTTCTTATAATTCATGTTTTTATGCTCCTGTTCGAAAATTGCTGTTTAAGATAGTAACAAGACGCTTTGTGTTGATGGATAGTGAGCTGTCAGGCAGGGCAGGGAAGGGGGTCAGGGTTCTGTCCGAACCGCTGCGTCCTGAAACTCTAAGGCTGCGTGAAACGCTAGAACCGCAAAAAGCGGCCGGAAACTCGGTGCGTTTGCCGATGCAACCGCCCCTCAGACAGCTCCGGCCTCGAGCGCAAGCGCTCGTTTTTGCTAATCGCGTTCCCCGCAGCCTAAGAGTTTCATGTCCTCACTATAGTCCGCCACCCTGACCCCCTTCCCTGCCCTGCCTGACAGCTTCAAGTTTTTCGGCACAAAGCTGGCTGTTATAAACAGGCTGTAGTGGATGTGAAAAACTACTATGTATAGAAAAAAACTTTATTAAAATTTTTCCTATAAGATCCCCGCTTTTAAAATCCGATATTCTCAAAATACGATTCAATATACCTACAAATTTAGTACCTGATTCAATATAAATATAAAGAAATCAAATATCATATATAATATTTTGATCCCAGATAATAATCGTTTCCAACATATTTACTGAAATCCAATAACGTAGTGGTCCCACCCATCCCCAGCCTCATTGCAGGAGCCAGCTTTGCACCGATAAACTTGGCATCAGCGGGAGGGGCAGGTGTGGGGAGAGGTTTGTGGTGAAGGACTGTAGCGAGGAAGATGAAACTCTTAGGCTCTGGTATCTGCGGTCAGCGAAAGTGAGCGCTTGCGCTCAAGGCCGGAGCTGTCTGAGGGGCGTTTGCATCAGGCAAACGGACCGAGTTTCCGGCCGACTTTCGCGGTTCAAGCAGATTCCGGAGCCTTAGAGTTTCACTCCGCAGCGGTTTGGACTGAACCGCGAACCTCTCCCCACACCTGCCCCTCCAGCTGATTCACATCATAAAATGCAAAGCGTCCTCCTCTCCTCCCCTAAACACTATAATAATATTCCATCCCCCCTCCCTCAACAATCAACATATTACATAATCCTATAACAATCTTCTATTCTATGTTATAATAGTTCCATAGTAAGCCGGACATCCTTCGGCAGAAAGGTTATGACGTAGCAGAATATGAATATTACTATTGATTTAAAAGATGACCGCTCAGAGAGGGTACATTATGATACTCCGCACTTTCCTGTGTATGCCCGTAAAGGGTACCTCTCCTACTATCCCAATTATGCCGCAGCTAGCCATTGGCATGATGATGTGGAACTTATTGCAGTACTGTCCGGGCATATGAATTATAATGTAAATGGAAATATAGTAACTTTGAAGGAGGGCAGCGGCATTTTTGTGAATTCCCGTCAGCTGCATTATGGATATTCTAAAGATTTCTCCGAGTGTGAATTTATCTGTGTCCTGCTTCATCCTGTCCTGCTCTGTACTACAAGGGAGATGGAAGAAAATTATGTTTCTCCTGTATTGTCAAATGCAGACTTTGCTTACAGGTTCTTATCCTCTGATACCTGCTGGGAAAATGAGATACTTGCCTCTGTACGGCAGATATATTATGATAAATCAGAACCGGCATCTATGCTCCGGATACAGAGCCTTTTCTTTCATATATGGGCGATACTATATGAGCATATGCCTCCGGCGGTAAAACAGGCGCCCAAGCCCAGCCAGAGGCTGACATCCCTCAGGGATATGATGGGTTTTATACAAAACCGGTACCGTGAAAAAATATCCCTGGATGAAATAGCCTCTGCCGGAAACGTGTGCAAGAGCAGCTGTTGTTCTATCTTCCAGAGTTATCTGCACAAGACGCCTAACGGGTATCTGACAGACTACAGGCTGGACAAAAGCCTGGAACTGCTGCGGGAGACTGATATGAGCATCGCGGAAATAGGCTGCGACACAGGATTCTGCAGCCCCAGCTACTATACAGAAACCTTCCGCAGACACTTTGGGTACAGCCCCGCCATATACAGGAAAAACTTTGCACAAAAAGTCACGCCTCTTGCATGTAACTGTGAAGATGCCAAACAGTTACCATCACGAAAGGAATATATCTGATGAATAAATATAAAATAATGGTTGTGGATGACGAGCAGGATATTTTAGACTTGCTTGAAAAAGCATTAACAATTGAAGGCTTTCACAACATAATCAAAGTTACAACAGGGTTAAACGCTGTAGATTTTTGCAAAAAAGAACAGCCGGACATTATTATTTTAGATGTCATGCTGCCGGATCTGGACGGTTATGAGGTCTGCAGACAGATCAGGCAGTTTTCTCATTGCCCTATTTTGTTTCTCTCTTCAAAGAATGATGAAGTTGATAAAATACTTGGCCTGGCTGTCGGGGGCGATGACTATGTAACAAAGCCTTTCAGCCCAAAAGAAATAGCTTACCGTGTAAAAGCGCAGCTGCGCCGGGCTGAGTATAAACAGAGCCCGGTACAGGCCCAATTGATTAAAATTGGGGCAATCACCATTGACCCGGACGGCTGCCGCATTATGAAAGACAACAGGGAAATAGGATTAACTGCACGTGAGTTTGAAATTTTACATTATTTAGCCCAGAATACCGGGCGTGTTATCAGCAGGGAACGTCTGTATGAAACAGTTTGGGGGGAGGACAGCTTTGGCTGTGACAACACGATCATGGTGCATATCCGGCATTTGAGGGAGAAGCTGGAGAGTGATCCGGCAGCTCCTGAATATATCATTACAATGAAAGGATTAGGCTATAAGTTGGTGAATCCCTATGAAAAACAGACTAAAATATAGTCCCTTATTGCGTATCATCGCTTTTCTGTCCGCCTTATTCCTCATAATCGTAGCTTTGGCAATCGGTATGTTTTACTATGCCTTTTCCATTCCGGAGCCGGAGGGACTAAGCCTTGCTTCATGGCCAAATACATTTACCAACAATTTTTCTATATGGATAGAGTATGAAGATGAAACCGTCAGTGTAAAGGAGATCGGACTTGACAGATTAGATGAATATGGATTATGGGTACAGATTATTGATGAAGCAGGACAGGAGGTATTTTCCCACAATAAGCCAGAAAACTATCCGGCAGAATACAGTATTTCGGAACTTGTAACTCTTGCTGCAGGCAAATCTGAAGATGGAAATACTCTTTTTATCAGCAGCTTTGAAGATTCCGATAAAACTTTGAATTATATAGTAGGCTTTCCATATGCCGTAGGAAAATATACGTTATACTATAATGGCGAAAACGTAGCCCGGCTGTCGCCAATGGTGAGAAATATAATATTGATCGCTGCCTGTATGCTTGTTATTTGTGCATTTGTATATGCCTTTTGGCTCTCACGGAAATTATCAGCCATCATGGACAGTATTAGAAAGATATCCCTTCACTGCTATAAGCCTGCAAAGGAAACAGGTATATTCGGCGAGGTTTACGGCGCCTTGAATCAGATGGACATGGAAATAAGGCGCAGCAGCGAAATCCAGGAAGAGACAGACCGCACCCGAAAAGAGTGGATTGCAAATATTACTCACGATTTAAAAACACCCCTTTCCCCCATAAAAGGATATGCTGAATTTCTTACGGACGGCAGCAGCCCTGACCGAAAGACGGTTCGTGACTATGGGAAAATCATCTTAAAAAACGTAACCTATATTGAAAATCTGATAAATGACCTGAAGCTGACATATCAGCTTGAGGCCGGTGTTATCCCATATACCCCGCAAAAAATCAGGACCATACGTTTCTTAAAAGAATTAGTGATCGATATTGCAAATGATCCTGGTTTTTCGGAACGTGTGATAGAGTTTGAAAGCAGTATGCCGGAAATGACAGCAGAGTTTGACCCTGATCTGATCTGCCGCGCTGTTCAAAACATTATTATCAATGCCCTTGTGCATAATGGCCCTGATACAAAAGTAAAAATATCCGTCAGTAAAGTATCTGAAAACAGATTTCATATTTCCATCCGTGATAATGGGAAAGGCATGAGTCAAGCGGAGCTGTCAGGCTTATGGCGCCGTTATTACAGAGGTACAGATACTCAAAAAAAGCCGGAGGGCAGCGGCCTTGGCCTTGCAATTGCAAAGCAGATTATAATACTTCACGGCGGCGATATTACAGTCAGCAGCGAACCCGGCAGGGGTACGGAGTTTTTAATCATACTCCCGCTGAAAAATGAGAATGCTGATAACTAAGGCAACTATTCAGCAGGTCTGTGCATTTACTGCACAGACCGTAAGAAAATGATTCAAGGGTGCAAAAATCCCATCGCCGGAGGCGATTTTAAATGGATTTTTGCATGTAACTGTGAAGGTACTGAACAGTTACTAATTAAGGTTAAATTAAGACAGGAAAAAACCACACATAAGACAGGCAGTCTATTCTATAAAGCATAGGCTGCTTTCTTTTTTATGCGCCTATAATTAAATATAGGGAGGTCCGCAATGAAATTACAATTACAGCATTTGAGTAAACGCTATGGTACAAAATACGCTGTCAATGATGTGAGCACTGTTTTAAAACCAGGCATATATGGTTTGCTCGGCGCAAATGGTGCTGGGAAAACAACTTTAATGAGAATGATATGCGGCGTACTAAGGCCTGCTTCCGGCAATATATATTTAAATGGGAAAACCATTGAAGATCTTGGGCAGCGCTATTACTCTCATTTGGGCTATATGCCGCAGGATCTGGGATTTTATCCTGACTTTACCGCCCGTGAATTTATGCTCTATATGGCGGCAGTAAAAGGACTTGACAAAAAAGAAGCCAAAACACGCACTGAGAAATTATTAGAAATGGTTAATTTAAGTGATGTGGCAAATAAAAAGATCAGGTCCTACTCCGGCGGAATGAAGCAGCGGTTAGGAATAGCACAGGCTGAATTGAACGATCCGTCCATTCTTGTATTGGACGAACCCACGGCCGGGCTTGACCCGAAAGAACGCGTGCGCTTCCGTAATCTGATATCTGACTTTGCAAAGGAAAAAATCGTCATTTTATCCACCCACATTGTTTCTGATGTTTCCTATATTGCAGATACGATCTTAATGATGAAGGATGGCAGATTTTTACTGCAGGAACCTATGGCTACCGTTACTGACTGCATTGACGGCAAGGTATGGGAGATTGTGGCGGACAGCCGTGAAGCCGCAGAATATAGCAGGCGTTTTTCCGTAGTCAATCTCCACCACGAAAACAATATGGTGCGTCTGCGCATTATCCATGAAACATCCCCGGCTGCGGGTGCATTTACCGTTCCGCCGAGTTTAGAGGATCTATTCTTGTACTATTTTGGGGAAGAAGCTCAGAATGAAAGGAGTGAGTAGTAAAATGCTGGTAAGATGTGAATTTCTAAAAATACTGCGAAAAAAATCTACATTGATCATCATGGCTGTAAGCCTGCTTGTAACAGCCTTCCTTTTTGGTCTTCCGGTTCTGCAGTTTCAGACATACAATAAAGACGGTGTACTAAAAGGAACTAAAGGTATTGCCTATGAGAAAGAGCAATTCTCAGCTGTATCTGTTCTTTTGACAAATGAATATATCACCCAGACAGTCCGTGAGGTACAAGAACTTTTTAAGGATCCCAATAATGTGGGCTATGACGGAAATGAACAATTTTTAATAGGTGACGCATACTGGAACAATATCGCTCCGAGAGAAAAACTGCTTAATACGATCGCCTCAACATATGCTGCTCCAGGTGAAAGCGCTGGATATAATAAACTGCCGGATCTGGACATAACAGGAGGAGGTACAGACTTCTATCAGGCAAGGGAAGATAAGATTGAAAAGCTGCTTAATACTCCGTCCCGTGAATTGTCCGAAGAACAAAAAGCGTTTTGGCGGAAGATGAACAGCAATGTGGAAGAACCTTTTCAATACGGCTACCATGAAGCGTGGACAACAATCATAAGCAGCTTTGAGCTGCTGATGTTTGCACTTCTGGCAATATGTATCGTGCTTGCCCCTGTTTTTTCCGGTGAATATCAGGCCGGAACAGATGCCGTGATTTTATCTGCAAAATACGGCAAAACAAAACTGCCAGCAGCAAAAATCATAGCTTCGCTTCTGTTTGGACTGCTTGCCTTTACGCTTCATATTATAGCCGCCTTCGGAATACCTCTTGCAGCATTTGGCGCAGATGGATGGAACCTGCCTTTGCAGGCTGCAGGCACAACTGTACCTTACCCCTATACATTTCTGCAGGCCACACTAATTAGTCTGGGTGTTGTATATATGATCCTGATAGCCATGATCAGTTTGACGCTGCTCTTATCCGCAAAAATGAAAAGTCCGTATATTGTGCTGACTGTGCTTGTGCCTGTCCTTTTTATTCCCATCTTCCTGTCCCCTGATGGTACCTCGGGAATATACAATCAGACTTTGTTTCTGCTGCCATACCGTGCCTCCATGCCCGAAGTCAGCAAATATATATCTTACCAATTTGGAAGCTTTGTTTTAGACGCTTTTTACGTCAGGACGATTCTGTATGCTGCTCTGGCAGTGATCATGCTTCCTTTGGCAAAGCTGGGATTTAAGAAGCATCAGGTGTCATAAAACTGCAATCGGAATTTTCTCACCGCCAAAGCCGCACAAATATAATATTTATGCGGCTTTGCAGCGGTTAAGACAGCTCATCCGGCTGTTCTTTATTCTACTTTTTTACAATCATTCCATCCGGCATCTGCTTCCAGCAGGATGTCTCCTCCAGCTGGCCGCCTGGCGTCAAAACAATTACAGATGTATGCCTCTGTATATTGTAATCCTTCTCATATCCGTTGTCCTGATACAGTTCATATTCGGCGCCATCTTTTATATATCCCAGTACTCTCAGCCTGTTCTCGTCTACTTCTTCCACACAGCGGCCCCCTGAGGATACAGGCACCAGATGGTCCGGCCTGATAAACATAAGGACTTCGTCCAGTTTGGCCTGGATATAGTGGTATCCCTTTTCCATGATCTCTGTATCCATATCCTCCAGGCTGCGCATGCGGTACATTTTCATATCTTCCGGCAAGTATACACAGCGTCCCTGGGCATTCTGCTCATATACAGGGGCGATCATTATACTTTCTCCCACCAGCAGCTGGTCTTCCACAAGCTTTGCCTGGCTGTCATCTCTGTATACAAAAGACAGGGGACGGAAGAGCATCTCATCCTTGATGGCAGCCTTCATATATTCACTGTACAGATATGGGAGCAGCCCGTATCTCAGCCCAATGATACCAGCAAAGCTTTCCAGCTTCTTAAACTGGTATGCTTCCTGCCTTCTCGTACCTGATGCAGAATGGTTTCTCATAAGAGGCGTAAATATACCCAGCTCCAGCCAGCGCATCAGAAGGTCCTCTGTTGCGTCTGAGCCAAAACCGCCCAGATCTGCACCTGTATACAAAAATCCGCACATATTCAGGGACGGCAGCATATGGATATTCAGGAGCAGATGTGACCACCAGGAATGGTTATCTCCCATCCAGATACCCCCGTAACGGTGCATGCCAATATACGACGACCTGGAAAACATAAGTATTCTTTTCTCAGGCATGAGCCTCTCAAATGCTTCCCCTGCCGCTCTTGTCATGTAATACCCGAAGAGGTTGTGAACCTTGTCATGCCTTATCTTCTCCCCTTTATACTGGTGGTAAAAGCTCCTGTAATCTTCAGGGTTGTTGGCAATACTCCTTACAAGATCCTGGAATTCAAAAAATGTATTCACATCCAGGTTCTTGTCCTTATATTCCTCCAGCTGTTCAAATACTTCATTCAGATGGTCCTCTGAATAAAAGATGGCCGGCTCATTCATGTCATTCCAGAAGCCTTCAATCCCCTGGTCCAGCAGAAACTTATATTTGCTGCCGAACCATTCCCTTGCCTCATCATTCAGCATGTCGGGAAAGTGCACACGTCCCGGCCACACTCCGGCCGTAAAGTATGTCCCGTCCTCCTTGCGGCAGAAATACCCTTTTTCTGTACCTTCCTCATAGATGTCATACCCTTCTTCTATTTTCACTCCGGCATCTATGATTGGCACCAGATGTATTCCCTGTTCCCGCATTTCTTCTGCAAATCCTGCGAAATCCGGGAAGGTTTCCTCATTGACTGTAAAATCCTTATACCTTTCCATATAGTCTATATCCAGATAAACGCTGTCAAGGGGAATATTGTTTTCTCTGTGCCTGCGGACTACCTCCCTGACTTCATCCTCATCCCTATAGCTCCAGCGGCTCTGGCCGTATCCAAAAGCCCATTTCGGAGGAATGTAGCTCTTCCCTGTTATCCTGCGGAATTCTTTTACAATATTTTCAGGGTCATCCCCTTTTATCAGATACAGATAATAGTCATTCGCCGCCATGGACACATCAAGGATATCCCGGTCTGTATATCCGATGTCAAACCGCACTCTCTGTGGTGTGTCCACAAAGATCCCAAAGCATTCTTTTCCGTCAATGATCAAAAAGTTATGGACACCGTACAGGGATCTTTTATTCTCTGTATGATCAGGATCATCTGAGCACCAGCTCTCGTAGACCCAGCCCCGTTTATTGATCCCTCTTATCTGCTGCCCCAGACCGTATACAATATCATTTTCGCTCAGGCTGCAGGTAAATCCGCATCCTCCCTCTTTCATTTTAAGACAGTCCAGGCCGCTCTCCGGCAATACGCCGTCCTCTGCCGGCACGCTCTCTGTCAATCTGATTTTTTCAATTACAGCCTCTGTCTCCAGAGGATTTCCATAGCAATATTTTAATATCATATCTTATCCTTTCACGCCGCCCTCAATAGAACCTTTTTTAGACTGGGTCTGGGCAATTATATATACTAAGATTATTGGTATCATCGACAGAAGGCTGCCTGCCATAAGCACATTGTATGCAGTTCCATATTGTCCGTTTAAGCTGTTTAAGGCCAGGGTCAGCGTCATCTTATTTTTATCAGTCAGCATCAGCAGCGGCCACAGGTAATCGTTCCAGCAGTCCATGAACGTAGTGATGCACAGTGTAGCGATAGTGGGCATACACAGCGGCAGTATCACCTTTCTGTATATCCTGAAAAGATTGGCTCCGTCTATCTTGGCTGCCTCTATAAAATCATCCGGCAGCGACCTCATATTCTGTACCAGCAGAAATATTCCAAATACCCTGAACAGAGAGGGCAGTATCACACTTGGATATTTATTTATGAGCTGGAGTTTATTCATTATAATAAACAGCGGGATGAGCGTCACCTGTGTAGGTATCATCATTGATGCCAGATATACCTTAAATAGCTTCTCCGAAAACGGAAACTTTATTTTCGTAAATGCAAAAGCCGCCATAGATGCAGAGATCACTGTGATCAGTGTATATGTAAACGTGATAAAGAGGCTGTTTCCGGCAGCTTTCAGAAACGGAAACATAGTAAATACCTGCGAGTACGCTTTCGTGGTAGGCTCTTTTGGTATCCATTGGATAGGCATAGCCATCAGGGCCCCCTTGCTCTTCAGGGATGTGGAGATCATCCAGAAAAACGGGATCATGACAATGACCGCAATTAAAGTCGTCAAAAAATAGTACCCGACACTGCCCCATATTTTTTTACGATTCATAGTGCACCCAGCCTTTCTGCAGCTTCAGCTGTACTGAAGTCAGCGCAAAGATTATAATAAAGAGGAGCCATGAAAATGCGGCGGCATATCCCATCCTGAAGTAACTGAAACCGTAAGTATAGATACGCTCCACCATTACCTGCGTGGCCCCGTTAGGTCCCCCTTCCGTCATGATCATGACCTGTGGAAACAGCTGGAACGCGTTTATCAGCGCCATGACAAGGCAGAAAAATATAGAAGGAGTCAGCAGAGGTATGGTAATCTGAAAAAATGTCCTTATCCTACCGGCTCCGTCAACCTTTGCAGCCTCATAAAAGGTCTTGTCAATAGACTGCAGTCCTGAGAGCAGGAAAAGTCCAAAGAACCCCATATCCTTCCACACAGAGGCCAGAACTATCGCGGGCATGGCCCAGACTTCACTGGTCAGCCAGTTAGGACCTGTGATCCCGATAACTGCCAGCAGCTGGTTTAAAATACCATACTGGGGACTCAGCACCCATTTCCATATCAGGCTGGCTGCCACCCAGGAGGTCAGCACTGGTATGTAATACATGACCCGAAATACCGATACCCCTCTCCTCGCCTTATTCAGCAGCGTGGCAATGGCAAGTGAAGCAATAAATACAAGCGGGATATATAATACAATATAATAGCAGGTATGCCCCAGGACTGCCCAGAATTCTTTGCCTCCCAGAATCTGTGCATAGTTGTCAAGTCCCACAAAATGGCTTACCAGAGTGTTCAGATTTAATTTTTCAAGCCCATCCCAGTCAGTAAAGCTCATGATAATAGACACAACAATAGGAAGCAGACTAAAGACTATCATGCCTAAGAAGCTGGGCAGCATAAAAGGGACTGCTCCCAGCGCCTCCCGCTTTTTCTTACCCTTATTTTTCATACCGTTACCTCTCTCCTCTAAAAAATCACGGCTCTCCCATAAGGCTATCCTGCACTGCCGGGCACAGGATAACCCTGCTGCCGGACATCCTCCGGCAGCCTGGAGACTACTGCTGTAACTATTTTAATTTGATCTTCTGTGTACATTCTTCCTGTGCCTGGTCAAGCGCTTCCTTTGCCGTGATCTTCCCGGATGCCGCTTCGCCCAGTTTTTCTGTAATGATATCTGACATCATGCTGTAATCCTCAATGATCGGCGGTGTGATCAGGTAATCCAGAGAATCAAATACAGCCTGCCTGTTATCCGGCGGTGTTGTTTTTAAATAGTCAGCCAGAACTGTTTCATCTGTGATTGCCGGAAGGTCCCATCCGTCTGCTATTCTGATCTCTGCCGCTTTAGGGCTGGAGGCAAGCCAGCTTACCCATATGGATGCCGCTTCCTTTTGGCTGCTGTCTGCATTTACTACATAAGCATTGCTGAAGAAATGTGTAGCCTTCTGTGTTCCGCCCGGCTCTACGCAGATATCCCAGTTAAATTCACATGCCTCTGTAAATTCGCCGAATGCCCATATGCCTGTAGGAATCATTCCCAGCCTGCCGCTCTCGAACAGATCCCAGTCCTTCATTCCGCCCATCTGGGCCTCTGTAGGCTGTACATTAGAATCCACGATCCTTCCAACCATCATCTCTGCAGCTTCCTGGTTTGGAGCTGAGTTAATTGTAAACTCTGTCTTGTCCTCATTGAGCAGGGAACCGCCGTACTGTGCTGCTACTTTAAAGAATTCATTATAAGTAGTGGGAGCGTAGATACCGTAAATATCATCCCCAAGGGCCCTGATCTTCTCTGCCGCTGCCTGCGCATCATCCCAGGTCCAGTCTGCGTCCGGGTATTCCACCCCTGCCTGGTCAAACAGGTCTTTATTGTAAATAAGCACTACATTGGAGAAGCTGCCTGGTACGCCGTACTGCTTGCCGTCTACATTAAATGCATGTAAGGCTGTCTCATTAATGCCGCTTGTATCCACATCTTTGATCTCCGCAAGTACACCCTTAGCCGCATACGCCGCAAAATTCTCTATATTCAGTTCATAACAGTCCGGGGCTGTCCCCCCTGCCACTCTTGTCTGCATCTGTGTAAAGTAATCATCATAACCAACTGTCTCTATGTCAACCTTAATCGTAGGGTGTTCCTCTGAAAAAGCCTCATACATCTTCTCCAGTGTCTCTTCATGGCCGCCTGAAGCATTAAAATTCGTAAATTTAATAGTTACCTCTTCCTCCGGGTCCTTCACCGGAGCCATAGCCGCCTCCGTCTCAGAATCAGCTGCATGTACTGTTGCGGCAGTCCCGCATCCGGCCATGGATGCTGCCATAACAGATGCTAACATAATGGACAATGCTTTGTTAACTTTCTTATTTCTCATAAATTCCTCCAGTCTGCCGCATACGGCGGCATAAGCTTAATCTGTTCTGTTTTTAGTTGCATCTTCTCTGCCGATACGTTAGAATAAAACTGGAGTAGCACGATACTGTACGGCACCTTCAGTGCCGTTCGTTTGCCGACGACAGGTATTTTGCTATTCCTTTTTATTCCCCGTATCCCGGACTTCATGTCCCCCGCGGCAGGTACTGACGCCTTCTTTTTTCTTTTTGCACAATACTCTCCTCCTTTCCCATACAGACCAGGAATATAAATTTTATATCAGACCCATATCTCCCAGGACAGGCCGTCTATGTGTCCGCCTGCCACGCTGACATCAGGGTAATCCCATGTTATACTGACCGGCTCTCTGTCCGACAGATAAGTGTACTCACCGCTTCTTCCTGCAAGTATCAGGTGAAGCTTCCAGTCTGCAGCCTCCCGGTGCTTAACAGGCTCTCCCAGCTTCTTACCCTGCTCTGTCTGCAGTGCGATTCCCTGATGCTCTCTCACGAAGACTCCTGGTCCGCCGCCGGTTGTCATCACACTTCTGCCTCCCTCTGTGCGTTCCTTCGTAAAGAAATTGTACCAGCCGCCTTCCGGCAGATACACCTGCCTCTGTGTACTGTCCTCCTCCATCAGAGGTGCAACCAGCAGCCCGTCTCCAAAACAATACTCATCCTCATTAGCGGCAGCCTCTCTGTCCTGGGGCCAGCCATATACCAGCGGCCTCATAAATGGCATATTCTCTCTCACACATTTGCGCGCGCTGCTGCAGATATAAGGCAGAAGGTTTATCCTCAGCCAGTGCCAATATCTCATTTCCTCTATAAAACCTGGGCAGCCGTATGCTTCGGCCATATTCCAGGGACTTCTCTCATTATTTCCGCTGCCTCCGGCCATCAGCTCACGGAACTGGCCTCCATCCGGCTCCGAGTGCCACTGCATCACAGGACAGAAGCAGGCCATCTGAGTAGCCCTTCTGTACAGATCCAGACTGGGAAGGGGTCCCGCAAATCCTCCTATATCGAAGCCCCAGAAAATTATACCACTCACTGAAGCAGACAATCCGGCATGAAGAGTACTTACAAATTCCTCATTATCAGACTGATGATCCCCCGCCCAGTGCATGGGTACAGTATGCATCCCAGTATACCCTGCCCTTGAAAACAGCACACGGCCTGAACCAATGAATTCTGTATACGCCCTCAGATAATCGGCGGCATATCTGTTTATACCTTCTCTGCCCGCAGAACCATCGGCAAACACTACATCATCCCTGTAGATAAACTCTCCTCCGTCCGTCTTGAATCCGTCCACCCCCATATCCAACAGGTACTGCCTTTTTCCAAACCAGAAGCTTCTTGTCCTGGGATTCGTAAAGTCGGGGACCCATGACCCGGCGAACCAGTGTCCTTCTGGTATCTCATAGGGGGTATTATCCGGATTCATCACACAGAGGCGGTTCTCCAGCGCTTCCTGCCTGTCCTTCTCATTCTGCACGCTCACTTCTTCATCCCCGCCCTGCTTTTTATAGACAGGTATCTGCCACAGGACAAGATGGAGCCCTTTCTCATGAAGCTTCCTGATCATTTCCGCAGGATCTCTGAAACGGCTGCTTTTGCTGAAATCAAGGTCAGAGACTGCCAGCCTCTCTTTGTCTCCTCCGGTACAACTGGCTCCGTTAAACAGGTAGAATGTGGCCTCATCGCTCCATGCCTCCATGACAAGTACAGAGGCTGGAAACACAAACTTCTCCAGATTCTCCATCTGCATGTATACGTCTGCCTCTGAATTCCAGTGATTTGCGGATATCCAGGGACCGAAGGCATAGTCAGGCGGAAGGACTGCCCTGCCGCAAAGCTCCATGTATTCCGATATGACAGACGCTGGCGTGCCTGTAAAAATTACTATTTCTGTGCCAGCGGGCAGTACACAGCGTATCTTCTCCTTAAACTCAAACTCTGTCACACAGCTTGTATCTGCGTAGAATCCAAATCCTGTGTCAGTAAAGAAAAACGGCATGGGACAATATGTCTTTTCTCCCTGGTAGCAAAATTTCTCTTCGACCTTTATCACCAGATTCTTACCCTTCTGATTTAGTCCGTTAAACCTTTCTCCCAGTCCGTAGACCCCTTCATATGGAAGGCTGATCTCCAAATGGATCTGTTCCCCCTCCTGATTCCACGAAACTGCTGCTGTCTCTTTGCCCGGAAGTTCTGTAAGAAATCTGTCCGTGCTGCACTCCATCCTCTGATCAGCGCTGCTGCCTGTATTGTGACCACTGTAATCTGGCGTTTGACATAATTTAATTCTTTTCACTTTCTTTTTCTCCTCATCCGTCCTGATGTTATATCTGCTTTATGCTGCCTCTCTCCACCACCATAACAGGCAGTATTTCTTCCTGCTTCTCCATATCAGGGTTGTCCATGTTCTCTACAAGAAGTTCCACAGCCCTCTCCCCTTTCAGCGCTATATTCTGCCCCACTGTTGTCAGACCGGGGATGATAAACTGAGACATTTCCAGGTTATCAAACCCCATTACTGACATGTCTTCGGGCACATTTATTCCTGCTTCGTAAAATCCCTTTATGGCGCCAATGGCCTGGATATCTGCTGCCGCTATAACTGCTGTTATGCCCTGATGTTTTTCCGCTATGAGGCGCGCCAGCTCCTCTCCGCTTTTATAATCAACCTCGCCTTCATATATGTACTCTTCACAAAAAGCTATCCCGGCCTCTTCCAGAGCTTTTTTATAACCCAGGAACCTTTTCTTCATAACCCCGTTTTCCTTAAGCATTCCTGAGAGGAAGGCAATTTTCCTGTGGCCGCAGCCAATCACATGCTTTGTTGCCTCATAACTCCCCATCGTATCGTCTATCCTGATATTGTGAAAGAATTTATCCTTGCAGTAGCTGTCCACCAGTACTACAGGGATGTCGATTTTCTTAAACTGCTCGTAAAGCTCATCAGGATACATTCCAATAGCTATGATGCCGTCCAGATTCCTCTCCTTTGCCAGCCTCATATAATTGGCATCCACATCCATCCCTGATATGATCAGCTGATATCCGTTCAGACGCGCCTGATACTCTATGCTGCTCAATATCTCACCGTAGAAGGGATTGTGGAACATCAGCTCTGAGCCAGGCTCTGTCTGGGGGATCACCACCCCTATTAATTTCGTATCCCTGGCAGCCAGTCCTCTGGCATTCATGTCCGGAATATAATCCAGCTCCTCCACCGCCTTATAGATCCTCTCCTTTGTTTCCTCTGATATATATTTTTTTTTGCCGTTGAGCACATAAGACACTGTTGCCACAGATACCCCAGCCCGTTCAGCCACATTCTTTAAAGTAGGTCTTGCCATATGACACCTCCGCCCGGTTAATCGAATAACCGCTTAATCGTTTAACCTATTTATAGCACAAATTATTTTCCTTGTCTATATCTTCCTTTTAACTTAATATTTTTTGGCATTTTGCATTAATATGGATAACAGAAACTGTATAAAAGAGCAGTATTTTATGCATTTTATCCAACAAAAAGGTGGAATGCACTATATCTGTGCATTCCACCTTTTTCAGCTTCTGTCTTTTTTGATGTCTTTACTGATAATACTATTCCTTGACCCTGTACACGCTGCAGTCGGCAGCCCTGTCCATAAATCCATATTCTATAAGAGCCCTCCTGATACCCGGATAGTCCTCTTCATAGATCCTCTTCAGCACCCTGTTCACCTCTGCCTCTGTGTACTCCACATCCCTTTTAAAATTCTTCATTATCTCTCTCAGAAGTATGATCTTCTTCTTCTCTCTTGCAGGGAACTGCTTCAGCCCGCCATTCTCATCCATATAAGTTTTCACAGTCTTAATGCGTTCCTGTTCGGTGATCCCATACCTCTCATCTATCATTGTAGCTGAAGAATGTATCTCTTCAATTACTCCCTTATCACTGATATCGATCCTGCTCCTGGTCTTTTTCTCCAGGGCCTCCGTCAGAGCCAGAAACATCCTGGCCTGTTTTTCCTTCTCCCTCAGTTTAAATCTGTGGTTTCTGACCGTAGACTGGGCTATCCCCACAGCAGAAGCTATCTCTTTATCATTTTTGCCGCCTGACATCAGCTGCATGATCTGTCTCTGGACTTCCGACAGTCCGGTCAGCCCCAGCTCCTGCCCCAGGATGTAGTCTGCCATGTTCCCGTGCTCAGCGCTCACATGCTTTCTGACCGCGCCGCAGGCGTCATATAATAATTCATTTTCAGGATATATCCTTCCTCTTTCAAAGGTTCTGCCGCATACGATACACTCATACCCATCCTCACTCTCAGTGTACCCTTTTACAATATCATCGATTGAATGGTTCCATATCTCTTTCTTACTGTTCATCTAAATACCCCCTTAATCTACCCCTCATAATACAGCATAATTATATTTTTGTCTATATATTTTTAAACATTTTATAATTATGTTGTCAAAACCAATCTCTAACATCAGTTAGTTAAGAATCATACCATTGTTGGCTTCCAGTTGCTTTCTGCAAAAAACGTTACCGCTCACTGTTCCGCGAGGTGTTTTCATGCAAAAGCATGAAAACACCCGTATTTCTGTGCCTTTCGGTTGCAGAAATACGGGTTTATGATACACTATATAAACGCTATTGTGTGTCCCGGTAATGTATTTTAGGACTGTCCGCCTTCAATGCGTACCACATATGCATGCATACAAGGTTTCTCATCCGGCAGGCTGATGATCAATACTTCCTCCTCCTGCACCCAGGAGACAGGGCTGCTGCTGCCCACAAGTGAAAGCCTGGAGTTCTCATCCAGGGCAAGTTTCCCCGGGCCTTTTCTTCCAAGTGTGCGGATACGCAGGGTATTATCCTCCGGCCAGCCCATGGCAATCCCATAGACTACTCCGTCTTTCTGAGTGAAACGGAAGTCCCGGCTTGTGAGGATATCGCTTTGAACATCAGCCGGCCCTTCGGCAGCGACTCTAAATGGACGTGTCTCATAGATGGCTTCCCCATTCACTGACAGCCAATCCCCGATTTCATACAGCACTTTTACAGCTTCGGGATGAAATGAGCCATCGGCATATGGCCCTGCATTCAGGAGCAGACATCCATTTTTAGCTACGATATCGCAGAGCTGGTGTATGATCGTAGCAGCGGATTTATACTTTGGTTCCTGTACCATACACCAGGTGTTACTATCTTCCAGATGATCGTCTGACTGCCAGGGAAAAGGCTTTTGCTCTGAAAATCGCCCGCACTCAATATCAAATACACCAATCCCCTTCGGAAAATCTTCCTTCTTATAGGTGATGATCCCGTCCTTATGTCCTGTCTTATTATAGTAATAATCTGCAATTAAAAAACGGCTTTCCTCATCAATGATACATGTACGGCTGTCAAAATATATGGCATCCGGCTGGTATTTATCAATGACCTCAAATACTTTTTCACGCCACATTTTACAGAACTTTTCATCAGGATACCTGTACGGGATATAGCGGTTCGTCTCAAGCGGGAGAGCCGGGCCATAAAATTTTTCATTTGCCGGATCATAGACATCCGCCTCACTGTCAGTAGACATGAACCAGCCCCATAGCCACTGGTGGTGGAAGGTAGAAATAAACTTGATCCCGCGTTTCCTGAAGGCTTCTGCGCATTCTCCCGTAATATCCCTGTGGGGTCCGTAATTCACACTGTTGACAGGATTGACCCGGCTGTCCCACATGGAAAAATTATCACAATGTTCTGTCACCGGCCCTGCATAGCGTGCCCCGGAACGCACAACAAGGTCCGCCCAGGCGTCGGCGTCAAACTTACCTCCGTCCATCATGTCATAAAAATCTTTATACCCAAAATCATGAAGTGTGCCAAATGTTTTCTCATGATAGATATTTTGCTTCAGGCCCCGTGTGTACATTTTTCTGGAATACCATTCATTCTGATAAGCCGGAACGCTGTACGGGCCCCAGTGGAAAAAGAGGCCGAACTTGGCATCACGGAACCATTTGGGAGCTTCCTGCATAACCCTGCTCCACTCCGGTGTTATAGTTTTGTTTTCTGTATTCTCACTCATACTCTTCCACCAACCTCAGGGCCTTCTCCCACTCTCTGGTATAATACTCAGTCACCTGGTCAATTCCCAGTTCTTCCGCCTGGTCTGTCATCTCATCCCACATCCTTTCGAATTCAGCTTCTTCTTTTGCATACACCATTTTCCAGGAGTATTTTTTAACAACTTCGCCAATATCATTTATAATAAGCTCTAACTCATGATCTGCCGTTGGAACCATGTTAATAGCCTGGGTCGATTCTGCCACCATATGATTCTTATACAGGTATTCTGCCAGAGTATCACACCCCAGCATTTCCATTACCTCCTGCTTCATCAGGGAGGGATCTCGTTCCAGGGTGGAGGGCCAGTACCTGTAGCTCAGAGAATAACCATCCTCCATAACTGTCGCCGCTTCCATACCCAGGGTTCCTAAAAACTCAACCCCGTCTTTAAATGCTCCCCCTCCAATGCTCTCCGGCATCAAAGGTTTATCCGAATCATCTACCAACTCCCAGTTTATGATTTCAGGCTCTTTTTTTTCATTATAGTCCCATGTTATTCCCTGGGGGCCGTTTGTCAGATATTGCTGTACAGCCGGATCATACAGCCAGTTCAGAAATTCCAGAGCAGCATCTATGTCTTTACAGTTTTTTGATATGGAAAAATACCACTGCCTTCCGATAGTCTGCTCAGGCGCCTTAAACAGTTTCATATCCTTCGCTGCCACACTGGCCATACCGTCAGCCCCATCAGGATTGTTTTGATTTTCTGAATTATAACTTCCATACAGCCAGGAGAACCATGAAAACATAACCTGCCCTGAACTAAACTTATCCTCCACATCCTGGTATTTCTGTGACATGGAATCGGGATCGAGAAGCCCTCTCTGATTTGCCTCAAAATAAAACCTCAGCGCTCTTTTATAAAAACTGTCCTCTGCCAGAAGAGACTTTGTCTCCCTGGTAATCATGCTCGTCTCCATAAGAGGGGAAACAAAATTTGAATCGATCCCATACATGTAGGAGAGTGTAGATATTTCAAGCGCTGATACAATATCCCATTCATTAAACAGTGAAAATCCATATACCTTTTCACCTTTTTCTGTAACCGGCTTGATAGCAGTCATCTGTTCTGCCACGTCCAGATAGTCCTCAAGCGTATTGATTTCCGGCATGCCAGCCTGCTTATATGCATCCCACTGCAGAAGAGGCACCCAGTTAAACGAATGAAAATCAGCAGGTCCGATAGCCACCGGCATAATAAATAAATGCCCCGTGCCGCCGCTTGTATGGTCCCTGGAATATCTGACTGCGTCTGCATAAGCCTCATTCTGGAATATATTGGGCAGCCTGTCCTCATATTCGTCTAATGGCAGCAGCATATCTGCATCCATCACCAGCTGTGCATAGTCTGTTCCCTTCAGCCCCATGATATCCGGCAGCTGCCCGGCAATGAGATAATGTGAAAGCGTAGTTCCTGACTTTACTCCTGTGGGAAAAAAATTTAGCTTTATCTGCAGGTCATCGTACAGCTTTTTTGCTCCCCAGCCCTGCCAGATTCCCTCCTTTGTCTCCTCTGTCCTCATCACAAGTATGCTCAGCGCTGCCTCTTCATTTCCGGCAGTACTGCTGTCTTCTTCTGCAGTTTTCCCTGAACACGCACCCAGCAGGAGCACCATGCAGCATACCGCTGCAATAATTCCTTTCTTCATTCCGATACCTCCAGGTTACTGCCCGTACATCCAGTCCAGAGTCTCCAGCCCCTCTCCCCCCAGATCTGCATTTCTGGGCGCCAGCACCGTCTGCTGTGAAACTACCCCGGCTATCATATATCCGCCGTTGCCAAAATATATATCATGTTCACCTTTTTCATACTGGTAGGCATGGATTTCAACTACAGGACAGCCTTTTGTTTTAACAGCATTCCTGTAAACTGCTGCAAGGCCTCCCCTGTCATCGGCATGTGTATTTGTTTCCAGATCCGGCAGCTTCAGCCACTCCACCCCGCCGGTCTGCATGTAGCCTACAAGCAGGTATGAATCCTCTTCAAACCTGATTTTAATGTGAACCCCGCCGTTCATGGCATCTCCCAGATCCATCCTGATGCCCGTAAGATTACTCAGTTCAGGGGCTGCTTTCTGTATCTGTCCGTGGGAATCCTTAAAAATACATTCCCCCTTCTCAATCTTATATGTCTCGCATTCCTCAGAAAGCAGAGTAAAGCCTGAAGGCTGAAGTGGCACAATTTCTTCCTCTGATTCAGCTCTTGGAAGCACTCCATTCTTTAAACCATCCAGATTCCTCACAAATGACATATATTCTTTTTCGTATTCGGGCAGACACTGTGTCCAGTGGCCGTATGCATCGCCGTCTGTAAAAGGTATCTTCCTCTGCCTTGTCTGCATACTGTTGGCATATAAATATGTGTCCTGTGTCAGATCCGCCAGTTCCCTATAATAATCCAGGCTTTCTTTCATAAGCTCAGCTGCCTCTTCCAGTAATTTGAAATCTCCCTGGCATTTCTCATCCATCGTATATTTATATAGAAGGATCTTCATAGCTGCTTCCACTTTTTTGCAATAGGAAAGACTCATCAGGCAGATTGCATGGATATCTGTTTTTATTCTAAATAATTCCTGCCGGCGCCCGCCGCCTGCACAGACCTCAGATACGGCAGACGCAATCTTTTTCAGGGCGCTCTCTGCAAAAACCCGGACATCGCTTATCATGTCATAAGGCGTCTCTCCAACGTGTTTTTCTCCTGCCAGCTCCTTCTTGACATAGTCATCCGGCTGCTCACCCTTTCTGGCCACACTGTTCCACAGCTCTCTGTTCGGCCTGTATCTGTCCACATTTGTGAGCTCACTCATAGTCATGCCAAGACTCAGCGTCTGCCTGTTGCCTTCTGTAATCCCCACCCGTCCAAGTATCCTGGGCGCGCACTGTGCTGCATCTTCCTGGGCTTCAAACAGCTTCTCGGCCGTTTCCCGGGAAATATCATAATATTGTGTATAGCAGTGGATCCAGTATTCCTTCTCCGCCCTCTCATCCCTGTCCGGGTTCCATGCATACCTAAACCAGGCCGCAAACCAGAAATAGTCTCTGTCCATCTGCCTGAGGCGCTCACTCGTCTTATCCGGTGAATACGGCCAGTCCCAGTAAAACAGCGGATATAGGTGAAGGCCGTTTGCTCCCAGCCGGCTTCTGCCCGCCTGGGTACACTTCTGTATATAGAGAGGTGCATTGAATCGGAATGGTTCCAGATCAGCCAGGATGTGTACATTCATAATATGTGTTGTCTTGATTTCCGAAAGCTTCTGGTGACGCTCCTGCCATACCCCTCTGGGATAATATGTAGTCAGGCTCTCGCCATTGTATTTCCACATAGTGAAGAGATTTGAATACAGCTTCTTAGCCCCCTCCATGGCTGTGAAAGGATTACAGTCATGGCCTCTGAGAATGACAGGCGGCTCCTCCCGGATCCCTGCCTCTAAAAGTCCCTGCTTCACAGCCGGAAGTATGGTCTCCACAAACCAGGCAGTCTTATTCTGGTCCCCCCTGAGAGCTTCCCCAAGACATACCATCAGCCCCACATTCGGAAATGCTTTAATAAATTCCACAATAGATTTATACGTGTAATCCGCCACAAGGGGATCGATGCTGCTCTGCAGCAGTTCCAGGCGGTGCGCCCTTGCAAATGGTAAAGGAATATGGATGTTATAGAATTTTAAGACCACCCAGATCCCCCTCCTGTCACACTCCTCTGTCAGCCATCTGAAAACTGAACAGTTCCTCTCATATTCCTCCTCCGTGACCTCCAGGGCCTCAGGATAATCACTCACTTTCACAAAGGAGGAAAAGGGGTGTCCGCTCCATATGTACAGCACATTGCACCGCATGGAAAGGAGCATATCAAGGAATTCTTTCCACTGCTCTTTTTCATAAAACCATGGAAAACGTTCCGGCGTAACAGGATATTCATAAGTAAGCCTGGGAGGCTCAATTTTTGTCTTCTGCAGCCCGACTGCCGGTCCTCTCAGTTTGAATACCGGTTCATCTCCAAATGCAATTTCTTCCGGCAGCTCTCCTGACTCTTTAATGCGTTCCAAAAGTTCCATACACCCGTAAAGGACTCCCGTACTGCTGCCGCCGCAGATGACCGTAAGACCTCCCGGAAGCGTCTGCAGATAGAACCCTTCGCCTTTTGGCGCCTGTGTATGGAATATGAGCAGCTCCTCCTGGTATGCCCACCTGAGAAATTCATCTTCCTCCAGGATTCCCGCATATATTTTCTTTCCCGGCGTACACCTGTAATCTGCAGGATCCTCCGGGCGCTCAAGAAAGAGCGGCTCATATCCCTGCCTCTCCAGTTCCTCCATGACAAGGTTTATGCCATACGTGATCCGCTTATCTTCAGCAGGATTTCTAAATACAGTCAATTTCTTCATTATTATTCTCCTTGTATACCGGGGCGCTGTGGGATACCCGGTTCGAATTTCATGTTAAGCTGAATCTTCCCCCTGCTGCCCTGCCTGTAAAGCCTGATCTGGAAGAGATCCTTGTCCCTGATCTCATATTTCTTTACTTCCGCCTCCATATCCTCCGGGATCTCTATGATACATCCTGACTTCCCGCCCTGAAGGATGATACTGTCTGCTGTATGTAAAGGCTCAAACCACGTATTCAGCAGTACCGCCGCGCCGCTTCCCTGACCCAGGACATACTCATCTGTGAGTACAAGCTCACAGGGAGATGCTGAATCCAGGCTTCTTCTCCACAGGCTGAAATACTTGTCAAATGACGGCGTCATATCCATAGACAGATGAAGCTCACTCTCATCACCTGTTCCCTCAGGTGTAAAGAAATACGGCAGTGGATTTACAGGATGAGGATTTTCTGCAAGGCCGACTGGCAGCAGCATATTGTGGAAATCACACATTTTCAGGCTGCGGCTCTGGGCGCTTCCATAACTCACCATGCCAGGATCCGTAAAGAACTGCTCCCCGTTATACTCCACAAGAAAACTTCCCTTGTCCTCATGATTATGTCCTGCCCCCGCTTTGTTTCCCGGTACGAAGACTTTCATCTTACCCTCACCGCTGCTTCTGACAGAAGAAACATACCCTGACTGGGACAATCTCACGAATGTCTTTGGATCATTGTCCTCCACAGGTATCTCTGAGTCAAGTAAAAAGGAAATAAAATCGTTTGGCATGCCCCCAAGCTCTTCCTTTTTCTTGTGGTACGCATTTACCCAAAGGCTGTCAGGCCTTAAATAAGCCATCACAGCCAGACCCCTGATATCCCTCGGCTCTGAATAATCGCAGACAGGCAGAAATGCCTTATCCTCCATAGTAGAACTCATAGCATCAATATACATATCTGTCCGTCCCAGCTCGCCGGGTACGCAATCCCTGAAATCCTTTCCCAGAGCACGTGCATACCAGAAAAGGCCGCCGCCGCTGTTGCCCGGCTGGTACAGGAAATATGACACACCCTCGTCCGCCCCTCCGTCAGTGCCTATGGCCTGCTTCATGCTGTCCGCGATATCTCCTGCTGCCAGATCCATATATGGAACAATGCGGCTGTATTCCTTTGAGAGAACAGCATATGCACTCATCCGGCCGTAGCTGTACCAGGCCAGCTGGTTACATTTAAAGATTGAATCATATCTCCAGACTACAGAATTGACCTTAGAAAGCCCTTTTTCCATCATCTGCTTTCGTATCATCTTTTTAGCAGTTTCTGTCAGAAGCTCTCCTGCACCATCCAGCACAGCGGCCAGATCACTCAATATACTGGACGGTACAAACGCAGAATGCTCCCATATCCCCAGAGGATAGTCAGCGATAAAACCATCCAGCCAGTTTTCTGTCATCATCAGAGACATGGCATAGCGGGCAGCCAGACGCAGCACCTTTTTATCCTTTTTCAGCAGGGCATACTGCACCAGCTTTTCCGCGATGCTAAAAGCCATAAACTGTCCTTCATCTCTCTGCCTGCAGAAACGGACATCATCAGCCAGACGCATATAGTCACCTATCATTTCTTCCGGCTTCATATCCAGGTACGTGCTTATATTCTCATAGAACACATCTCTTCCGCCTTCGTTCAAATGCTGCCTGTACCTCTCCCTCAGCACTTCCAGCTCTTCTTCCGTGGCAATCAGCCCGTACTCAGGCCTGAATGACGGCTCATAATCCTCATCTTTTAAGTATCCTTCCCACTTTTCATCAAACTGGGCCTTTAATTTCAGATGCTCCTCTAACAGCCTGTCATTCTGTACCCCCAGCCAGTTTATCCATCCTGTAGCAGGCATACGTGTAGTATTTCCGATGGAAATTGTTATTCTTGTGATCTTTACGGCTCCATCCAGAGAGAGGACGAGTTCTTTTTTCCCCGCCCCATCTGCCTGAGCGGACTTTACACCCAGTTCTGTATCTGCTGACAGCCGTAAAAAACCATTATCGGGAACTACTGCCGCCAGGATGAGACTATCATATCCATCCACACATAAATCCTCATAGTCTCTGTAAATGACAGCTCCTGTGCCGTCCTCTGCCGTTTTGCTCCACTCATACGGAACATAACACCAGTACTGATTCACTTTCACGCCTGCTGCCCCGTTGTCTGCTATCTTCCATTCTTTCAGCCCGCTCACAGCAGGATCCCAGAACGGCTCCACCATCGCTTCTCCCACATGGTACCGGAATGGTACAGTCTTCTCTGCCATAATTATCTCCTTCTATTTGGCTTTGGTAAATACACAGGCCTGCTGTATACTTACCAGTAAGGTTTAAAATCATCCATGTATCTGAGCAGCGCTTCCATATAGAAATAATCCCCAAAGCTGGTGCAATGTCCTAACCCATTGGACTGCATTAAAAATCCGCTGCTCTCCATATCATTATTCTGATAGGCGGGTTCTAAAAGCCTGCTAAGGATCCTGGCACCCTCATCCCTGAACTTTTCTGCCCCCCTGTATTTGCCCAGCTCATGAAATGCACACGCTGCTATGGCCGCGGCTGAGCTGTCACGCTTTTTCTCCCGGCCGTCAGGAAGCCTGAAATCCCATGGCGGTACAGGATCCTGTCCGTCCTTCCCGGTCTCTTCCAGGAATCTGTCCCCAAGAGCCGCAGAAGCCTCCAGGTATTTCTCTTCACCTGTATACCTGTATGCAAGCGCGAACCCGTAGACAGCCCATGTCAGCCCTCTGGCCCAGAATGACCCGGTCTGGTAGCCGCAGTGATTCACTTCCCCCACAGGAACACCTGCCGCTTCCATATACTGGTATCCGTGACAGACTGACCCGTCCGGGCGTATGAAATTTTCAAGTGTTTTATCTGCATGCATTACTGCTATCTTCTTATAAAACGGATTTCCCGTCTCTTTCCATGCAAAGAACAGAAGAGGCAGGTTCATCATGCAGTCTATAATTGCCAGGCCGGCATTATGCTGATTCCACACATCGCACCTGCCCCAGGCCCTGATCATCCCGCAATCCAGATTCATCCGCTTGGCCAGCTCATCTGCAGCCTTTATAGACAGAATACGGTACTCATCATTTCCTGTTTCTTTATAAACACCTGTTGAAAACAGAGTATACAAAAAACCCAGATCATGCATTGTGTCCATAGGTGTATCAAAAATCTTGCTCCTGTATGCCTCCTGATACCCTTTCACCCACTCCAGATATTCCTGCTCCCTTGTCTTATGGTAGGCCAGCAGGGCTTCCCCTGTGAAAAAGGAAGTCATCCATGTCCCGATATGTGTAAACGGCAGATATACATCATGCCTGAAATAATATCCGTCAGAGCACGCAGCGTACTCTGCAGGTGTTTCCGGCATTTCCCGCATTGTATTATGTATTTTTACGAGACATTTTTCAAAAGCTTCTTGATATTTACTCATTTTTCTCACTCTCTAAAATGTATTTTGAGACAATTTGAAAATTCGCAGGGCATTTTATCGGGCAGCTGCACATTTAAGATTCCCAGGTCCTTGTCAAACGGCACATCACCATAACCCAGAAGCTGTACACGCTTTACCTCAGATGAATCCCTAAGTTCATGCAGCACAGCATTGCTGCCCTTTCCCATGAGGAATGCATATACCACATCTGCTTTCCCGGTATACCTGACATCATACCTTGTCCATTGGGCTGCCTTCTCCGCCTCAATGTGGGTCAACCCTTCCCCGTATACCTCATACGGTCTTGTTTCATAGATTCCTTCCCCGCAGACTGCCATCCACTCAGCTGTCTTTTCCAGGGTGAACCTGCTCTCATCATCAATGGTACCATCCGGCCGCTGCGGAATGTTCAAAAGAAGATTTCCATTCTTAGATACAATATCCACCAGCAAGTCTGTAACCTGCCTGGCTGTCTTATATTCAGCACGGACATCGTAGAACCAGTGCCCCAGGCAGGTATCAGTCTGCCATGGTTCCTCCCTGACCTGTTCATCCGTACTTCTCTCAAAGTCCAGGAGTCCTATTTTATAAAATTCCTCTCTGGCATCCTTATGCAGGTACACAGATTCATTCCTGCCATATTTAGATTCACTTGAATTATAGAGGTGTGCCGCCATGGACAAGCCGGGCAGGTATGTCTTGTCATGTGTATCCGCATAATTCCTGTAGAAAGGCAGCGCTCCGTCAGAATATAATATCTCCGGTTCATACATATCCACAGCCTCTTTTACCGCCTCATACCATCTCGGATACCAGTTCTCATCCCAGGTATAATGCCTTCTGGTATGGCCCGGCAGAGTCGTATACTTATTGTCCAGATAATAATCCTGATATTCCGGGTCATTGCCGTCATAGGGCACCCCCGCATAAGGTCCCGTCCTGTCACACATCTTGTTTGTGTTAAACCATTCAAAGCAGGCGCCGTGGTGCTCTGACATGCCAAAGTGCAGTCCCTTATCAATTGCAGCCTTCTTCCAGAGCCCCACGATATCCTTTTGAGGCCCCATATTCACACTGTTGAACCTGTTCTTTTTAGAATCGTAGTTAAAGAAATTGTCATGGTGCATAGCCTGGGCCAGGAAATACCTGGCTCCGGCTTTCTTATACAGTTCCATCAGTTCCTGAGGATCGAAATTCTCGGCTTTCCAGAGTTTCACGATATCCTTATATCCAAACTTTGAGGGATGTCCATAGTGCCTCAGATGGTACAGATACTGCTGGCTGCCTTCAATATACATATTCCTGGCATACCAGTCCCCGTACATAGGTACGGACTGGGGACCCCAGTGAGACCATATGCCAAACTTTGCGTCCCGGAACCACTCCGGACATCTGAACTTGTAAAGTGAATCAAACTCTGCCTTAAAACTTCCCTCTTTTATTTCGTACTGATTTCCCATCCTGCACCTCTCGTCAATTTAATTTATATAGCAGCGCTTAACCCACTTTTTCCTGGGCTGCTGCCTTGAATTCCTCGTTTATCGCCATGTATTCCGGTGAATTCGTAATGCTTTCCACGTAGCTGTTCCATCCATCCAGATCTACAACTCCCATTATATACTGGGCTATCATATCATTGCAATCTGCAATCAAGGTACTCCATGAATTATTGTAGGTCTCGGAGATCAAATTGTTAGTAGGGCTGACAAGACCCATCTTCTGTACCTCCTCCTCTGTTGCCTTTTTCAGTTCATAAGCCCTGTCGATGGCCTCCGCAGAACAGTTCTTTTCTTTAAACTTCTGTTCCACGATATCAAAATTATCTTTTAAGAATATCTGGTTCCAGCCGCCCACATAACCTTCCTGCCTGGCAGTCTTCTGCTCATCACTGATAACGCGCTCACCATCCACCATGTCATAATGGAGGCCTTCCACACCATTCATAAGAATGTCCATATATTCTTCATCTGTTGTATTAAAAATCTCCATGATCTTACGGATCTTAGCCTCAGAACATCCTGCATTTATTGCTATACATTCTCCATAACCCAGGGAATGAAGGCATAAGGAATATCCCTTGGGCCCTTCCACAGGCATCAGACACCACGCTTCATAAGTATCAGGTGTGTTCTTGTCAAATACTTTATTAGACACCTTATCCTCAGACTGGTTCCAGTTATACCATGCATTCAGATTGGCAACTGATTTGCCTGCCCTCCAGCTGGACACTTCTGACTGGTTCAGGATAAATTCCGGATCTATTGCCCCCGCATCATATAAGTCCTTCATCCAATTCATAAAATCAATATATCCCTCTGCAAACGGCTGGTAGACAAAATTTCCTTCCTCATCCAGTCCCCACTGTCCCTGACCTGTAAAAGCAGTGGCAAAACCGGCTACTCTGACATCATTGAAGTCCGGAGTGGAAAATTCCAGAGCATACAGGCCGGATGCCTCTGAAAGCCCGAGCAGCCATTCTTTAAGTTCTTCCATTGTTTTTGGCTCTTCTTCATACCCGTATTCCTTCATCAGATCTCTTCTCACACAGATTCCTGAATTGGGGGCTACCTCTGAAATACTTCTTGGAAGGATATATGTATGCCCTTTGTACTTTGTATTCTCCCATACCTCATCGGACCATTCCTTCATGACTCTGTTATTCTCCACCAGCTTTTCATCAAACAGGTAAGGATCCATATTGACAAACATTCCTGAATTTACTGCCTGTGCAAACACAGGATAGTAAAAACCTCCGTTATTAGAAGACATGACCTGAACAACATCCGGAATATCTTGTGCCTTCCCTGATGCCAGCAGAGTATTCAGCTTCTGGGCATAATCCTTATAAGAAACCCATTCGATCTCAAGATCAACGTCAAAATATTCCTCCCAATACTGTTCCATGCTGCTGTTCTGCTTCGGTCCGAATCCCCAGTCAACTCCCATCACAGTGATAGTGCCGATATCTTCCCCGGAGTCTGTCGGAGCTGCAGACTGTGTATCCGTCTCTTTGTCTGTGGCAGCTTCTTTTTCTTCAGTTCCTTTTTCTGTGTTTTCCTCTTTGGCACTCTCCGCCTTTACTGTTTCCTCTCCCTTGGAGCACCCTGCCAGTGCGGAGACTGCCAGTGCTGCTGTCAGCATGAGTGCTGTGAATTTCCTTAAATCCTTCATTCTTCTTCCTCCTAAAATTTTTATTTATATGTAAATTAGCCTTTCACCGCTCCCACCATCACACCTTTTGCAAAGTGTTTCTGCAGGAACGGGTATACACACAGGATGGGCACTACTGCAACTACTACTGTTGCCATCTTCGTAATTTCCTCCGGCACAGCCGTTGACAGATTGCTGGCCACATCCAGTACGTCTGAGATATTAGATGCCAGCACTATCTTCTGCAGGAACACCTGAAGAGGAAGCATGGCAGTCTTTGTGATATACATCACAGCGCTGAAATACGTATTCCAGTATGATACAGCCCCAAAAAGGGTAAATGTAGCGAGCATTGCCTTAGACAGAGGCAGTACTATCCTGGTAAATATCCTCAGGGTACCGCAGCCGTCTATCTCCGCAGCCTCCTCCAGTTCTGCAGGCAGTCCCTGGAAAAAGGATTTCATTACCATTACATTCCATGCACTGCAGGCTCCCGGCAGGATGCATGCCCACAATGAATTGATAAGCCCCAGATTGCTCATGTTTATGTAACCCGGAATCATTCCGGCTCCAAAAAGCATTGTAAACATAACCAGCTTATTAAGTATATTTCTTCCCGGAAGCGTATTCTTTGACAGCATATATCCAAGCCCTGCATTAAAGATAACGCTTAAGGGTGTGCCGATCAGGGTGATAAACAGTGTAGATCTCAGTGCATCCAGAAAACCGCTCCCTGTGAGTACATACTCATAAGCATCCAGAGACCATTTCTCAGGCCACAGTATAAACTTTCCTGCCTCATAGACAGTTGCATCTGTAAAGGAAACCATTACAATATAGATAAATGGGACGATCATGACTGCGGCAAGTAAAAATAATATAAAGTTTAAGACTGACTGGCCCAGTAAGGTCTTAGCCCTCATGCCCATTTTCTTTTTCTCTTTTTTCTTCATCTTAACTGCTTCCTCCTTCTTAGAAAACACCGTCATACCCTTTGCGGGTCACTAACCAGTTAGTCAGTACCACAAGGAATGTATTCACTACTGATTTGAACATACCCACTGCCGTGGTATAGCTGTACTGAGTTGAACCTGACGCAATTCCATAGTTGTATATAAATAGTTCAAATACTTCCGTCTGTGACCTGTTCATTGCATTTGAAACCAGCAGGATCTGCTCAAAATCCACAGATATTATACTGCCCATCTTCAGTACCAGCATGACTACAACTGTCGGCATAATACAGGGAATGGTTATTTTTATCATCTGCTGAATCTTGTTTGCCCCGTCTATCCTGGCAGCCTCATACATCTCCTGGTCAATTCCTGTAATGGCCGCCAGATACACGATAGAGCCCCAGCCAATACCTTTCCAGACAGACTGAAGGACTATGATGGGATATGTCCAGCCTGTATCAAATAAAAAAGCGTGGGCATCTCCCCCCATCTCCATGATTAATTTGTTAACTGCCCCCTGTTCCTTTGACAGCAGCAGAAAGGTAAGACTGGCAATAATTGGCCAGGATATAAAATGCGGCAGGTAAACTGCCGTCTGTATGGATTTCTTATACTTCTGGCATCGTACCTCATTCAGCAGCAGGGCCAGTATGATAGGAGCCGGAAATGTCAAAAGTGACAGGCCGCTGATTATCAGGGTATTCTTCAGCATCAGATAAAACTTCGGATCTGAAAACAGCTTTTCAAAATGCTTTAGCCCCACCCACCTGCTGCCAAGTATTCCAAGATGAGGGTCAAATTCCTGAAAAGCCATCAGAAGACCTCTCATTGGAAGATAACTAAACATAACAAGAATGATCATTCCGGGGACCCCCAGAAAATAGAACCACCTGTGGGCATATACCCTTTGCCCGAGGGTCTTTTTAGAAACAGCCGCTTCCCCGCCGCTTTTTACTTTTGACATTACTTCTCCTCCTTTATCTTAGGCTGCCGCCTGATACCGCCGCTCAGGCTCAGTGCCGTTGCTTTGGGTTCATTATAGGAAATTTAGGCAGATAGTCAATGAATCAGAAGCACATACTTTTAATTAGTGCAAAGATTTGAAATTTTTAAAAATTAGTATGCTTTTATTTTATTTTTGCTGTTTTTGTGCTAAAGTTTAATTATTAAAACCATAATGAAAGGAACAAGATCAGACATGGAATATTCCCCCAATTTAGACACAACTACAATCCAGGGCAGAAAAAAAGCCATCACTTTCAGCTATGATGACGGAGTCACCCAGGATATCCGCCTCATATCTCTGCTGAATAAATACGGCCTGAAGGCCACCTTCAACCTAAACTCAGAACTGCTTGGCCTGGACGGGTCTCTCATCCGGGAGGGTGTAAAGGTCAGCCATACAAAGGTTAAACCGGAAGATATCCGCCATATATATGCCGGACATGAGATAGCCGCCCATACCCTCACCCACCCTCTTCTTCCCCAGATAGAGGAGGATTCTGAAATCATTCGGCAGGTTGAGGAAGACCGCCAGAACTTAAGCCGGCTTGCCGGCTATGAAGTTGCAGGGATGGCCTATCCCGGAGGCGGCGTCAATTATAACCGGCGCGTGGCAGAACTGATCGCCGGCAGGACACACATCCAGTATGCCCGGACTACTGTATGCAGCCACAATTTCACTCCCCAGAGAGATTTGTACCAGTTCCGGCCCACTGTCTACCACATTATGGACGGAGACCGCCTGTTTGAGGACGGAAAGCGTTTCCTTGAACTGGACAATAATGAGTTCTCTGTTATGTACATATGGGGTCACAGTTATGAATTTGATATCCATAATACATGGAACCAGTTTGAAGAGTTCCTGCGCCTGATTGCCGGAAAGAAAGATATTTTCTATGGAACGAACAGGGAGATACTTCTCTCGGATGCATACAAGGCTGCGGCTGTCTGACTCCTGCACGAAAACAAAAGCTTCAGAAAACGGAGATACTTATGGTGCAAAAAAAATACGGATTTTTCACCCGCATGCTGCTAATCTGCACTTCACTGCTCGTTAGCTTTTCTGTGATTGCAAGTGTGATCGTTGGATTTTTGTCTTCCCAATATGAAAAAAGCCAGTTTCTGAAAAGCTATGACCTGGCTCTTGTAAATCTGTCGGAGGCATTTTCCAGCCACATTGATTCCTTCAGCATCCTTGTGGGAAGGATACTCGTAAATAATAAATGTGATGAAAATCTGTGCATGCTGATGAATGCCTCCTCCTATGACCAGATATCCGCTGATACCCGCAATGAAGTCATCACTCTCCTGTCATCCATCTGCAGTAATGACAGGTATCTGCGGGGAGTACTTCTATACTCCCCGCAGAACAGCATGGTCTATTATTACTCTGACAGCCAATACTATCTGCGCTGCGCCAGTATGGATATTGATCTGCCTGATCTCGTTCCCTTTGCCGGAACAAAACTGGACAACAAGACCATTTCCGACGTCATTGCAGCCTGCACAAGATCAGAGGGGTCCTATGACAGCTATTACGGCCTGGCAGCTACCCTCTACCGGAATGCCGCAGTTCCGCTTGGATATATGATCCCCATCTACTCCACTGCGGAATTTATGAATATCCTGAACGATTATGAGCTGGATGAGCAGAATAGCTTCAGGATCAGCGATGATAATAACCGCATATACTTCCAGTCAAATCCCATGTCAGACATCACCGGGAATACTGTCTATACAAATACAGTTGCAAATACTGACAATGGATTCCAGGTCTCCTACGAAGTTATGCGGATGCATCTCCCTAAAGGCCGGCTTACCATTATGATTGTTATGCTTGCTTTATTTGTTACTGCTTTTTCCTTTATCCTGTATTATGTCACTTACTATCTCAGCAACAAAAATATCGGCGGCATCTTAAACGGGATGAAAAAATTCAGCCTGAGCGACCTCTCTTACAGGATAAACAGGCCTCAAAAAGGGAATGAGTTTACTCAGATCATAGACGGGTTTAACAAAATGTGTGACGAGCTGCAGAAAAATGTAGAACGCTCCTATGTGTATGAGCTGCAGCAGAAGAAATCAGAGCTGTATGCCCTGCAGACAAGCATCAATCCACACTTCCTCTATAATACTCTGGATATGATCCGCTCACAGATTCAAAGTGCAGATACCGGAACAGCATCTCATATGCTGCTTCTTCTGGCTAAGATATACAGGACCCAGACAAATACGGATATGTTTATCACATTAGATGAGGAGGCTGAGCTCTGTGAGAATTTTATAATACTTTATCAGAGCCGTTTTCAGAATTTTGACTATGAATTTGATGTAGACAGCAATGCAGGCTGGTATGCCATCCCTAAAAATACACTTCAGCCTATGATTGAAAATTATTTCGTACATGGAATAAAATCGGGGGCACAAGACAACCTGCTGCTTTTATCTGTCTTCCTGGAGGATATGGACGAGATCAGATATGTACATATCACATTGTGTAATAACGGAAATCCCATCTCAGAAAAAAGAATTTCCGAAATCAGCCGTTCTTTAGATCTGGGTGTTTTTGAGACCGGAAAATCCGGAAGCTTTGCCATGGCTAATGTATACACCCGCCTCAGGATAGCATTCGGCGAAAAATGCCGCCTGACAGTAAAGTCAGGTGAAGACGATATAAGCTTTCAGATAGACCTGATATTTCCTGCCATGTCCGCAGATGAGCTGCAGAATAATTTTTTGTCACATCCGGCGGCCAGTACCGGTACTTCAGATAATACTGCTGTCTGAGGTAATATATAACATTCAGAAATGGAGGTAATTATGTACCAGGCAGTTATTGTAGACGATGAACCTTACATCGTCGAACATCTTACCCACGCAATAGACTGGAACGGATTCCAGTTGGAAATAGGATATGCCGCGACAAGCTCAGTAAAGGCTCTGGAATATGTTCTGGCTAATCCGGTCAGCATAGTAATCACAGACATTGCCATGCCGGATATGGACGGCCTCAGTCTGATACAGCATATTAAGGAGGCTAAGCCCTATATCTATGTGATTGTACTGAGTGCATACAATAATTTCGAATATGCCAGAACTGCCCTGAAGTACGGCGCAGAAAATTATCTGCTCAAACCCATAGATTCTGATGAATTATCCGATACGATCAGCCAGATCGCAGGCCACATTCAGGAACGTGAACAGCTCAACAGTACATATGGCCAGGCTATGCTGACCTTCCGCAATGCCTTCACTGAACAGTGGGCCAAGAACCTGCTGTCTGGAAATGAGCTTGCCACAAAGGCAAAACTGCTGGGAATTGACCTGCAGGCGGGGCAGTTTACTGCAGTGGTATTTTCCTGTGCAAATGGTTCTCCTGACATCATGTCTAAATTTTTTGACCTGTTCCTGCACTACCTGCCCGGACGGTATACCGGCAACTTTTATTTTGAGGCGCCAACCTGCCTTGTCGGCATACTCTCTCCGGTTCCAAGCTGTACAGAGGAAATAAAGGATTTTATCAGACGGATCATACATGATGCCTTATCTGCCGGCCTGCATGTTTTCGCATGTGCCGGTCCCTGTGTGTCACAGTTTTCAGACGTACATCAGAGCCGCCTGCTTGCCTGCTCTTATTTGTGGCTGGAACATACCCGGCTGCTTACCTACTTTCAGAAAGAAAACCAGAGCCTGACAGATGCCGCCTGCCAGGCCCTGGAAAAATACGATAAAGGTCCGGGTGAAGATATCGATGCCATTAAAAAACTGTATGAAAAATATCCGGCATTTTCATGTACTGCCGCCCTGCTAACCCAGCGCATACAGATGATATGCAAAGATGTATACAGGCTGAACGAAGAATTTCCTGAGCTGGCCGAAAAACTTGCCGGCCTGCCCGTCAAGTCCCAGGATGCCTCTGACTATGCCCGGTATGCACTGCAGTTTCTCAGATACTCAGGCCACTTGCTCTCAAAGCTCCAGCAGTCCATGTATCCATGCGTAGACGCTGTCATCAAAAGCGTGCAGGAATCAGATGACAAAGATATCTCACTGAAAACCCTGGCTCTGAAGCTAAACGTCAGCCCTTCATACCTGGGCACCATCTTCCGCAGGCAGACAGGTTATTATTTTAATGATTACCTGGCAGAAGTCCGCCTGAAAAAAGCGGCAGAGCTTCTTGAGGAAACAGACATGAAAATCAAGGATATCGTAGACAAAACCGGATTTTCCAGTCAGGCCTATTTCACACGCACGTTTAAGCGCTACTATAATGTCTCTCCCGCCAGCTACAGACGGGAGCGGAGCGCGAAAAAGCTGTAGCCGGCTGCTGCTCATCCTACACAATGTGCTGATAAATAAAGTTCCGGATCCTGCGTCTGCTGCAGACATTATCTCTGTCAATCTGGGCCGTCATAAGCATAATTACCACGTCCTCTGCTGGATTTACTTCCATGTAGGTTCCTGTCCAGCCGTCCCATCCGAATTCACCGGGCTCAGTCACTACTGCAGCCTGGCAGGGATCAAGGAGAACTCTCATCAGATTCCCGTAGCCATATCCTGTAATTGCCTGCCATTCCATACAATTCAGCTGCTTTTCTGTAAGCTGGTTGCTGCTCATATATCTCACAGTTCTCTCTGTCAGATACCTCGTGCCTCCATACACACCTTTACTGCACAGCATGGAGGCAAATTTCAGGTAATCATCCATTGTAGAGAAAAGTCCTGCTCCGCCTGACTGGAATGAAGGCTCTTTTTCATAATCCATGATGACAAGATGGCGTCCGTGATACTCTGTAACCTCTTTTCCAGGCTCCATGCGGTAGATCACTGCAAGCCTGTCTTTCTTCTCCGGCGGTATGTAAAATCCTGTATCTTTCATTCCCATGGGCTCAAAGAAGGTTTTCTTCAGATAATCTCCGAATCTCATACCCGAAACTACCTGTACAACAGCTCCCAGCACATCTGCAGAAGCCCCGTACTGCCAGTTCTCACCCGGATGGAACATAAGAGGGGTCCGGCCAATGCTGTTGGCAAACTCTACAGTATCAAATGCCTCCGGGCCGTCCGCCCTCTCCATGGCCTCATCAAACAGCCTGTTCAGCTCCGGCGTCTTCTCATCACCGGGATATACGATCCCTGATGTCATGTTCAGAAGATCCCTTACTGTGACCTCGTTTTTAACCGGGACGAGCTCACCGTTCTCCCTTACTTTCTGATTCAGAAATCCGGGCAGATATTTGGATACAGGATCATAAAGGTCCAGTTTCCCATCCTCCCACAGCTTCATCACCGCTGCTGCCGTGACCGGCTTTGACATAGAATACAGATGGAAAATGGTATCCGGAGCCTGTGCCCTTCCCTTCTCCCTGTCTGCAAATCCATAGTCCCTGCGGTACAGCACTTCTCCTTTTTTAGCTGCCAGGACACTCAGTCCCATATAATCTCCTCTGTCACACATATCCTTAAGCATTGCATCTAAACGTTCTTTCATTTTCTTCCCTTCCAATCCTCATATTTTGCCGGCTTTTCAAAATCTCTCCAGCCTTTTCCTGTTGTCAGACAGATTATAAACCAAATGACGGAGATATGGTATGAAATAATTTACTATTATTATGCAATCTTCACAGACCAATCAGATACCTCCCCGCCTCGCTGTCTCTTACAAGCCCGTCCATCACAGGCTCTTCTCTGCTCCTGTCCCATAAAAACAAGACGATCAGGAGCTGGTCCAGCTTCTTCCATGGGAATGCCCCGCTGTGGCAGCAGGCATTCCGCAGCTCTTTACACTGAAGCAGTTTGTCATTATACTTTTCCCACCACCTGACACCATACTTATTTCTGCCTTTACTTATCATATATTCAGCCAGGATCTGTCTGTTTTCTTCTGCTCTTAAGACAGTGCAGAAGGTTCCCAGGGTCATTTTCTCAACTGCTGCTTCCTTTAGCTTCCCGCCCTTGCTTCCAGGTATACTGACCTTAAATTCCGGCAGGCGTTTTTTCATGCCCTCCGCCAGACAGTCTTTCACCTGAAGCTCTGCAGCCTTGCAGAAAAGGATTCCGCAGCAGGAAGCATCCAGGCCGGTAATTCCATACTCCTTCACAAATCTCTTCAGCATAGAATAAAGCTTGATCCCCCACTCTATGTTGACTCTCACCCGGGGGATCAGGGAGTCAAAGGCTGCCCTTGTAAAACCATAACCTTCCAGCTGTTCATCTGTCAGCTCATTTAAAAGAAGCCCCCCTCCCTGCAGTTCATTCAGGAATATACCAGAGTCACCTGTATATTCCAGGCTGCCGTCTTCATCCTCATAAACATCCATTGAAAAAGACTCTGCTGTGGGCAGCTTGTCACAAAAGAAAAGTGCTTTTTTCTTCTTCTCCTCAAAACTCTCATCTGCGGTCCCATTTACAATCTCACTCACTTCTCTGAGGGCATAGAGGTCTATGATGCTTTTGGCCTGGCTGATATACGGTGAAGCCTGCCAGGCATTCTCATCGCCGATCATGTAGAGGCGGAACTTGGCCCGGGTAACTGCCACATTTACAATATTGGCGTTCACCCACCTGATGGCTCCAAAAGCCTCTTTGCCCGTATCGCAGCCCAGGAGGAAGATTACCTCATTCGCTTCTTTTCCCTGGAATGTATGTACTGTCCCGATATTCTTATACATCCAGGCAGTAACCATCTCCCTTTTCTCATACAGAATGGAATTGCGGCTGCCTTTCAGATGATCCTCTATGCACTTTATCATACCCGTTTTTACAGATGTAAACGGTGTTATGATGAACAGACTGGGAGCATCCGCTTTAGCGAAGGCTGTCTCTAATATTTCCAGCACACGTTTTCCCTGTGCCTCCACATAGTGGTTTTTCCGCCCCTTCTCCCTTCCTTTTACATTGATCCACCTGGAACCGCTGTAGCAGAAAGACGCTTCTTTTTCTTTTCCCGGGGCAGCTGTCTGCTGTTTCATTGTATTATTATAGGATATCTGGTTTGAGATATCATACATAGGAGAAATACATCTTCTGTGCACTACAAGCGGACACCCTACCCACTCTTTCTCATTCTTTTCATTTTCCAGATATGTGCCGTATGGGTTAATCGTATCTGCAAACTGCTGGACTGAGATCTTCTTCGACTTATATGGTTTATAGACATCTTCTTTAAATGCTTTTTTCAAAAGCTGGAGATCATCTGTCACTACAGGCTCCACCTGCCGCGGATCTCCCACAATAACAGCCCTTCTGCTTCTGTACAGGGCTCCCACAGCCATCTGAGGCGGAGCCTGCCCGGCCTCATCCACGATCAATGTCCCCAGGGCTCCCGGAATCTTAATATCCTTTAAAAAATTCCCCACTGAAGCAAAGGTTGTGGAAATAACAGGCACTAGAAGAAAAAGGTTCTGCAGCAGAGGCCCGAAACATGCCTCACGGTCTTCCGGATGGAAAATGACTTTTTCATTATCTTCCTGGGTCTCCTGCCAAAGCAGCGCCAGATTGCGGAAATTACGGAAACAGCACCTGGAAGAGAGTACAAATTCCTTAGTGAGCTGCAGTGAATAATAGAACAGCTTTTCCCTTTCTCTGTTATAATGATTTGTAAACCATGGATTCGCTGTCTGTATACGTGTACTCTCCTTCTCATCCCTGCTTAGCATTCCCTCTATGAACGCTTCATCCAGAGGTACAAAGCTTCCCATATCCCCAAATGCTTCCATCTGGTGCCAGAGCTTTTTCTTGTATTTACTGATTTCCGCTGTCAGTCTGTTTCTGATCCCTGCATATTCCACCTGTATATCCCGAAGCCTCTTTCTGATTTCTGACTGCTCTTTCTCCAGCTTCTGTGCTATCCCGTCACGCTCCTTTAACCGGCTCCGGGACATCTCTGTCAACTGTCTGGATTTCTCGTAAGCGGCTTTTCTCCTGTCCCCTTCCTCCTTCAGTATAACTGCTTTCCGCTTTAACTCCTGTGCCTCAGCGGCAAGGACAGCCGCCTGTCTTTCATCCTCTTTCACTGCTGACTGACGGAAGAACCTTCTAAATATACCTTTGTTCTTATTCAGCTCGTCACTTTTGTTCTGCTTGTCTTTATACTCTTCGTAAACACGTTCGTATTCAACCCAGGCCCATCTCCAGTCCTCTTTGCACTTTTCCATATACTGCTCCCGCTTCAGCAGCTCTTCTTCCAGCTGCTTTAAAGGTGTTCTGAGACTGTCCAGCTGCGTACTGCATTCTTTTGCCCTGCGCTCCAACCTGTCTTTTTCCTCATCCAGCTGCCCCAGCTTCTTTTCCATATCCCGGCTGTATTCTCTGATATATTTTACATCCTCACAGTTCCGGGCAAGACTGTCTCTGAGTTTCTCCACCTTTGCCCGTTGTTCCAGAAGCCGCCTCCTGGCCTGCCTGTAAGTATCCAGCCTGGCATCTATCTTTTCATTACGGTAAAAATCTGAATCTAGGGGCCTTAATACATTCTGATAAAATTTATGTATGTTGGATCTTTTCCCCAGAGATGCTGAAATAAGCCCCCAGGCCCCCTGATTGTCTACAAGCTCTCTTGCGTATTCTGTGAAATATATGTCCTTATATACGCCGCTTTTAGCCCCATCCTTACAGTACAGCTGCTCACTTTTGGGGCTTTCCTCTTCTGTAAAAAGCTTCTGTATCTCTTCCAGCTCCTGTTTCATCTCCCCGCTGTCGTCCGGCCCCCAGTTCAGGGCTCCTGTGATCCCTTTCTCCAAAGGAAGCTCCTTTGTTATATTTTCTACTGCCGCATTGTTGCAGGAGGTAACCAGGATACTGTAGTCATTTATTTTATCATCTTTTAATTTATAATAATTAGGATACCAGTCTGAATAGCCGCCGCTCTTCTTTTCCCCATGCTGAAAAAAGCATTTTTCAAATGCATCATCCGGCCTGTCATATTCTGAGAGAAGCATGGCTTTCTCAATAATGTGATTTACAATAATCTCTTTCAACAGTGTGGTCTTGCCGGTGCCCGGCGGACCGTTTACTGAAAATACAGGTCCTGTGCGTTCATCTGTAGCCAGATTCACGGCAGTCTGCTGCATCAGTGACGGCATAAATCTGGAAGGCCACTTTCCCACAGGGGCACGGCGTACATCCAGCACATCTGTAAAAAACTCCAGAAGTCCTTCCTTCTCTTCTTCCCCCTCACCTGCATGCTCCAGGTCAAAACGGCTGCCTGAAGAACAGATATTTTTCTCCGGATAATACTCATTGTAAGCTCCTGCAATATAATCTGCCAGTCCCTTTCCCATAAAGGAGGCACAGCGCAATCCATCTGTCCTGGCCGCACTCAGGACCATCTTCACATCGTCCGCAAAAAAGGCCCTGCCCAGACCAAGATAATCATCATCAGAATACTTCTCCCGCGCCTCCTCATCCTGGTAGATCTGGAAAAGCATCATACATTCAAAGTCTTGCTTTTTTCCTGCAGATAAATTTTCACCAAGCAGCTTTTTAATATAACTGCTGTATATCTCATCATTTATCCCGGCAATATCTTCCACCGTGATTTCTGTAAAATCTCCATTTAACTCCTGCTCATATAGCCCGCTTTCCTCATCCTCCGCTTTGTCTGTGCAATTTCTTTTTCCCCACATCTGCAGCTTTTCTTCATAGACCTGCATATCATCCCTGTAGCTTTCCTCTGACAGACACTCCGATAGGGGCTTCACTCCGGCCTCTGCCACATGGTTCATAGCCCAGATGATCGTTGACAAAGAAAATGTCTGAGAGATATATGCCCCCTCCGGGCTGGTCTGCAGGCTGAACCAGGCTATTTCCTCATTGTTTATCTCAGGGCGGTCATCTTCCTCCACAAGAGCTGCGGCGATTCTCTGTATGCACGCCTCTCTCCTGCTTTTTCCCACATAAAAGGTAAGATTACCCCAGCATGTCATTCCATGCTTCTCTGCCTCTGTTTTTGCTGCCTCAAGGAAGCTGCTTCCCCTCTCCAGACTAACCAGCACCCTGAGCACTTTCGGGCCGCCATTTCCAGTGTGAGCTTTTCTGACAGCTTCCTGATTCTTCTTTTTTTCTTCATAAGTCAGCTGTGGAAGCGCATCCTGTACCAGGAATTCCATAGTATGCCAGTATTCCAGCACCGACTCCACAATTTTTATTTTCGGGTCCACATTTTTATTTTTCATTTCATAACCTCATAATCCGGTGTATTCCAACGATTCTCTATAACATTTTACAATACATCATGAGATAATGCAAAAGATTGCTGTTGAACCTCACAGAATTTGGTAGTAAAATAGTTACTGGTCACGGAGTGAACAGTAGCGTAAAATGAGAAAAGGCGGAGATCAATTGCCATAAACAAGCAAATAAGGGTACAGTGATTTACAGGAGAAAACATATGTCAAGAAGTGAAAAAGTAACTTTAACTGTTTTATGTATGATATACGATAACGATAAACTTTTACTGCAGGACCGTGTAAACAATATATGGCCTGGCTTAACCTTTCCAGGAGGCCATGTAGAAAAGGGTGAATCCTTCATCCACGCTGTAAAGCGTGAAGTAAAAGAAGAGACCGGGCTTGTGATCAGCTCCCCCAGGCTCTGCGGGATCAAGCAGTTTCAAACTGAAGAAAATGAAAGATATGTAGTTCTTCTTTTTAAAACCAGCCAGTTTACCGGCACTCTCACCTCATCTGAGGAAGGCGTCATGAAATGGCTGCACAGAGATGAGCTGTCCAGCTGCCGGCTTGCTGAGAACTTTCTGGAACTTCTGCAGGTATTTGATTCAGATGACCTGACAGAATTCTTCTATGTAGATGAACCGGCTGACGGACAACATGTGAAGCTCTTGTGAAAAGGAGCTATATCCTCTTTTTTAATTCCTCCAGGAACTTCTGTTTATCCTTCACTGAAACTATCATCTCCTGTCTCCGACCCTTTATCACAAGACGGTCCAGAGATGCAGCTGATGAAGCAATCGGGCTACATGTGCTCCTGATCTCTCTTATTTCCGAGATATCTATCACGTCCGTTGAGAACCCAAAAAACAATTTAAGCTTTCCATCTTCAATAAGAACATAATTTCTGGCCACAATTGGCAGAAACACGAGAGTATAGATCACAAAGGAAATGGCCAGTACAATAATATCCTCTGTGTCATGCCCGGAAAATATACTCTCTGCCATCTTATAAAGTATCAGGCTCTCTCCTCCCAAAAAGATTATCCAGAACCATAATGCTATCTTTCCCTTGAATTTCATATCTCCTTCGCCCTTTCTTTTATCATATCAGTGGTAGTTAATCATGTAAAGCACGCCCATCCATAGGATTAAATTACGGGATGCACGTCGCTTTCCTGTTTCTGCCTTTCCATGTCAAAACTTTTGCTTCTATTTCCTTAAATTTTGTGGTATAATAAATATGTAGCTATGTTGACCTCGCTCCACAGTGTCGACATAGCTTTTTCTTTTAACCTAACAGACCGCGCTTATACAGAGGCCTGTAACTGCATCAAGCAGCAAGAAAGCCAGGGTGATTTAATGTATCAGATCAACGATATAGTCTTTCATGAAAACGGCGGTGTATGCCGGATCAATAATATCGGTACGCCGGATTTCGTCACAACAGGACAGCTCTATTATACTCTAGAGTGTCTTGAAAACCCCACTACTAAAGTTTATGTTGCATTTACACATGAGTCAGATATACGCTATATCATAACAAAAGAAAATGCAATCCAATGTTTATCAGGTGTCAGAGAACTTCAGGGACAGTATAATGAGGATAATAAAAACCGCGACCGGGAATATGCGGAGGTCCTTAAATCAGGCAACTTCCAGAAGTGGTTTTGTATGCTCAAAGGAATCCTGCATGAAAAATATGTACGCAATGCTGCCGGAAAACAGCTGAATTTAAAAGACAGCAGATACCTGGAGCAGGTAGAAAAGCTGATTATCCAGGAATTTTCTATCGCTCTCGATATATCTGCTGAAGATTTTAAAGAAAAACTGGAGACATTGGTTTAAAATATCACTAAAAAATCCGTAAATTATAAAATTTACGGATTTTCCAAACTCCCCGAGTTGGGCTCGAACCAACAACCCTTCGGTTAACAGCCGAATGCTCTGCCATTGAGCTATCGAGGATTAT
>NZ_JANKBI010000025.1:0-80639 GCF_024622195.1 Murimonas intestini
ACGGAGCCTTAGATTTTCACTCCGCAGCGGTTCGGACAGAACAACGAACCCCACCGCTCCCCTTCCTGACGGCTCACCATTCTCCGCACAAAGCGTCCTGTAAAAAAGCAGCCGGATCCCCCGTCTCCCACGGTCCTCATCCGGCTGCTTTTCTTAAATTCTATTAATATGCAAATTTTTCAGCAAAATATTGTGCCAAATCTTCTATTTTGACGCGTTCCTGCTCCATTGTATCGCGGTCACGGACTGTCACTGCTCCGTCTGTCTCGGAATCGAAGTCGTATGTGACACAGAACGGTGTTCCTATCTCATCTTGGCGTCTGTAACGTTTTCCGATATTTCCTCTGTCGTCAAATTCACAGTTGTAGTTCTTTGAGAGAGATGCAAATACTTTCTCAGCGCCCTCATTGAGCTTTTTAGAAAGTGGGAGCACTCCGATCTTGACAGGAGCGATGGCCGGATGGAAATGAAGCACTGTCCTCATATCTCCGCCTTCCAGCTCTTCTTCGTCATATGCGCTGCACAGGAAAGCGAGAACAACACGGTCAGCTCCCAGAGACGGCTCAATGACATAAGGCACATATTTCTCCTTCTTTTCATCATCGAAATAGCTCATATCCTGTCCTGAAACCTCCTGATGCTGTGTCAGGTCATAGTCTGTCCTGTCAGCCACACCCCACAGTTCACCCCAGCCGAACGGGAAGAGGAACTCAATATCAGTGGTAGCCTTGCTGTAGAAGCAGAGCTCTTCCTGAGCGTGGTCACGGGCGCGCATCTCGTCTTCTTTCATTCCCAGGTTTTTCAGCCAGTCCAGACAGAACTGTTTCCAGTAAGCAAACCACTCAAGATCTGTTCCCGGTTCACAGAAGAATTCCAGCTCCATCTGCTCAAATTCTCTTGTACGGAATGTAAAGTTTCCAGGGGTAATCTCATTTCTGAAGGATTTACCAATCTGTCCGATTCCAAAAGGTATTTTCTTTCTGGATGTCCTCTGGACATTTTTAAAGTTTACAAATATTCCCTGTGCAGTCTCAGGCCTCAGATAAACTGTATTTTTTGCGTCCTCTGTGACACCCTGGAAGGTCTTAAACATCAGGTTAAACTGACGGATATCTGTAAAATTGTGCTTTCCGCAGGTAGGACACGGGATCTGGTGCTCCTCTATGAATCCCTTCATCTTTTCCTGGCTCCATGCATCTACACTGCCTTCAATCTCAATTCCCTTCTCCTCACAAAAATCCTCAATGAGCTTGTCGGCGCGGAATCTCTCATGGCACTCCCTGCAGTCCATAAGCGGATCAGAAAATCCTCCCAGATGGCCGGATGCCACCCATGTCTGGGGATTCATCAGGATAGCGCAGTCCACTCCTACGTTATATGGGTTCTCCTGCACAAACTTCTTCCACCAGGCCTGCTTTACATTATTTTTAAGCTCTACACCCAGATTTCCATAGTCCCAGGTATTTGCCAGTCCTCCGTAGATCTCCGATCCCGGATATACAAATCCTCTCGCTTTAGATAATGCAACAATTTTGTCCATTGTCTTTTCCATTTTAATCTCCTCATCTTCCTTAATATTTATTGCTGCGGGTCTTTGATTTCCGCCTGTTTAAGCTGAATAGTTAACACTTTATGTATCATTCGTATACGATATATCCCAGCTGAGGCTTATCTGAACCGGAACCAGCTTCCGTCTGTGTCACCCCGCTGATGACAGGCACTGCTAAAGTTTCCCCGGTTGACGCTTCTGTACTTGCCTGGCTCTGCTGCGTCTCTGGTGACTCAGCTGCTCCTTTTTGTTCCTGGGCCTTCATCCTCGCCTCTTTTTTTCCTGTCACTTCTATATTGCTGCTCACATACACAATATTTCCCGGTACCTCTACAAGCATCGGCTCTTCCAGGATGACAACCTTGTAATTCCCTGAAAGCTCCACTGTGCCCGTATCTGCAGCAGACTTTGCCTTTCCTTTTTCCACAGCCAGGAATTCCTCATTAAAATCATATCCGGCTGATTTGGCTTCCGAAACTGTTCCCGTAAAAAAAGTTACATTATTAAATGCAGCGTAGTCGGCCGATGAAGTAAATTCCAAAGTAAGCGTGGCCTTCTTATCCTTTACTTCGAAACCATCCATTTTAACCTTTTCCCCGCCCTGATTATACTCAGAAACGGAAGAATCAATCATATTTTTCAGTTCATCTTCTTTATAATAATCTTTGTCCAGATTTTCGATAGCGACTGATTTAACTGCCCCGTTCTTAGCAACAGACACACCTGTCTCATCAGGTGAAAAACCGCCGCATCCTGCCAGCATACAGACTGACATCGCCATGCAGATCCAAAGTTTGCTTTTCTTCATCTATTATTATCCTCCCTAAACCACAAGACCCCTATTTTCCCGGCCTGCGGATATTCTTTATCATTATACCTTTAAACTTCCTGTTTTTCAACACGAAATTCAGATTATAACAAAAACAATGGGGATCACATGGTTACTGTTCGCGGAGGATTGTATTAAGTACCTCTAAAGATTTAAACTTCTTTTCGATATGCCTGCTCCTGAACCGTTCCATCACCATTTTCAGTTCCGTAAACACTTCCCGGGTGACTGTAAAGGAATAGAGCTTGTTCAGAGGCGCACTGATTATATACTGCAGAGTATACACAGTGGAACCCGAAAGCGTTAAAAGCCCGTTCTGTCCTGCAGCACAGCCGCTGCACACCAGGCTCTCCCTGGCGGGCCAGTATGCCGCCAGGCCATCCTCCCTGCCGCACTCCAGGCAGGAGAATACCTGGGGATATTCCCCGTTTATGACCATGGCCTTCAGCTCATAGATATACCTGACCAGCACGTGGTCCGGAGTCCCCCTCACAAGAGCCCTCAGCGAGACGTACAGCAGATTGAGCATCTGGCTCTCATCATTGTTCTCCCCTGAATAAAAATCTGCAAACTCCAGAAAATAAAAGCCATAATAGGCCCCCTCAAAATCTGTGTGGAGTTCAGAGAAATACTGGTCTATATCCGCCTGAACGAGATTGTAGGATGACCTTCCTTCATAACAGTAAAAAGTACCAAAAGAAAAAGGGTTGGCTGCCGCCAGCAGACTGCTGTTCTGCCGCCGCGCCCCCTTTGCAAATGCACTGATCTTACCTCTTTCTTTTGTCAATATCACAACACGCTTATCATTTTCTCCAATGGGGACGGCCAGCAGGACCATCCCCGTTAAGGCTAACTTTTCTCCCATTATTGGAACACCTGCCTGATCTCTCAGATATCTTAGTAGTTACTCTTTTTTGTCATATCCAAAATTCTTCAAAAGAAAATCACTGTCTCTCCAGTCTTTTTTTACTTTTACCCAGAGCTGGAGATACACCTTCATTTCCAGCATATCCTCTATTTCCTTCCTGGCTGCAGAACCGATCTTGCGGAGCATAGCACCGCCCTTCCCTATAATGATTCCTTTGTGGGAGTCTCTCTCACAGATGATCGTTGCTTCTATATCCATGATCTTCCCCCCCTGCCTTTCCTTCATCTTTTCAATGGAAACAGCTATTCCATGGGGTATTTCCTCATCCAGGCACCTGAGGGCCTTTTCCCTGATAAGCTCAGCCGCGATCTGCCTCTGAGGCTGGTCTGTAACTGTATCCTCATCATAAAACTGCGGGCCATACGGAAGGTATTTAAAAATTGAATCAATGACATCGTCTGTATTCATGCCTTTCAGCGCAGATACAGGTATGATCTCGGCAAAATCGTAGATCTTTCTGTATTCATCGATGAATCTTAAGATGTCTTCTCTCTTAACTGTATCGATCTTATTGATCACCAGAATAACAGGTGTCGTTGTCTTTTTCAGCTGCTCCGCGATATGGCGCTCTCCTGCCCCGATGAAAGTAGTCGGCTCAACCAGCCACAGTATCACATCCACCTCACTCAATGTCCTCTCTGCAACATTGACCATATACTCACCCAGCTTGTTTTTTGCTTTGTGGATACCCGGAGTATCCACAAATACGATCTGCCCTGCATCACAGGAGTAAACTGTCTGGATGCGGTTTCTCGTAGTCTGCGGCTTGTTGGAGGTGATGGCGATCTTCTGTCCGATCAGCTGGTTCATCAGTGTAGATTTGCCCACGTTCGGCCTTCCTATTAATGTGGCAAACCCTGATTTATAATTATTATTTGTCATAAGTATCCTTTCATCTATAAAGCTTAACCTACAAAAGGCTTGAGCTCGTCAAACATGTCTTTTTCTTCCTGAAGCTTTTCTTCATTTCCGATCACACAGATACAGTCCTCTGCCAGGATCGCTTCAATGATCGGAGCCAGAGCCCTGATATCTTCCTGTCCTGCGTTCAGGACTTCATTTCTTTCCCTCTGCAGCTCCTCTTCAGACATCTTATTTAAATATGCGCTCAGAGAACGGCTTCCCTTGCCGCTCGGGGTCAGGGGTGTATCCAGCTCACTGACAGTCCCTATTATATACTTGAGCATATCTCTGTCTGACACCTGGAAGTTTTTCACATAATCTGCTATTCCCTGATAGACCTCGTCTGTCTTCCTCAGATTAGGATCCCTGTAGGATACAAAATAAGAATCCCCAGTCCTGCCAAATCCGCTCATGCAGCCATAAGCTCCGCCCTTCACACGTATGTTGACCCAGAGATACTCATAGCTTAAGATCAGCTTCAGGATCTTCAGGGCTCCTGTGTACTCATAGCCTGCCTTCTTAAAGTTTCCTGCCCTTGCCACATACTGTATCTTAGAGGACGTCATAAAGCCCTCATTATGTCCGCCCGGGCTTAACTGGTTGTCCACAGGCTGCACCTTATCTGTCCCAAGCTTGCTCTTAAGCTCTCCCACATATGCGTCAAGCCCTTCAAAGCCTTCCGGATCTGAAGTATAATTGACCATCATATTGTCCTGCCTGAACAAAAGCCTGATGAGTTCTTTCAGTATACTGATCAGCTCAGCTTTCTTCTCATCAAAATGCTCTTCTATCTCCTCGATCAGCTTGTAGTAGGCTATCCCTGTCACAGAATCGCTGAAGACTGCAGGATTTGAGAAATAAGACATCGCTCTCGATGCTGCCGTGGAGTGCCCTGCTGAATTCAGCCTCATGGACAGTCTTGACTTGATCTCAGCAATAATCTCATAGAGCCTCTTCTCGTCGTCCACCTTTGATGTGAGGATGATCTCTTCAATCATATTAAAGGTAAAACCTATCTTATCATACAGTGTTTTGGACTTGATCTCAAATACAGCCCTGTAGGCATTTTCTCTCTCCGGATCGGCATATGCAAACAGCCCTGTAAATATACCGCCTGTATTGATATTTATCTCATTAAACAGCTCCCCGTAGGTGTAATTCTCTGTGTCTACCATAGTCAGCACAGAACGCAGTATCCCCAGATATGGAATATATTCCTTCGGAACACAGTCAGCGCTAAAAAGCAGGCTCAGATAGGCGACTCCATTTGTGGGCAGCCTGTGATAGAGCACCTTAGTGCCGTCAAAATCATGTTCTTCATTATAGAGCGGCTCTACAGTTTTTTTAATATCCTCCTTCTGGAGCATGGGGATCGTTTCCAGTTCCTCCTCAGTGGAAGGTGTCTCCTGGAACAGGCGCAGCTTTTCGGTCTTCTCCACCAGAAGGTCTATCTCCTCCCTGGAGAGTCCTGCTTTATAGGCAGCCAGCTTATTTCTTGTCTCCTCATCGATCCTGGCTGTCAGGCCTTTCTCAGGCTCTACGATCACCACTGAAGCATGTGTGTTCTCAAGCAGATATTTTTTGATCAGCCCCTCATAATACCCTGTTCCTACCTGCTCCTTTAAAAATTCAAATACATCCAGCTGCCTGAGATAATCAAACGGATGTTCATCATCGTAAAGCCAGCTGTCCATAACGTCAATTCCATACATGAGGCCCTTGGGATAAGAACCATAATCGGCCTCCCTGAATCTGAATTCCATATTATTGATTCCTGCGAGCAGAGCTTTCTCATCTACTCCGTTTTCCACGATACCGCTCAATACTTCACGGATGATCCGCAGAAACTCTTCCCTGGAAGAAAGGTTTGAATTCTTGGCAATGACTGAAAACATGGGCTGGTAAATGCCGCTTTCATAAGACCCCATGATATCTTTGCCGACCTTGGCATCAAGCAGGGCCTGCTTCAGCGGTGCGCCGGGTGCGGAGAGAAGGGCATATTCTATCACTGCAAAGGCATTGGACAGCTTCACATCCAGGCTTGTCCCAACAGAGACGTTAAATGAAAGATACGTATTATCAGTCTCTGTATCTGTATTAGAGATAGAGTATTTCTCCATAAGCTCTGCCGGCGCCTCAAAGGCTGGCTGGAGAGGGATCTTCGAATCCACGCAGACAGCATCATACTGGCATAAATATTCCCTGTCAAGCCATTCCAGCCTCTCCTCCACGTCCATATTTCCATAGAGATAAATGTAACTGTTGGACGGATGATAATACCTGCTGTGGAAATCCAGAAACTCAGAGTATTTCAGATCAGGGATAAACGCCGGATCACCGCCCGATTCATTCCCATAGGGTGTGTCAGGGTACAGAGAATTGAGTATCTCCCGATCCAGTACATCCTCCGGGGATGAGAACGCCCCTTTCATCTCATTATATACAACGCCGTTATATGTCAGCTCATCCTCAGGCTTCTCCAGATGGTAGCACCAGCCCTCCTGGCGGAATATCTCCTCTTTCTCATAGATATTCGTAAAAAATACTGCATCCATATAGACATGCATGAGGTTCTTAAAATCTTTATCATTGCAACTTGCCACCGGATACATGGTCTTGTCCGGATATGTCATTGCATTTAAAAATGTATTGAGGGATCCCTTCACCAGCTCCACAAACGGGTCCTTAGACGGAAATTTTCTGCTCCCGCACAGCACACTGTGCTCCAGGATATGGGCCACCCCCGTGCTGTCTGCCGGCGGTGTCCGAAATGCAATATGGAACACCTTATTCTCATCTTCATTGCTGATTACCATAACACGCGCGCCGCTCTTCTTATGTTTAAATACATACCCTGATGACTGTATATCTGTTATCTCTTCCTGTTTAACCAGCTCATACGCTGGAAGGTTATACGACTTCATACTGCTGTATCTGCCTCCGTTCTTCTTCTTTTCAAAGAGTATCTTATCAAATATCACTGTAAAAACCAACCCCTAAAATAAATCCCTTATAAACGGATTATTGCCATTTTTTGTATTGTTAGTCTAAAAACACAAAGCTGTCCCCGCCAAGGAACAGCCTTTTATCTGAACTTATGTATAATCATTGAATAATCATTTGTATGATCAACATTAACCCGCATCATCTGCCTCTACAGCACTTCACTGAGTACAGACAGCCCATACTCCGCAAGTGCATGGTCCTGCTCTCCTGTACCTCCGCTGATGCCAAGGCCCCCGATGATCTTATCGCCAATCTTCAGCGGCACCCCGCCTCCGAAGATAACGATCTTTCCTCCGTCCATTTTATCTACACCGTAGAATGTTCCCCCCGGCTGGGCCAGGACACTCAATTCCTTTGTGGACATCTTTACGGCTACGGATGTGTATGCCTTTTTTACTGCCACATCAAAGCTTACCAGAAAAGCATTGTCCATCACATGTACTGCGATGGGATTTCCGTCCGGACCGCAGACTGCAATAACTGACTGCATGCCCGACCTTCTGGAATGCTCCTCTATCTTCTCAATGAGCTTCTTTGCAGAATCCAGAGAGATCCTGTCTGTCTGGCCCATCCGTTTTAAAACTTCCTGAACTACTTCCTGGCTTACAGCCGACATGTCAACCCCTCCCATCCCGGCCGCCTGGCCGCTGGCCGCTGCACTGTCCGTCCCAGCCGCCCGGCCGTTGCTGGCCGCTGCACTGTCCATTTCTGCTGTGCGTGGCTCTGTAACACTTACGGCGTCTGTATATCTGGCAAGCACATAAAGATAATCGGCCAGCCTGTTCATATACTTCTTAGTCTGGGCGTCCGAACCATAGCGGATGCTTACAAGAGCCAGACATCTCTCGGCACGCCTGGCAACTGTCCTGGCCACATCTATCTGGGCTGACAGGCGGTTTTCGCCCGGCAGGACGAATTCCTTCTTTCTGTCAAAGAGACCTTCCATTCTGTCGATCTCCTCTTCAAGTCCCGCTGCTTCAGTATCCTTGAGCCTGTATTTAATATTGTGAGGGTCTGCTATCCCTGCCATAACAGTGATCAGAGTCTGCTGGATATGCTCCAGTGTCTCTCTCACTTTCTCTCCCCCAAATTCAGCCTTGACAAGACCAAGATGACTTGTCAGCTCATCAATCGTACCCAGCAGCTGGATACGCTCATCTGATTTTGGGATATTCTTTGTCTTTACAATGCTGGTCATGCCCGCATCGCCATTCTTCGTATAAATATTCATAAGCTCAGTCCTTATAGTTTACTGAAATACATCCTTAAACGGCATTTTCTTAATCGCTCTGGCGCTGTTCGCGCCCAGATTTCTGCACTGCAAAAAGCTTGGATAGTTCACTTCAAATACATTCTGTCCTTTCAAAAGCCGGCGCATCTGCATTGCAGCACGCCTTCCTCTGATGCCTATTCCCGACCCCAGCATGGATTCATTTGCCGCCTCATATGCAAGCTCATCCAGTTCCATATTTTCTTTCTCATGGACTTCATACAGTACGCCTTCTTCTTCAATACCTGCACATATCTCACGCAGATAATCCGCATCCGGCTCGTTGGTATATATAAAAATGGAGGGTTTATTCACTACCATTTTATTTTCCTCCCAAATAGGAAAGCACCAGGCCTGTAGCCACAGCGTTGCGCGGTCCCTCACTGCTTCTGATATTTCCCCGTCCGCACACTATCCTGTACTCTGACAGTTCCTCCATCAGCATCTCCGGGACTTCAAAATCCTCCGCTGAACCGCCTACCAGCACCACATTGGAGATCGCCTTTAATTCATGATCAGGCGCTACCTCCCGCAATGCTCTGAGTGCATTTCTGACAAATACTTTCCTTTTAGCATCTCTTCTTACATTATATATCTTTTCCATCGGAATGTCTTCTTCAATTTTCAGAAGTTCTCCCGGTGTCAGCAAAACCACATGGCCAAAATATCTCGGGTCGATGGATTCCTGGAAAAACTGCATCTGTCCATTTTCCAGACGCATGTGAAACAGGCTCTCCACCTTTGCCATGGGGTATTTCTTGATCTGCTCCGCACTGATACGGCTCTTTAAGCCCAGTTCAGTCTGTATCAGCAGTGTCACCAGTTCTCCTGCCCCTGCCTGATGGGTGGTTCTGACAGTGCCGTCACACTCTATGAGGGCTGCATCTGTAGACCCTCCTCCCATATCAAGCACTGCCACAGGAAGCTGGGTGCCCGGCGTGGTAAGCGCTCCAAGTGATGCCATCACAGCCTCCACGCCTGCCACCTTTACATTAACCATAAGCTCTCTCTGAAGCCTCCTGGCTATCCGCTCCATAGGAAGCTGTTTTGTCTTTACCATAGCCGCTATACCCACAGCCTTTTCCATGCAGGTCTCTCCTGCCAGTGACCCGGATATCTGAACGGGCGCCATAGTGTCGACAGCCAGGATATCAGTAATGCGCACAGCATCCAAGGCCTCCTCCGAGACTTCTGCCATGCCTATTTTTATCCTGGAAAGCATATTTCCCACATTTGTATCTGCCTGGCCGCTTATATCCCTGATCAATCCGGCACCTTCCAGTGCCGCCATGATCTTGTCAGCCCCGGCGTCAATATTTACCATGGCCTCTCTGTCTCCGTGAAGATAGATCTCACCCGCCGGAAGAATATTCTCTCTGATATTCCCATGGGGAGTCTTGATCACCACAGCGCTGCGCTTTCCTATCAGATTCTTCGCGATAGGTGTCACAGACCTTGTCTCCTGGGGTGTCAGCTTCAGAAGTGTGGCTATCCCGTAGGGATTTGAGAGCATCCTGACAGTCTGCCCCGGCAGCGCCACCTCAATAGCGGCCTGCTTTCCCTCAGGGATATTCCTGATATGGCGCACCTCATCTACGATTGGAATCTCAAACACAAGCCTGTTCTCTACAAGCACTGCCTCATCTGCCTGCAGGATCAGCCCCCTGATATCCAGGCGGCCGTGATGCGCATTCAGCTGCCCGGCGATCTCCTCATATGTATGTACTGCGGCAGCAGCCACAATGTAGGGCTGCCCCTTTATTCCCTCTCCCAGGTGTTCAAGGAATATAAGCTCCCCTACAGCCTGGCCGGCGCCTGCCGGAGTCGACGGGTTATGGCCGATCATGGAGGACTCAGTGATAATAGTCTCCGTGATAGTTTCCATAGCCGTATCTCCGATTACAGGGGCCGCCTCATTGAGACAGACCAGATGGATATCAGAAACAGGCCTCTGGACTTTGTCCATGGCCTCTTCCAGTGCAGCACATATTCCCCCCACATTTGCGGGGGTTCCCTTTGTGCCTGTGGTCATCCGGGATGCCCCGCTGACAAAGCGGATGCTTCCGTCAGCCTGCATATCCCCGATGCACACTTCAGTTGTGGAATTTCCAATATCAACACCTGCTATCAGTTTCAAAGAAGGATGCCTCTCTTTTCATATATTTCTGCTGCTTCCATAACCAGCCTTGCACAGTTTACAGCGCCGTATTTATCCAAAAGCTCCTGGGCCATCTGCACCAGTTCAAGCTTAGTGGATCTGTTTGGGCGCAGCTTGTTATACATTTCCAAAATCACATCATCCGGTACGTCAACGAGTTCAGAAGCTCTCTGGAAGTTTGCAGCCATGGCAGGATTGTCATTCTGTCTTGCCACTTCCCCCTGCTTTGAGAGCATCTCCTTCGAGATCTTTATATCATCCGGATGTATATTCCCCTTTTTAATTTCGTCCAGGGTGATCTCAGACAGCTTTTTTCCTGTTCTGGAAGTGATGCTGTCTGCTTCATTTGCTCCTAACGGATATCTCACCATCATGCTTTCCCCCATTCAATCATTGGAATCTCCGGGTCTACCTGTTCTGTCTCTTTAATATGCATCAGAGCTGCCTTCACCTGGAATTTTGCCCTGACCATGGGGTCGTTGACAGACTCTATAGGCGTCACCTTCTCACCCTTTACATACCTGGCCGCATTCTGGCCGATCTTCCTGTACATATCCAGGGTAATGAGGGGTGCCTGAGGAAACAGTTCCAGGTTTGACAAAGGATAAAGATCCTTCTGATGAATAACGGCTGTTCCCTTTGACTGGAGGCCGATGCCTATTCCTGAACCTGAAATCTTAGCAGCTTCAAGTCCCATAAAACATACATCAGAGGTCTTCAATACCTTAACGACCCTGGATACCATACCCTCTTCCTCGATCCCTGCCCGAATATTCTGCAGCACATCGTCAAGGGGGATCCCTGTGATCGTAGCCTTTATTTCTTTCTGGAATGCCGGTCCGACACCGATAACTACCTCCTTCGGATCCGACCCTTTTACAGCCTGAGGATATCCTTTATAAGAAGTTTTCGGCATCATCCTCGTCTTTCCCGTAAGGGAACCGCCGCCGGACTGTCCGTTTTTATCTATCTCTTTCATGACGGCCCTGGTAATGGCCTGTATCAGTTCTTCATTTATTTCCATAACCTGCCGCCTCCTTAAAAGTCATCAGGATCAATGATGTGGGGAATCGCTTTGATCTCTTCCCAGCGCCTGCCATCCACTCTGTATCCTGTTCCCGGTCCCATATAATCATTTGGAGTATTCACTCCTGACATCACCTGGAAATGCTCATCCAGAATAGCCGCTGTATGCATATAGTCTCCGATCACACGCTGCTTAAGCATTTCCAGAATGCTTTCCGCCAGTTCCTCAAATCCGCTCTCAGCCAGCGCCTTTACCACATCAATGCCTGTGATGCCGCGCTTCATAAGATCATCAGCTGACATCAGGTCAGAGGCCACATCCCTTTTCAGGGTGTCCTTGCTGCCATGGGCATACACAACAGCCTCCACCTGCTCATCTGTGACTTCAGTGAGGCCCAGGTATTTAAATACTGCCTGCACAGCTTTCGCAGCCTCCCATCTCACACGGATGACCTGCTCTTCCGTAACAGGACGCAGACCGCCGTCCACCTGCATATCTCTCTGCAGCACGTTGTAGTCGTCAAAATCCTCAGCATCAAAGTTCGAGCCTGCAAACATATTGTCATAATTAGGCTCTGCTGCATATCCCGAGAAAATAAAGTCAGTTCCCGGCATAAACTGCAGCATCGTCCTGGCTGTCCTTCTCATATCCGAGTTTGAAAAGCTCTGGTCATTTGAAGATGCACATTCCAGTCCCAGAAGCGCAGCCACCAGGTTTTCTCCCATGACCTCACGTATTCCTGAAGGAACACTTGCAGCCACGCCGATACAGCTGACAGACCCGTTCTGGATACCCTGGGAGCCTGCCCCCTTTGTCACATAGAGACAGCGGCATTCCAGATAGAGCATGGATTTCTGCTCGCTGCTCCCCATCAGTACTTCTGAGCCTGACCCGGATGTAAAACGTACCTTAAGCCCTCTTGATGCATATGCGGCATTTAAGAATGCCTTAGAATACGGAGTATCGTCACCGTCAATAAAAACCTTTTCCGTGCCATACACAGAGAGTGTCTCCGCATACGTTGTAAGTCCCCTGATGCCCAGTTCAAGCTCTGTCGCCTCTTCCACTGCACACTGGGTCAGCACGCCCTTGCGGCCTGCCTGGGAGCCGATCAGCAGGGCTATGGCATTGAACGGCGCATACCTGGCAATGCCTGTCGTAGTCTCTTCCTCACTGAATCCCCTCAGAGCCCCCTCCGCCGCATCGGCAGCTATCTGGACAGGATCATCCTTCAGGTTAGTGATGTGCGCCTGGTTGCCCGGAACCCTCCTGGCCCTCATTTTCTGCATGCCCATCATCATCTCAACCACATTCAGGTAATTGATTATCTCAGCCATCTTGGCCGGAGTGATCCCTGATACGATCTCAAGGATCTCCTTTCTGGAGACATTGATGTTCACGATCTTCCTGGCGATATCCAGGGAGGACACTGCCATGGAAGCCTCGGCTCTGTCAATGCGTATGGCATAATCAGCGATAAACTGGTCCATGAAGTCAAAATCGGCTCTGGCTTTTCCGTCCAGCTCCACGATCACTCCATCTTCAACCCTGACTGAAGGTTTGGGGTCATACGGGCTTTTCATTGCCACAAACCCCATCTCCGGCCATTCATTTATAAAACCGTCTTTATTCACCGGACGCTTGTCCAGCGTTTCAATACGTTTTGATTTTTTCATATGATTTCTTCACCTTTATCTCTTATTCAGGAAGATACTCATTCTGTTCAAAGGATCTGCGGACAATATCACGCCCCTCTTCCAGGGTGGCGATCTCTCCCATTGCCTTCAGCTGCATAATGACATTTCCAAGTACTGATCCCTCAACCGGACCTGTGACAACCTTTTTGCCAATGGCATTTGCCGTCAGCTGGCAGAGAAGCTGATCCTGTATACCGCCTCCCACAATGTTCATGCATGGAATAGTCTTGCCTGTGATTACCTCCAGATTTTTGACAGTTGTCCCATACTCCTGTGTAAGTCCGTTATAGATAGCCATTGCGATCTCTCCCAGTCCTTCAGGAGTTCCCTGTCCGTGCTCTTCACAATACCCGATAACTTCTTTCATCATATTATAAGGAGCTGTGAATCTCGGGTCGTTTGGATTGATAATAAAATCTTTTCTCTTCGCTTCTTTAGAGGCTTTTATGATGTCAGGGAAGGATACCTGTGCCTCAAATTCACACCAGTTCTTTCTCAGGTTCTGCATGATCCACAGACCGTTAATATTCTTCAGGAAGCGGATCTTTCCTTCTACGCCGCCTTCATTCGTATAGTTGTATTCAAAGGACTCTTTTGTGAGTACCGGCTCATCCAGCTCCATACCCAGAAGTGACCATGTTCCGCAGCTTAAGAAGGCCGCATTCTTGTCAGCAAAAGGTGTGGCCGCCACTGCCGATGCCGTATCGTGGCTTCCGACTGCAATGACCTTCACGCCTGAGAGTCCTGTCTCTTCCACTACCTCAGGAAGCAGGTCACCGATAACAGTACCCGGTTTTGTCAGCTCTCCGAAGAATTCTTTTTTGATTCCGCATCTCTCAATAATATCGTAATCCCAGTCTCTCTTCTTAGCGTCCAGAAGCTGTCCTGTGCTTGCAAAGGTATATTCATTGTACATCTTTCCGGTCAGGAAATATCCGAATAACTCCGGCATAAACAGAAGACGGACTGCCTTCTCGTAGATGTCAGGCCTCATCTTCTTATCTGCATAGAGCTGGAACAATGTATTAAAGTTCATAAACTGGATACCTGTCTTTGCATACAGCTCATCCAGCGGTACCAGCTTTCCTATCTCCTCCAGAACTCCGATCGTCCTGTCATCCCTGTAATTTACAGGGTTGCCGATCAGGTTGCCGTCTTTATCGATGAGACCGTAATCAACTCCCCAGGTGTCTATCGCGAGGCTCTGGATTGGAAGCTTTTTAGCTGCTGCCTTTTTCAGTCCTACTTTCATTTCATGGTACAGACGGAATGTATCCCAGTAGAAATTCTTACCGATCCTTACCGGATCATTTGGAAACCTATGTAATTCTTCAAGTTCAATTTTCCCATCCTGATATTTGCTGAGAATCATTCTTCCGCTGGATGCTCCAAAGTCAAAAGCCAGATTATAAATTGTTTCTCCCATCTCATACACCTCTCATTTGAATTTTAATATAAGTGATTAAGCCGCTGTGCGGTTAACTCCTATTCTGCACTGCAGAGCACCACTCTGACGCCCCGCTCATCAAGCTTTTTGTGCCATTCTTCAGGTATCTTGTCCGTGACAAGGATATCTCCCTTTTTCAGGTTCATGACCTTCACAAAAAATACCTCGCCCATTTTACTGCTGTCTGCGGCAAGTACTGTCTGTTTTGCGCTTCTGCGCATGCCGATCTTCACTTCGGCTTCCATCTCATTAGAATCTGTGATGCCTTTTTCAATGTCAATTCCCTTGCAGGAAAGGATAGCCTTATCCACATTATATCTGGAAAGTACTTCCAGGGCTGATTTACCCACAAGCGATAAAGAGGAATCCCTCAGATTCCCTCCCGTGGAGATCACCTTTATCCCGTCGTTTCCGGCCAGTTCAATCAATACCTCCACTGAATTTGTTATTACAGTCAGCTTTTTCTTTTTCTTGAGTTCCTGGGCTATCATCAGTGATGTGGAAGAGCTGTCCAGCATCATGCAGTCGCCCTCTTCAACAAGACTTGCCACCTTTCTGGCAATAGCCTGCTTTTCCTTCCTGTTTGTCTGTTCCCTGATCTTCAGCGGCATGTCCATTGTGATATGCTTATTTAACACTGCTCCGCCGTAAGTCTTTTTAACAAATCCCTCTCTCTCCAGCTTCTCCAGGTCCCGCCGGATTGTCTCCTCTGTTACATTGTACCTCTGGCTCAGTTCTGAGACCAGAACTCTCTGCTCTTTCTGCAGAATCGACAAAATCTCGTTTTTTCTCTCAATTGCCAGCATATAGTGTGCCCCCTTGCAGTACCCCTAAATTATAGGATTATTATACTACACAACAATGTGGTTTTGCAAGTTTTCTTTTTGTTTTTTGTTGGATTTCAGACAGTCAAGAGTGTTCTGTACCCCATCTCTCATGGGATATCTCCCTTTCCACCCCAGTTTCAGCAGCTTGCCTGCATCCAGGGCAGAGCAGGACATAAAATTAAAGCCCTTCTTTTCCGCCTCCCCTGCTTCCTGAAAAATGACCCGGCGTCCGGCACAGCCGGCGATGCACTCCGCCATATCCCTTATGGTCACTACAGAATCAGGATTGGAGATATTATATGCTTCCCCGCAGGCCCCTTCAAGCAGTACCGTTAAAATAGCCGAAGCACAGTCCAGCACATGGCAGTAGGAGCGCAGCTGCATGCCGCTGCTCTTCATCACAATGTCCTTTCCCTGCATCACATCCCGGAAAAACTGCGAGGCAGCTCTTGAATCACTGGCTGTCTGTGTAGGCCCATAGACATGACCCGGCCTTACCACAACTGCATCCATGCCGTACTCTTCTATATAACAGCTGCAGAGAGTCTCCGCAGCTCTCTTACCTGACGGATAGCAGGCACGGCTGTTCAGAAAATCCAGATAACAGTAATCGTCCTCTTTATATAACTCACTGCCCTTCCTGCTGCCGTACACTTCACTCGAAGAGACATACAGTATCCTCTTTATACGTTTATTTTTCCTGGCAAACTTAAATAGATTATCCAGCCCTGTAATACTCCCAACCAGTGTCTCTGCAGGCTCCTTCCTGAAGGATTCCGGATGGGAATTGCCTGCGCAGTGTATAATATAATCGGGCACTGTGGCAAGTTCCACTGTTTCCTGGGCATCATAATAGACAAATTCTATCTTTCTGTTATTGCCCAAACCTCCAAAACGTTCCCTGAATTTTTCTTCATCACGGCATGCGGCCAGGACCCTGACTGCCCCCGCCTCCTGCTGCCTGTCATCCTCTGAGCGTCCGGCAGCCGCCAGCAGATCCGCCACAGCAGATCCTATCAGGCCTGTGGCGCCTGTCACCATTACCGTGCTGCCTTTTATTTTATCTAGTCCCTTCACATCTGACACGGCTGATAATAAGCTTTCTTCATAAACCCTGGAATACTTCATCTCTCACCTCTCATTTCAGCCATTCGGATCTCTTTGCAAGCAGCAGAGCCTTAAAAATATCAATATCCTCTACTGTTGTCAGTTTAATGTTCTTCTCAGAACCTGCTGAGAAGTATACCCTCTGCCCCATCTCTATCATGAGTGTGCATGATGCCACTGAATTAGTGATTCCCTTTTCAAGCGCATTCCTGTGCAGCTCACATATATCTCCAATATGGAATCCCTGGGGGGTCTGGGTCCGTTTCAGATTTTCCCTGGGATAGCTCTTATCAGCCAGGATCCCATCCTCCGTCTCCAGCATGGCCTCAGCACATGGGACAGACGCAATCGCACAGCCAAACTGCTTCGTCTTTACAATGCAGTCGCTGATGATCTCCTCAGACACCATAGGCCTGATCGCATCATGGATCAAGACCACATCATCCTTACTGTAATTTTTCTCCAGCTCAAAAACGCCGTTTCTGATGGAAGCCTGTCCGTTTTCACCGCCAGGCACCACATGTTTTAATTTCGTGATGTTGAACTGGTTGGCATACGCCCACAACACCTGCTCCCATCCGGAAATGCATACTACCGCTATCACGTCTATCTCAGGAGCTTTCTGGAAAGCCTCCAGTGTATAGACGATAACCGGTTTTTCATTTACTGTTAAAAACTGCTTCGGGATATCCTGATGCATCCTGGCTCCGGACCCGCCTGCAATAATAAGCGCTGTATTCATATCTGTATCCTCCATAATATCTCAGGCTGTTACTGTCCACATGCGCTGCTTTATACAGTGTGCTACTGGTTGCGGAGCGGACAGTATCTGCTGAATATCTACAGTTTATCATAGAATAAGGCTAATGTAAAACGAATCGTTACTGCTCATGAAACAGCCGCATAAACACTATGTTTATGCGGCTGTCCGGTATTTCTGCTATTTAATTTTAACATATGGCCCAGTATTATAACTCTATCCTCCGGCAGGCCTCCAGAAAATACTTGATCTTATCATCACTTATGTTTTTATCAAGACCAACACAGGAAACAGAAATCAGTCCTCCGTTTTCTGCGCCGTCCTCTACCAGCGCGCGCACTTCCTCCATGACCTCTTCCCCAGTTGCATTCATCAGGCGGACCGGGCTGTACCGGGCATTTAAGAAGACGCCAGGCAGCGCCCTCCTGACAGCCTTCATATCTGAAAATGCCCCCACTTCCGCAAAATCCAGGCCTTTTATTTTGGAATATCCTTCAACAACATGCTCCATTGACTTTCCGCAGTGGTGCACGCCAAAGCTCCCGAATGCGTCTGCCATCTGCTGGTCATAAGGCAGCAGGAACTTTTCATACAGATCATTTGATACCATCTCTACAGAGCAGTTAGAGGTCAGGTAGACTTCCGGTCTTGTCTGGCGCACGATGGCTGTCACACCGCCAGAAATATCATTTGAAAGCGCCTTAAACTTTCTGCCCACATCGATTGACATTTTTGTGATTTCTGACAGCAGGCCGTTCACTTCCTCCTCAGCTGTGTAATAGGCCACCATGACCTCCTGGCCCATCAGATCCATGGCAATATTCTGAATGCCCTGGAGATTGACATAGGTCTCCACGCGGCCATATTTATCCAGCATGTAATCAATCTGCTTCTGAGTACGTTTCCAGACGTCACTGCACTTCAGGTCCGGAGCCGTCACCTCTTCGATTTCGTCTTCATCCAGATTCCTGCATATGACCTGGGGTGAATTATCTGCTTCATATACAATGCCGCAGCCCATAAGCTCTGACAGCAGATATCCCGCTGCAAGCAGGTCAGTCCCAAGAAGGGGGCGCTTTACAGGATTCTTCTCTCCGATCCCATACTCCCCGAAGTGGTCATACAGGGCTTTTCTCATTTTAATATCACATTCCATCCTGTACTCAGGCTCATCAAAGAAATCCTGTGTAAAATCAACTCCGGCATTCTCATGCCACCAGGATGGGTGAAATGTTATATCGTATTTCATCTGATGCCTCTCTCCATTTCATGCAGTTTTTTGTATAAGCGCTCCTGTTCTTCGCAAGTCTTGCAGTATGTAACACAGATCAGCTTCTGTCCCGGCCTCCAAAGCTTAGAAAACGCGTCCATGGCAGTCTCGCAGCTTCCCACAGCTCTTGCGTTTAAGATAATGCCGCTTCCGGCAAAAGCATCTCCGAATACCTCCGGCCTGTTAGGCGCCGGGTCTGTCTCCGGGGTAAAAGCTCCGTCAGCCATAAATACATTCCTGTAATTCTTTACCATGTTGATCTTCTTTTCCCAGACACCGCAGGAATGATAGACAACACCGCCAAATTCATCTCCCAGTCTCTCGTCGCAGGATTTGAAGACATCCTCATAATCATCTTCCTGAAGCATTATGGACAGATCATTGCTCAGTCCCACTCCTGTGAATTCACGGCTGCTGGCAAATCCATGCCCCGGCCTTGCAAGCGCATCCCCGATCAGCTTCCTCTGTTCCTTCAGAAAATCTGTGAGCAGATCTGTCAGGAGGCCTGCTGCCTCCTCTACCTTTTCCGGCTCATCAATAATATCATAAAAAAGATTGGTGACTGGGACTAAATAGCTGAGCATATTCATAGGCGACTGGATATCTGAAAAAGAGACAGGAACCTTTCCCTTTGTCTTATCCATAAAGTATTCTATCATTTCCAGTGTATGCTTTCCCGTATCAGTGGCAGATACAGGCACGTAATCACTCTGGAGGATCTGTGACACACTTTCAAAAGGCTGCTCCACACTTGGCGCCTGGCCTTCATCCCACCTGTATTTGCCTCCAAAGCTTGATGCAATATAGCCTATCCCATACCATGGCTCCAGAAAATTGGCAATATCGGCCTTGTAGCCCATGCTCATCCTGAGGGCCCCCAGCTGAAGGGCAAGCGACTCTTTATAATCCCTGCATTTATCGTAAAACACCCCATCCGCGCGGACACGCCGGTAAACCAGCAGTCCTTCTCCGGCTTTTACAAATTCTCTGTTATTTTCAAGCAGCTCCGCCTCATATTCCTGGTAAGCATTTAGATCAAATTGTTCCGGCGCCACGGGCGCTACAGCGGTGCCCTGGGAATCACGGAGCGTGGTGTCAAATTTTGTTTCGAGCATTTTTCTCTCCTTTGATGGTCATATGCAGCAGTTACTCTTTTTCAGCAATATGCTTTCGTCACTTCATAAGTGCCTTTTTCTTTTATTGTCTTCAGTGTGTCTGCAACAAACTTTTCCAACTGGGGTATTACTGTAAGGTCTTCGCCCCAGAAGGCTGTATTTGACAGTACGGCATGTGTAAGTGCGGCAGCATCGTCATTTTTATGCGCATCATAGAATTCCAAGACATTTGCGTCATCCTTGATCACATACTCCTCTGTTCCCCGAAGACCTGTAAGACCCTCTGCCGACATATGGTCCCCTGTATAGAAGGCAATATAAAATGCAAGTGAGGCGCAGATACATTCCGGAAGCCTGCCGAATTTTTCAACATATCCTTTCAGGCTCGGCATAACCCTGGCTTTCCACTTTGAAGTAGAATTCAGTGCAATAGAGAGAAGCGCATGGTCGATGAACGGATTCTGGAACCGCTCAGTCACGCTGGCTGCAAACCCTTTAAGCTCCTCTTCCGGCAGTGTGAGGGTGGGGATGATCTCTTCATAGATGGTCTTATTCATAAATCCCCTGATCACTTCATCATGCATACAGTCACGCACGATATCCTGGCCTGCCAGATAGGCGCCAAGCACCATACTCGTATGCGCTCCATTTAAAATACGCACCTTTCTCTGCTTATAGGGCTTGTGATTATCTGTAATGATTACAGGAAGCCCGGCTTTTTCAAACGGAAGCTCCTCTTTTAAGGACTCCGGCCCTTCGATGACCCAGAAGCCAAACACTTCTCCTGTATCGATCAGGTTATCTATATATCCATTCTCCTGATTGAGGGCATCTGCCTCACTTCTCGGATATCCTGTCACAATCCGGTCAACAAGCGTGGAGCAGAAAATATTTTCTTCCTTTATCCAGCTTATAAAATCATCTCCCAGTTTCCACTGGTCAGCATAGGAAAGCACGCATTTCTCCAGTTCCCTGCCGTTGTCATCGATCAGCTCGCAGGAGAGCACCACAAAGCCCTTCCCTTTTTCTTTGCCGAAGATACGGAATCTCTCGTACAGGAACTGTGTCAGCTTGCCGGGATAGCTGGCGGCCGGGCGGTCTGTATACTGGCAGGACGGGTCATATACAATGCCGGCCTCTGTAGTATTACATGCGATATAGCGCAGATCAGGATTTTTTGCACAATCCAGCAGGCTCTGGAAATCCTCATACGGATTCAGGCATCTGCTTACACAGCTGATGATCCTTTTATCATTTACCTTCTGACCGTTTTCAAAGCCTCTCAGATAAAGAGTATATAATCCTTCCTGCTCATTGATCATAGGGGCAAGTCCGGGAGCTATAGGCTGGCACAGCACGACTTTTGAATTAAAGCCTGCCTTCTCGTTCATCATATCAATAAAATAGTCAACAAAAGCCCTCAGGAAATTTCCCTCACCAAACTGAAGCACTCTCTCAGGTGCTTTTTCCAGGAGATAACCGCCGTATCCCTGCTCTTTAAGTGTAGCATAACATAATTTTTTCATGCCTTTTTCCTCTCTTTCTGCTTGTAATCCTGATACGGCGCCAATCTGCCGTCCAAAATGTAAGTACTTACACAAATGATATCCTCTTTTTTATTTTTTGTCAATGGGTAGGATACCCACTTTATTTAATTTTTTAAATTATATTGATAAATTTCAAGAAATGTTTATTGATTTTTCTCCCTTTAACCTTTATAATAAATTGCAGAATGATGTAAGGACTTACACCGCTGCTTACATCGCCAATGTACTCAAGAAAGGCTGATGTTTATGAACATATATGACATATCTAAAAAAGCAGGCGTTTCCATAGCCACAGTCTCCCGCGTCCTCAATGGAAGCGGAAAGGTAAGCGAGCGCACCAGGCAAAAGGTCCTTTCAGTCATAGAGGAGACAGGCTACACCCCCAATGTGTTTGCCAGAAGCCTTGGCCTGAATACTATGAAGACAATCGGCATCCTCAGCGCAGACTCTTCCGACACTTTTCTTGCAAATGCCATTTACTATCTGGAGCAGGAGCTCCGCAGGCACGGATATGATTCACTGCTTTGCTGTACAGGCTACGAGCATGATGCGAAAGAAAAATATTTAAGCCTCCTTCTGTCCAAACGCGTAGACGCGGTCATCCTGGCCGGTTCCAGCTTTATAGAAAAGAATGCGAAACAGAATCAATATATACTGGATGCTGCCGGGGACGTTCCTATTATCATTGTGAATGGTTATCTGAAGGGAGATAATATTTACTGCTCTCTCTGCGATGACGAACAGGCCATTTACCGCGTGACCTCTAAGCTGCTGCAGAGCGGCCGCACTTCGCCTGTCTATCTCTACCGCTCCCTTTCATACAGCGGAAGGCACAAACTGGCGGGCTATAAACGCGCCTGTGCAGATCATGGCCTGTCCCCGGACAAGATAAAAAGCTGCTGCTTCAGCGCCGATATCCTTTCTGTGCGCGACCTGCTCTTAAATGACCGGGAATTTCAAAACCATGATGTCTTTATCACCTCTGACGATGATATGGGGATCAGCGTCCTGAAATATGCCCAGGCTTCAGGCAGAAGCGTGCCGGATGATTTATGCATAACAGGTTATAATAACTCAAAAATGGGGATCTGCTGCGAGCCTGAGCTCACGACTGTAGATAACCGTCTTGAATTTTCCTGCACCAATGCAGTCTCAATGCTGATGCAGGTCCTGGACCAGAAAACCGTGCCCTCCAAGACCATGATAACAGGTGAGATCATTGCCAGGGGCACTACTGACACAGTGTTTTAGCATTTATCCAAAGTATTACAGGAAGATGCGTAAAAATAAATAAATTTTAGGAGGAAAAACATGAAAACCTTTATGGACAAAGACTTTTTACTGAACACAGAGGCTGCAAAGGAGCTGTATCACAAATTCGCAGCAACTACTCCTGTCCTGGATTACCACTGCCACATCAATCCCCAGGAGATCGCAGAGGACAGGAAATTTGACAACATCGCCCAGGTATGGCTGGGAGGTGACCATTACAAATGGCGCGCAATGCGCTCTAACGGCGTGGATGAATACTACATCACCGGCGATGCCACCGACCGTGAGAAATTTCAGAAATGGGCTGAAACACTTCCTAAATGCATAGGAAATCCACTCTATCACTGGAGCCACCTGGAGCTGCAGAAATATTTCGGATACACAGGCTCCCTGAACGGAGACAACGCAGAAGAAGTATGGAACCTCTGCAATGCACGACTCCACGAGGATGATATGAGCGTCAGAGGAATCATCAGACAGTCAAACGTAACACTGATCTGCACTACTGATGACCCTGTGGACAGCCTGATCTGGCATGAGAAGATCGCTGCCGATCCTTCCTTTGAAGTGCAGGTGCTTCCGGCCTGGAGACCGGACAAGGCTATGAACCTGGAAAAGCCAGACTATCTTTCTTATATTGCCAAGCTTGAAGAAGCCAGCAATGTACCCGTGAAAAGTTTTGAAGGGCTCAAACTTGCCCTGAAGAACAGACTCTCCTATTTCGCGGAACACGGCTGCTCTGTATCCGACCATGCTCTGGAATATGTAATGCATGTTCCTGCAGATGATGCAGAGATCGAAAGAATTTTTTCAAAACGCCTGAATGGAGAATCTGTCACAAAGGAAGAGGAACTGAAATTCAAGACGGCATTCATGCTCTTTGTCGGCAGGGAATACCACAAGATGGGCTGGGTAATGCAGCTACATTATGGATGCAAACGTGACAACAATGATCTGATGTTTGAGAAACTGGGACCTGATACAGGCTTTGACTGTATAAACAACTATGCACCATCCTCACAGATGGCTGATTTCTTAAATGCTTTAAATAAGGATGACACGCTTCCAAAAACAGTTCTCTACTCCCTGAACCCGAATGATAATGCTTCCATAGGCACCATCATCGGCTGTTTCCAGGACAGCAGCGCCGCTGCAAAGATCCAGCAGGGAAGTGCATGGTGGTTCAATGACCACAAGACAGGCATGATTGAGCAGCTCACCTCACTGGCTAATTTAGGATGCCTGGGGAACTTTATTGGAATGCTCACAGATTCCAGAAGCTTCACTTCCTATACAAGACATGAGTATTTCCGCCGTATCCTCTGCTCACTGATCGGCAGCTGGGTAGACAACGGTGAATATCCATATGATGAAAAAGCATTAGAAGAGATCATCAGAGGTATTTCCTATAATAACGCTGTGAAATATTTTGGATTTGACTTAAAATTAAAATAAGTTTTTGCCTTTGGAAGAATGAAGAAAGCGCACATTTCTATTAGGATTTGTGTGCTTTTTTCTATATAAAAATGAATGCTGTGTAACTTTTGATTTTTAATAATGAACATCTATTGCAAAACCTTTTTCAAACATATATCATGTAATCAAAGAGGTGATAAAGTGCAGATAAAAAAAGATGAGGTTCGATTAAAAATCCTTGAAGTTGCTGCAGACGAATTTCTGAAAAGAGGATATGAAAATGCGTCTATGCGTATAATTGCTCAAAAAGCACATACAACACAAGGGAATATTTATCATTACTTCCAGAGTAAAGAAATACTTTTGGAAGAAATACTTCTGCCGACAATTGAGAATATAGAATGCATGATGTCAAAGCATATAGAGGGTGAAAAAGCTAATCTAATGACAAAGGAGCAGGCTTTAAAAGAAATGAAAGAGATAGAACATGATTTTGACAGGAGCAAACTTGGCTGTTTCTTTGATAAAAAAGTTATCATACTTCTGAAATTAGAAAGCTCGCATTTGCTGGCGCGAAAGGAAAAAATATTATATTCTCTTACCGAACATTTACAGGAATATTTCAATATCAATGATGACTCTCATTATTCAGAAATTGTACTTAATATGTTAATAGAATGTGTGAAACACGTCTTAATCGAACACGAAAATTTGAACGATGCCAAAGCGGAATTTTTTAAATTTTTTAACGTTTTATTCAATGGCATTATCAGTCAAATAAGATAACTCGCTTGCATAAACAGTGTTCTTTTATGTACGTGTTTTTCTTATACTCATTTTTAAGAAAGGAATAAAAGTTATGTCAATTATACTTGCAAAAAATGCAACCAAAATGTATCAAAGCGGAGCAAGACAAACTTTTGCACTAAATGAAATATCTTTTGGAATTGAAGATGGAGAATTTGTTGTGATATTGGGACAATCCGGGGCTGGAAAAAGCACCTTGTTGAATATTCTGGGCGGAATTGACTGCTTAAGCAGTGGGGAGATATTTGTAAATAATATACCACTTTCAAAAATGAAAGAAAATGAACTGGCCCGATACAGAGCTAACGATATAGGCTTTATCTTTCAGTTTTACAATCTTATTCCTACATTAACTGTATATGAAAATATCGCACTAATGAAGGACATTAAAGACGATATTTTAGACCCTGCCGCTATTTTGGACAGAGTTGGACTGAAACAGCATTTAAAAAAATTCCCCAGTCAATTATCGGGCGGAGAACAACAACGGGTTTCTATTGCCAGAGCGATTGTAAAAAATCCGGAAATTCTTTTATGTGATGAGCCAACTGGTGCATTAGACAGCGAAACAGGGTGCATGGTGATGCAGCTGATACAAGATGTGTGCCGTGAGTATCACAAAACTGCTGTCGTTGTTACACATAATGCTAATATCGCAAAAGTGGCAGACAGGGTTATCCGGTTGAAAAACGGGCGGATTTCAGATGCTGCAGTCAATGAAAAACCTATGAGTATAAAGGAGTTGGAGTGGTAATGCTAATTCGTAAAATGTTTCGTGATGTATGGAAAAACAAAGTCCCGTTTATTGCTGTTTTCTTGATGATGTTTGCTGGTAATTTTATCTTTTCTGGTATTACAGGTGAATATAATGGCATGAGTAAAACCTTTCATTCCTATATCGAGGAAACACATCTTGCGGATGCCTGGGTTCTGGGCGACAATTTCCAGTCATCGGATATAGATCAACTTAAAAAAAATCCTTCCATTGATGACGTGGAAAAAAGGGCATTATTGATTTCTGCGCCAAAGAGTGTTGATGATAAAACGATTGATTTATATGTTCTGGCTGGCGAAAATAATATTTCAGAATTAAAAATTCTTGACGGAAAAAAATATTCAAAAAATGAGTCGGGTATCTGGTTAGACGCTGTATTTGCAAAAGAAAATAATTATGAAGTAAAAGACAAGATTGAACTGGATATTGGCGGAAAAAAGATTGAAAAAGAAGTAGTTGGGTTATGTTATTCGCCAGAATATATTTACAGCATAAGGAATGGGGAATTTGTGCCAGACCATAAAAACAATGGTTTTGCCTTTATCAACGAAGGGGATATTAAAGAAATAGGAAAGATTCACTGGAATCAGCTGCTTATATCTGGTACAGGAAACCTGAAAAAAACAATCTCTAACACGTTAGAAGGAAACGATACTACCGTGGTGTTACAAAAAGACCATACAAGCTATTCCGTGATGAATGACGAAATTACACAGCATAAAGAAATAGGCTTGATTTTTGCAATGGTATTTTTGTTTATTGCCATTCTTGTTACAATTACAACCGTACACCGTCTATTAAATTCCCAGCGTCTGCAAATTGGGATATTAAAATCAATGGGCTTTCATAAAAGGTCATTGTATATTCACTACATATCACACAGTACTTTTGTTTGTCTTTTAGGTTCGGTTTTCGGTTGGTGTGCAGGATATATAACGCTGCCAAAGCTGTTGTTTCCGATCATGGAAGAAATGTATACTCTTCCAAAATTAAAGTCAGCTATGGTGGCAGGAAGCTGGCTGCTTCCCATTGCTTGTGCGTTGCTCTGTCTGGCTGTTTCATTGGCTGTATGTCACAAATATTTAAAAGAAAATGCTGCGAAAATATTATACTCAAACAGCGTAGAAAAAGAGTATAAAGAATTGCCGTTATCGTTTTTGTGGAAACATTTATCATTTTACGGACAATGGAATATGCGTGATATATTCCGAAATAAATTAAGAAGCAGCATGACTATTTTGGGTGTCATGGGGTGTGTTGCACTGCTCTTTTCTTCTTTTGGTTTGTTTGCTTCTATGAATCATATGTCCGAATGGACTTTTGATAAAGTACAAACTTATAACACAAAAGTAACTGGAAATTATAGTGATGAAGAATTTAAAAATAAATTGCTTCAATCTATGTATGGCGAAGAATTGATGGAAACATCGGCAGAAATAAAATTTAACGGCAAAGAAGAAAACGCAGCTTTCACCGGCGTTGAAAGTCAAGATTTTATAAGGCTCTATGACAATGAGGGCAAAAAGATAGAATTGGAAGAAGGTATCGCCTTGTCCAGAAATACCGCGAATAAATTAGGAATTGAAGTGGGTGACCGATTAATGTGGAAATTTACCGGAAGTGATGAATGGTATCTTGAAGTTGTAAAGCATATTGTCCGTACACCTATGACGCAGGGTATTACGATGTTGAAAAGTGAAATGGACGCAGAAGGTATCCCTTTTCATACTACTTCTATTATCGGAGAGAAACCTGATAAATTGCTCACTAATTCAGATTATGTAGACAGTGTACAGCATAAATCCGATTTAAAATATGCTCTTGATATGATGTTAAATGCATCTGTTATGTTGAGTGTTCTTTTCTTAGTATTTGCTGTCTTACTCGGCAGTGTAATACTGTATAATTTGGGAACATTATCTTATATGGAACGGTATCGAGATATGGCAACGTTGAAAGTATTAGGTTTTCATAATTTAAGGATTAAAAAACTGATGATACAACAAAATTTATGGCTTACGATTGCAGGAATTATTATAGGATTACCAACTGGATATGGCTTGACAATCTTAATGCTTAGTACAGTACAGGATTCGATTGATATTAGCGTATATATTCCAGCGTATGCTTATATTATCAGTATTTTAGGTACATTTTTCTTGTCGTGGATGATCAGTAAATTACTTTCAAGGAAAATATATCATATTGATATGATATCCGCTTTAAAAATCAATGATTAATCACGGCATTATATTTCTGTATTGTGTGATATATCTAAATAGTTGGTGATAACATTGGGAATATTTTAATCGTATCTTTTGCAGAGAGTGAAGAAGAGATTTTCCAACAAACTCGAAGAATCGCCAGAACCAGCAATTTGCTGGAACTGGCAATTCTTAATTAATGCCTTATTTTACAGCACCTGTCATTTCCCGGTTCAGTCTCCGGGTTTCCAGTAGACAAGGGTTCCCCGGTAATCATATCTGTAATGATAATTTCCATCCTGTTTCTTTATAAAGTACTTTCTCAGAATTTTTTCGATCTTCTCCCCGTGCTCTTCCATCTCATCCTGGCGGTTATACAGACAGGAGGTGCCGTACTGTACGACCTGATCCCAGTCCCCAAAAGAGATATCTTTTGAGAGAGGTATGACCTTCACATTTGCGTCGATTCCCATCTGGTACAGAATATTCACAAAATAGATGTAGTCTTTTTTATCATAGACCAGTCTGACCCCGAGCTGCTCCTCCATCTCCAGATAGTACTTCTCTATCTCTCCCATACCCATACCGATGATACACATTTTTCCTGCCATCCGGTCCATCTTTTCCAGACATTCCCTCAGATGCAGCATTCTGTAAAAACAATTATATCCAAATATCACATCATATTTTCTATCAGCCTCAAAATCTTCCCATTTACAGCACACTGTATTGATTTCCGTCTTTCCCAGCTCTCTGGACCATCTATTGATAAACCTCAGGACATCAGGGGAAATATCAAGACATGTCAGTTCCCGGCAGATATCAGCCAGGTCCATGGTGTAATTCCCCCATCCCGGGCCTATCTCCAGCACCGTCTCCTGACTGAGGCCGGAAATCACCTCACATACCGCAGATGACATCTTTACCGCCCACGGATCCTGCTGATATGTCTTTCGTTTCTCCATGAAACGGTGCCAAAAGTCGATCTCCGCCTGGTCGTCTGACAACCTCTGGCTGTAGGTCCCGTCATCTCTTTTTAACGCCTCCTGCCACAGCAGCGCAAAATCTTCCTTTAAGTCGGCACGCCCACCTCTGTCTCTTTCTCTCCCGGCCCTGATCAGGTATTTCAACACTCTTTTCATTTCCAGTGTCTCATCCTCCCTGCGGTACATCAAAAACTTCTGCACAATTCCCGGCGCCTCCAGCCTGAGAATCTTCATGCCAGAATGTTCTTTGATAAATGAAGTGATATCTTCCATAAACACAGCAGTACCTGCCCCTTCATCCACAAGTATCAGTGCTTCTAAATAATTTGCTGCTCCGGCTGCCACATGAGGAGTAAATCCTACATTTCTGCAGATCCTGTAGAATTCCCAGTATCCTGCCCCCTCCATCTGTCCTTCCATTCCCGCCAGAATAAGAGGGATCTCCTTCAAGTCCTCCAGACGCAGCCGGCTCTTACCTGCCAGCGCGGAGCCGGCAGGTACCACCAGGCTGATTCCTGTATGGTATGCAGGCAGTATCTCCATCCCCTGTGTCTCCTCATAGACCGGATTATCTGTAACCAGAAGCGAAAGCCTTCCCTGTTTTAAGCGCTCCAGCAGTCCCTTTGGTTCGCCTGCAGCCAGATGAAATTCCATCTGGGCATGCATCCGGCGAATATCCCGAAGGAGCGGTGAGATCCATTCATAGTCCTGGAGTTGGGAGATTCCCACCGTAAATGATTCTGTGTGCTCTCTCTGAAAATCCCCCAGATTTTCTGTAACTTTCTGGTACCGGCCTATCAGCTGTTTCATTTCTTCATATAAATATCTGCCTGCTTCCGTAACTTCTATGCCATTACTTTTCCGAACAAACAGCTGTACATCCAGTTCTTTCTCTATCGCCGCTATCTGCTGGGTCACTGCTGCCTGGCTCACAAAATACTTTCTGGCTGCTCCTGTAAAGCTTTTCTCCTCCACAGCCGTCAGGAAATACTGGATTCTGTTTGCATTCATCTTTCTCCTCCTGTCCGAAATTACTAAAACTGTCCACAAGTTCCTTCGTAAAGGGATGTCCCGGATTATGTATGATCTGCTCTGTATCACCGCTTTCTACAAACTTTCCCCGGCTCATAATGCTGATCCTGTCACAAAACCAGCCCAACACTTCCAGATCATGTGATATAAACAGATAAGTCAGATCCAGTTTATTTCTCAGGTCCTTCAGCAGGCACATGACATGGGCCTGGATCGACACATCCAGCATGGAGGTCGGCTCATCCAGGATCAGCACCTTCGGATCCAGTGTCAGAGCTCTCGCTATCATGATTCTCTGTGCCTCTCCGCCGCTTATCTGGTGGGGATATCTGGACAGGAGACCTGTGGATACTCCCACCAGATCAAACAGCTCTTCGATGCGCTGCTGCATTTTTTTCTGTTCCCTGTACACCCGATGTATCTTCATAGGCTCCGTCATGCTGAAAAGGATCTTCTTCTGCGGATCTAATGAAGACTCAGGATGCTGGAATATCATCTGCATCTTTTTCCTGTGCTCCCGCATCTGCCCCATGGTAAGCCCGGAAATCTTCTGCCCGTCAAGCCAGACAGCTCCTTCGTCCGGATCTTCCAGCCCCATCAGCATGCGGGCAATTGTAGATTTACCGCAGCCGCTGTTTCCGGCAATTCCCAGTATCTCACCCTTCCCTATCTCAAAAGATACGCCACTGACCGCATCTACATGGTGCTTTCTGATCACTCCGCTGCAGTAATGCTTGCTCAGATGTTCGGCTTTAAGCATACAGAAAACACCTCACTTTCCTTCCGTCTGCCGACTGATAATCCCCCGGCTTCTCATGCACACATCTGGAACATGCCCGGGGACACCTGGGATAAAAGACACATCCTTCTTTACTCTCTGACTCCTTATCTCTGTCCGGCAGCGGAATAGGCACCATCCCGTTGGACGGCAGTGACCTTACAAGCCCTTCCGTATAAGGATGAAGGGGCTGCCCCAGTACGCTGGAGGTATCTCCCTGTTCCAGGACCTCTCCCTGGTACAGGACAAGTATCCTGTCACAGAGACGGCGGGCCAGCGCCACATCATGAGTTATAACTATCATACTTTTTATATCATTACATAGAATATCCTTCAGTACTCCATATACCTGTCTGCGCAGAATGGCATCCAGCCCTTTTGTGGGTTCATCTGCCAGGATCCATTTCGGTGAACCCATCAGGCCCAGAACGGAAATAATACGTTGGTTCATGCCGCCACTCATCTGAAATGAATATTTTCTCCCGGTCTCCCTGGAATCCTGGAAACCAAATCTTTTCATTAGGGCTTCATACCGTTTCTCCCCCTCTGCTTTTGCCGCTCCGCCGTGTGAGGTCACAGCTTCTATCAGCTGCTTTTTTATCCTTATGACAGGGTCCAGCGCCTCGGCGGGATTTTGAGGAATCAGCGCAATTTCTTTACCTCTGAAGGAATCCATCTGTTTTTCTGTATATGCGCTTATTTCTGTATCACCATAGAGGCATCTCCCCTCCACCTTGGCATTTGATGCCAGAAGTTTGAGGATCCCCATCCCAAGTACTGATTTTCCGCTTCCGCTCTCTCCTATCATACCAGTCACTTTTCCGGCTTCAAACACAGTGTTGACATCCTTCACCGCCCTGACTTTTCCCTTGGCTGTCTCGAAACAGATATTATAATTCTCCAGGCTGATATTCTTGCCTAACTCTTTCTCACTCATTAACGCTGTCCCTCCGTACATCAAATCTGTCTCTCAGCCAGTCTGCGATAATATTGATGCTCAGGGAAAGGCATACAATGCAGACACCCGGCGCCACCGCCAGAAGAGGATTCGTCCTGTAATAGCTCCTGGCATCATTGATCATAACACTCCAGTCAGGAGTGGGAGGCTGAAGGCCAAGTCCCAGAAAGCTCAGAGCTGCCACCGACATGATCGAGCCTGCTATCCTGGTAGCAAATATGATCGTGATACTGCTCAGAAGGTTGGGGGCGATATGCATAAACAGTATCCTGAAATTCCCTGCCCCCATCCCCTTAAGCCCTTCTATAAAAAGCTCCTGTTTCAATTTCATGACCTCTCCTCTGACAAGTCTTGAAAAGCCCACCCATGAAGTCAGCACCAGGGCCAGCAGCATACTCTTCACTCCTGCTCCCATAAGTCCTGCTATGGCGATCATCATGGTCATGCCAGGAAGTCCCTGGAATACATTTGATACAGAGGTGATAAGAAGATCCGCCGCGCCGCCGAAATATCCGGCAGCCATACCGATCAGGCAGCCCAGTGCCATGGAAAGCCCCGTAGCCGCCAAAGCCAGCAGGATCGACTGACGCCCGCCATACATGACACGGCTCAGCACATCACGTCCTATATTATCCGTCCCCAGCAGATGCTTTGCACTGGACATGGCAAGAGGGTTTTTCATATCGATCTGGTTCGGATCATAAGGCGCCAGAACCGGAGCCAGTATACTCATGAGCAGGATCACCGCCAGCAAAATGCATGCTGCTATAATGCCTGTTTTTTTCTTTTTTCCCATCACCCTATTTTTTCACCCGCCCTTATCTTTGGATTTATAACAAGATACAACAGATCTATGACAAGAGTCATGACTACATAAACAAGCGCTGTAAAAAGCACATATGCCTGAACTACATAATAATCTCTCGACTTTACAGCAGATATAGCATAATTTCCAATACCCGGTATATTAAATATGACCTCTGCGATAGTAGAACCTCCCAGTATCCCTGCAAAATAATTTCCAAGGAATGTTGTAATTGGAATCAGGGAGTTGCGGAATGCATGGCGCATTGTAACCTTCCTGGCATTCAGCCCCTTCGAGCTGGCTACTGTAACATACTGTTTCCCCAGTTCATCCAGAATAGAAGTCCTCGTCAGCCTGGCACAGACACCTATTGTTGATATGGCAACTGTGATACCCGGCATTATATAGGAAGAAAAACCATTCAGGCCGCTTGTTGGCAGCAGATGAAGCTTTTCTACAAAAACCAGGATCAGCAGGATTGCCAGCCAGAACCCCGGGACAGAGAGCATCAGCGTAGTCAGAAATCGCAGCGCATGGTCGACAGGCCCATCCCGGCGCATGGCCATCAAAATTCCAAAAAGCAGGCCGAATACTACTGTAAGCGCCATTCCGAAGCAGGCCAGACGGATCGTATACGGCAGACGGTATGCCATTTGTTCTTTTATTTCTTTATTCGTAAAAAAGGAACGCCCCAGCTCTCCTGTAAGGGCATTCTTCAGCCATTTAACATATTGTACGGGTACTGGATCATCCAGTCCCAGCCTTTCCCGCACTATATCATACTCCTTCTGGTCTATGATCTGCGTCCCGTCCGGATTGAGGATGGCCTCCACCGGATCTCCCGGGGAAGCCATTCCAAGCATAAATGCCAGCACTGAAATACCAAACAGGACAGGGACCAGCATCAGAAGCTTTTTCCCTATATATTTTAGAACTGCCATATTTTCTATTTACTTTCGTCTGCCCATTCCAGGGTCGGGATGCTCACGCCATCAAACAGGTCAGATACATAGCCTGTGACCTCTTTATTGTGGATATTTACATTCACATAATAAAGGATGGAGATCACCGGAAGCTCTTCTGCAGAAATTTCCTGGAGGCGTCCATATATCTCTGCCCTCTTCTGCTCATCCTTCTCGTTGAGTACAGTTGAAAGCAGTTCGTCAACCTCAGGATTAGAATAGTTCCAGTGGTAGCTCACATTACTGCCGCCCTCTGTTCCCATCCATCCAAAGAGAGTTGCATAGGGATCTGCGCTGTTTAAACCTGTCACTGTAATATTAAAATCATAATCGCCGGCTTTCAGCCTGTCTGTAGTAACAGCATTATCCAGCACTTCGATCGTCATATCTATACCTATTTCAGACAAGGCTGCCTGCATATATTCTGCCATTGCCTTCACCGGATAGCCGTCCACTACCCTCTGTCCCAGGATCATGGTAGTCTGAAGGCGCTGTCCCCCCAGCACTTCATCCGCCAGCTCTTTTGCCTTTTCCAGATTGTATTCACCCTGAATGTCCTTATAAAGCGGTGTCTGGTTGCTCAGAGCGCCATAGGCCGGATAGCACAGACCTGCATACAAAGTCTCATTTAACTGCTCCCTGTCGATTGCATAGCTGATCGCCTGACGCAGCCTCACGTCACCTAAATATTCTTTGGACCCGTTGACATACAGGTAATGCGTCATATGACTCTTTGTGGGCTCAATCACGAATCTGTCATCACTTTTAACCAGCTTATCTGCCGCATCAACCATGATAGCGCCATTGTCCATCAGGCCCATGATCTCTCCTGACACGAGTGCTGAATAGCGTGTCTCTGAATCAGGGATGCAGTTTACCCTGTAGCTTTTAAGCTTGCCTGGGTTTTCTCCCCAGTAGTCTTCATTTCTCACAAATGTAGCATACTGGTCCTGTACATGCTCATCAATGATATAGCGTCCTGTGCCCACGACCTGGGATGTGATCTCCCCTGTGGACGCATCAAAACAGTTAGGGCTGATCATTGGACTGCCGTAATCTCCCAGCAGGGCATCCAGCGTGGTGATCGGCTCACTGAACACAAATTTCACAGTGTAATCATCAATTTTGACCATCTCCTTAAGATTTGGAAATGACTTATCTATGCTCAGTGATGTATACGTAGATGTCAATGGTCCTGCTTTATATCTTTCAATATTTTTCATGCAGGCATCTGCATCAAATTTTACTCCGTCTGTGAATGATGCATTTTCCACCAGGTGGAATGTCCATTCAGTACAGTCATCATTTGTCTCCCAGGACTCTGCCAGCCCCGGCTCCAGCTTGTGATTGTTGTTGATGACTAATGGCTCCCATACCTGAGCGCTCAGGTTCACATAAAACGCATCTCCCTCCCCCGGGATCATATCACGCACTGATCCCAGCACCATCTCTTTTGTCTCATTCAGACTCTCCGCGGCGTCTGCCGCCCCCTCTGTGCTCTTGGCCTCACTTGTAAACCCCATAAGGCTTACTCCCAGGGCTGCTGCCATGAACAGGCCCGTCATTTTCTTCCAGCTGCGTTTCATTCTTTTTCCTCCTTCATTGTCTGTGAGTGGTTTTCCGGAAACGGGAAAGGGCACTGCCCGGCGGCAGTGCCCTTATCCATGTAAACGATTGAAGTATCACTCTTCTGTATGCTCCTGAAAAAACGCAGATCTGATACTCGCTCTTTCTATTGCTCATTTACCTGTTTTTCCCCACCGAAAACACATGTCTCTCATGCAGGGCAGGTCTCCTGGCTTAAATCGTCACTCTCTCCGCCTTCCCAGCCTTGCGGGCCAGTGGCATATTTGAAGAAAAGCATAATTATCACAGTAAAGCGGGCTGCTACAGAATTCTCACTGTATTCCCTATTAAACACCGGAATTGCCTCCGGCGTACCTCTGCATCTTTATTATTTATTTAACTTGCAGGTTTGATTTTACCACAATATAAGACAAAAAGATATTCATTTTTTTCTTAACCGGGGTATTAGAAAAACTTATGGTACTAGTCGCATGCCGCTGTCTCACTCATATTCCGCCGCTTTCGTCAGGGCGTTCTCCCAGGCATTTTTATAGTAGCTTTCCACATCATATAGTCCCTGCTTCTCAGCTTTTTCCACCATCACCGTCCAGAGTGATTCAAACTCTGTGTTATCCTTTGCATAGACCATCTGCCATGAATAGTCGCGCACGATCTCCCCGATGGCATTTATCCTTGTCTCCATCTCATCGGAAGCAGGCGGGATCATATTTACGGCTATTGTGGATTTTGCTACCATATCATTCTTATAGAGATACTCTGCCAGAGTGTCTGTTCCAAGCATTTCATTTACTTCCTTCTGCATCAGGGTGGCATTTGCATTCAGACTGGAGGGCCAATACCTGTACCCGATGGTATAGCCGTCATCCATAATGGTGGAGGCCTGCAGCCCCAGGGCGTTCAGCAGATATGTCCCGTCCTGGAAAGCGCCTCCCCACCTGACAGGCATGATGTCCTCGGCCTTATTGTTTATCACATGCCAGCCCTCCTCAGTCACCACCGGCTCCCCATCCTCATTATAATTCCATACTCCGCCTTCCGGCCCGTTGTACAGATAACGCTCCACCTCAGGATCATAGATCCAGTTCAGGAATTCACACGCCTTATCGATCTCTCTGCAGTTTTTGCTGATGGCAAAATACCAGTTCCTCCCGATTATCTGGTCAGGCGCTTCATATATCTTCATATCCCCGGCAGGCACATTCGCATACCCGTCCGGCCGCTGGGCATTGTTCACATGGCCTGACGAATCAATATTGTAAGTGCCAGACAGCCAGGAAAACCAGGAAAACATGATCCTTCCCTCACTGAACTTCTTATCCAGGCTGCTGTAGCTCTGTGTCATGGAATCCGGGTCCAGAAGCCCTCTCTGATTGGCCATGAAATAGAATCTCAAAGCCCGTTTATAAAAGCTGTCTTCCCTCAGAATGCAGTTTGTTTCCTTTGTCACCACATTTGTCTCCATCAGCGGTGAGACATACTCTGTATCAATCCCATAAAAATACGACAGGGCCGCGATTTCCAGGGCAGAATACTTATCCCAGTCTGAAAACAGTGAAAATCCGTATACTTTTTCTCCTGAATCCGTATAGGGCTTTAACTCAACCATCTTTTCAACCACATCCAGATAGTCCTCAAGTGTATTTATCTTTGGCATCCCTGCCTGTTTGTAGGCATCCCACTGGAGCATGGGCACCCAGTTGTAGGCATTGTAAGACACAGGCCCCACAGAGGTGGGCATGATATACAGCTTTCCTGTATTATTGCTGGTATTCTCCATTGAGTAGGATATGGCGCTCTGATATTCCTCTGTCCCGAAAATAGCGGGAAGCTTATCCTTATATTCATCTAAGGGGACCAGCAGGCCTGCATCCATAGCAAGCTGGGCCTGGTCAAGATCTTTAAAGCCAATGATGTCCGGCAGTGTCCCCGCAGCTATATACTGTTTAAGCTTCTGCTCCACTTCAGTTCCCGTGGCATAGAAATCTACTTTCAGATTTGTATCATTATACAGCTTTTGAGCCGCCCACCCTTCCCATATTCCGGAGTCAGACGTGACAGCCTGCTGCACGAAGGCGCTGAGTATTACCTCCTGCTCAGCTGATGCCGCACTGGCGCCCTGCTTTTCCCCGGAGGCACAGCCGCCCAGAGCCAGCGTAAGGGCCCCTGCCAGGGCCGCAGTCCTCATTAACCATACTCTTTCCTTTTTAATCTGCTGTTTTCTGTCTAACACTTCTTTATATCCTCCTGTTGCTGTTAACACGCTTCTCGCTGCAAAGCCGCGCGTTTTCATGCGTGTCTTGCATTTTCATTTCCGTCCTGCTATAATTTTAATGGCTGTAACTGTTCAGTACGTTCACAGTTACATGCAAAAATCCATTTAAAATCGCCTGCGGCGACAGGATATATCTTTTCCTTTTGATTATAACAGACTTCTTCTTATTTTCAACAAAATAAGCAGGGTATTTGATTTTACATAAAGGAGCTTCTCAATGATAAAAAAACTGACCTCCGGGTATTATTCGAAAATGATGCTTATCAGCATATCCACTGTCTGTGCCATCACAGCTTTGCTTTTTATACTGTCCAGCTCCATGATCAGGAACCAGGAAAAGTCGGAATATCTGAAGAATTATGATATTGCCGTCAGTAATCTGTCTTCAATACTTACTACAAAGCAAAATTCTCTGGCAAATACCCTGGCGCCTGTCTTTTCAAGCCCATCCAGGTATCAGGCCCTGTGCAGCCTCTATAAAAAGCACCCTACGATCGCCTACAGCACGAACCGGGCCATCATCCAGATGCTTAAGGAAATATGCCGCTATGACCAGTACTGCCGGGGTGTCCTCCTTGCCACAAATGAAGGAGAGCTTTTTCAGTACAATACAAGCTCAGATACACTCATCCCCCTCACCCTGAACAAGGTGAATTTTGACTTTACCCCGTACCAGCTGCAGATATTGTCTGACTCCCAGCTGGAAGCCCTCTGCGGAGGGTATGAAAAGCCTGCGGACCATGTCTATGGGCTGAGCGGAACTATCTTTGATTATACCGGTGACAACCTGGCTACTCTGGGTCAGATCATTATTTTGTACTCCACAGCAGAGTTTACGAATTCCTTGTCCACCTCACATCTGGATCCGTCAGCTACTTTTACACTTACTGACACTGACAGGAATATTCTCTTCTCTTCTGACGGGAACTATGAGTATACAAAGGGGATCCTGACTGCTGAGCAGATTCCCTCCGGTTCTTCTACCATCCAGATGCCCGTTGTCAGCAGAATGCTGAACGGAAAAAGCTATTACTTTACTTCCGTTTATAATGGACACTATGAATTTTTTGCCAATTACCAGCTGCCTGCGGGAACTATCACAAGAAGCTTCACCCAGGTGATTCTGGCAGTGCTTGCCGTCATCATCTGTGCGGCTTCTATACTGCTGTATGTGATAACACTGAGGATCGCAGACAAAAAAATCAAGACAATACAGAAAGGGATGAATCTGGTAGGCCAGAATAACCTGGACTACAGGCTCCCTGTACCTGACAATAATGATGAATTTACCCAGATCACCAACAGTTTTAACAGGATGTGTGATGAACTGCAGCATAATATTGAAAAGGCATATCTCTTTGAGATCTCCCAGAAAAAAGCCGAGCTGTACGCCATGCAGACGAGCATAAACCCGCATTTTCTCTATAACGCGCTGGAGCAGATCCGGGTACAGATCACTCAGGGCAAATACAGCGATGCGTCACAGATGCTGCTGCTGCTCTCCAAAATGTACAGGAACCAGACAAGAAGGACTCTGTATGTGTCCATCGGCGAGGAACTTAACTTATGCGAAAACCTCATTAATCTTTATATGTACCGCTATGGGAATTTTGACTACGAGTTCTTCATCGGCAATGCCCTGAAGATCTACGGCATACCGAAAAACACACTTCAGCCCCTGATCGAGAATTATTTTGTGCACGGCATGGTTCTTGACAGAGATGACAACATGCTGACCATATCCATACAGTCAGTGCATAAAGATGATAAAGACTGGCTGGAATTTTCCATTGAAGATAACGGCGCTTCCATCACGCCTGATGAGCTTAAATCACTTGAGGAAAAACTCTCCCAGCCTGTTCTCAGCCGTGATGAAGATAATGGCTTTGCCCTCTCCAATGTCAACTCCCGGCTGAAGCTGGTCTTCGGCGAAGAGTCCAGGCTCCATCCACAGGTGGGCAGCCAGGGAAAAGGGTTCCGCATCGTGTTTGCTATCCCGCCCGTTCTCCCTGAAGACCTGCAGTAATGCTGGTTACCTGCTGAATTGAAAACAGGACTGCAAATATACCCCCGGCCAGCTGACCGGGGGTATATCCGTGCATCAATATTTCATATAAACCTACGCCAGAGCGGCTTTTGTCTCTGCCCCGCCGTAATGCATTTCTCTCTCTGTACAGCTGCCGTCTTCCCTGTAATACCTGATAAGATATTCTTTTGGATATTCGAAGTCTCCCTCTGCTGCGGCAAGTGTCAGTTCTTTGCTTCCGTCATTGTATTCCATGGAAATGACTGCATAATTTCCCTGTTCATATTGGTAATCCATCCCATTATCCAGATAGTATGCAAAGCTGCCGTCTGCACCTTCGTATACTTCTATCACATCGGCTATGCCGTCTTTTGTGCCTTTGCTGCTAAGCGGCACAACAGCTCCTGCCCGGATAAATACAGGCTGCCAGCTGACAGGCGCATCCACAGTGCGGGAAACGCCGCCCTCATATACTTCTTTTGTCTTCTGATGATACCATTTTGCTCCGGCCGGCAGATAGACATCCCACTTCTCCTCTTGACCCAGCTTTTCATTTTCCGGACCATATTCCAGAGCCTTCGTTACAGGGCAGACAAGATACGCCGGTCCGTACATGAACTCTCCTGAGATATCCTTCACCTTCTCATCCTGTGCAAAATCGAACATAAGGCTGCGGAACATGGTATAACTGTCTGTCTCTACCTGATGTGCCAGTGAATAAGAATACGGCAGCATCTCATAACGAAGCTTGATGTAATCTACAATTGTGTCGTAATATTTGCTGCCCGGCTCTCCAAAATTCCACGGCTCCCTGGGAGTATCCGTCCCGTGGGAACGCATTACAGGGAGAAAGGTTCCAAACTGGAGCCACCTTGTATACAGCTCTTTATATCCGTTATCCTCTGTCCCGCCTTCAAACAGGCCGTGCCAGAACCAGGGCGCTTCCCCCTCCGTCACATTGCTAAAACGCCTGAAGCCTTCCGTTGAACCAGCAAAAAATGCTCCTATGTCAAGGGTCCAATAGGGAATGCCTGACATGCACATGCTCAGTCCCTCTGCGATCTGATTGCGGAACACATCCCAGGTGGCCATGATATCGCCTGACCAGAGAATGACACCGTACTGCTGGATAGAGGGGGAACCGGAACGAGTCAGGTTCACTACACGCTTCTCGCTGCTTGCTGCCCTCTGGTGCTCGTAAACTCCTTTGGCATGTGCCAGGGCATATGTGTTTGCCACTCTGGCATCGAAGTATCTTGTAAGGTTTTCCTTTGCCAGCTCGTAGCGTTCATCTTCTTCTCTCTTCGCAAGTCCATTCCAGTCCGGGGTGAAAGGCTCTGTAGAATCACACCACCACGCATCACAGCCTCCTGTAAAGAGCTCTCTCTCAAGCTGCTTCCAGTAAAGGTCTCTGGCCTCAGGGTCAAATGCGTCGTATGTGGAAAGGTTTGCCAGCAGCTTTCCGGCATCCATCATTTCCTGGTTATTTTCGCATCCTTTATTCATGTTGGGCCAGATGGATATCATAAATGCAATATCGTCACTGTGGAGCTTATCTGTCATCCTTTTCAGGTCAGGGAACCGCTCCTTGTCTACGATCTTATTCCCCCATTTCCCTTCCTCCCAGGACTTCCAGTCCAGGACAAGGCAGGATACAGGTATTCCCCGTTTTTGAAATTCTGCCGCAGTACTTAAAATATCTTCCTCAGAAACATAGCGCTCCTTTGACTGTACATAGCCGAAAGCCCACCTGGGCAGCATCACTGCCTTTCCAGTCAGCTCTCTGATCCCTGCGATAAGGTCATCAAAATTATTTCCTGTGATCACATAATAAGCTATCTGGTCCACAGCATCAAATGTCAGTGTGATCGCATTGTCAGCCTCTTCATATGTCATCAGGCAGTCTGCGTCAAAAAACACAGCATATCCCTTTGAGGACAGGAACACAGGCATGGGGATCTGCATGTTGTTCTGATAGAGATACTCTTTTACATTCCTGTAATTGTAGGTTCCATTTTCGTGCTGTCCCAGGCCGTAGATTCCCTCACCCTCTGTGACAGCAAGACGCAGTATCCCGGTAAAGGCTTCACCTGTTTTTACTGTGGAAGCGTTTTCCACAAAGGAGCGCTCTCCGTCAATGGTCTTTTTTGTAACGATCCTGGCTTTACCGCCTTCAATGAGGTATTTAAAGATCTCTCTTTCCTCAAAGGCATAGCCTGTCTGCTTTATGATCTCTTCGCCGTTTCTTTCAAGGGATATCTCCTCCCCCTCCATTCCAGGCGTGCAGATGACTGTATCATATTCCTTTTTACTTGTGATCGTTGTACCTGGCGCCTTGACATTTCCGTCAGGAGTGCAGACAACCCTTACTATACTGTTTACTTTTTTAATCATCCCTTTATCTCCTTCAACACAGCAAAACCATTGCGCTCCAGGACTGCCTTCTCCTCATACCTGCATTTCTTCAGGTAATCATAGACCGGCGTCTCTACACTTACTTCCGCTTCTTTTGCTGTAAAATTAAAGACATAATAGTAGTTTTCACCATTCAGGACACGGCGGACTACCTCTATCTTTTCTTCTGCCTTCACCGGGTTCTTAGAGATCCCCGCCCTCCGGCACAGATACTGAAACAGCTCTCCCATGGCCTCTTTTTCCAGATCAGTGCCCATGTAGACTGCTGTTCCTTTGCCATAAGTATTCTCGCTGATGACCATGCTGTCTGTCTTATAGTCCTGGGTATATGTGCCTATGGCCCTGGCGCTTCCTCCAAGTATATCAGACCACATGCCGTCTGTGCTGACTGCTTCTGATCCGTCCAGATCCAGGCGGACATTCGTGTGGTTATCCTTAAAAACAGGCTCCACTTCCTCCACAACAGCCCCGAAAACATCTGTCAGACCTGCCGGAAGTGAATCTGTATAGCCCACGTTGTCCTCATTTTTAGCTGAGGTCAGGAAGGTTCCAAGCAGTATGCCGCCCTCCTCTGTAAATCTGCGCAGCTTCTGCTGAAACTCTCTGGAAGCCACAAAAGCTGACGGCACAATGAGGAATTTATATTTGGAGAAATCTGCATCATAGCTTATCACGTCAGAATTATATCCGTTGTCCTCCAGCACATGGTACATCTTTCCCGCATAGTCCAGATATTTAAAATCCGGGTCATTAACAGGCTTTATGCGCAGAGCCCAGTGTGTGTCATAGTCCACACAGATGGCGATCTCATTTGCAAATCCGGCATTTTCAAGAGGTTCCAGCTCCTTTAAAAGCCGGGCTGTCTCCTGCATTTCATAATATCTGCGCCTTGGGACTCCATCCATATCAACAATAGCATAATTCAGCTGCTCAGCCCCGAACGGGAACGTGCGGAACTGGAAATGCAGCATCATTTCCGCTCCATGGGCAAATGACTGCAGCACTGCCTGCTTTAATGCACCGGGATTAGGCTGTACGCGCCCTGAGCCTCCAAAACGGTGGCCTCCCCCTGACATGAATTCCATGACCCAGAACGGCGCCCCGTCCTTGACTCCCCTTGCAAATGCATAGGGGAAGGAATCTACTGCAGCATCCCTGAGCCCGGGATAATAGTCAAATCCATAGCAGTCCAGCTTTCTTGTGCTCTTATAATAATCGATGCTGTTCGTTGCAAGGCCTGTTCCGTTTGTTGTGACAGGATACTCCGTATAGCCATGGAGCACATCTGACTGGATGTCCTGGTACTCGATCTGGGATTCACTGCAGAAGCGCTCGTATTCCAGCCTCAGCGTGGGATTTTCAAAATAGACCGGCATTTTCTGCTCTGCACTTACTTCTATTGTGTTCACCGGCATCCTGATCTGGTCAAAGCTGTCGTAATCCTGTCCCCAGAAAATATTGCCGCTGCGGCGGTTATACTCTTCTATGGTCTTATATTTGTCTTTAAGCCACTCTGAGAACTTAGCCTGGCAGACAGGGCAGTGGCACCTTCCTGATGCCTCCTGGGCCGGTTCATTATCAATCTGGAATCCGCACACATATGGATTTTTTCCAAAACGCCTTCCGATCTCTTCTGTTATCTTCCTGGAGTATTCTCTGTACACAGGATTGTTATAGCAGTAGAACCGTCTTCCGCCAAAGGGGCGCTCCAGGCCCCTGTTATCCACGTACACAACCTCCGGATGCTTATATACAAGCCATGCGGGAGGGCAGGCTGTGGGAGTGCAGATGATGCTTCTGATCCCTGCCTTTCCCAGCCTCTCCACAGCTGCCTCCAGCCAGTCAAACTGGTACTCTCCCTCCCTGGGTTCCATTCTGCACCAGGCAAACTCACCCATTCTGACTGTGTTAATGCCGGATTCGATCAGAAGTATCATGTCATGTTCCAGTTCTTCCGCCGTCTTATGCTCCGGGTAATATGCTGCTCCGTAATACATCTTCTCTCTCCTTATTCTTTTCCTGTGAAATAGACTTCCTCTGCCTGCTTTCTCTCTACATCCCTGTCAAGTGTAAGCACAATGACCGTGTCTGTCTCAGGCTTTTCTATTCCGTTTAAGTCAACCTTAAAAGCTCCCTCATTCTGGACAAACGGAACTGCATCGCCCTCATATGTGGCAGCGGCTTTGATCTTATATCCCTCCAGAGGTATCCACTGCGCTGAGCACTCTTTTGTGTCAAGCACATGCAGATATATTTTATTTCCGTTTGAAGTGGTGCCGTACACATTGTCCACCGGCTCGATCGGGCCTCCCCTTGTGCCGTAGACTGCATCAGCGTATTTCCTGAGCCAGTCCCCGATCTCTCTCATCCTGTTCTTGACTTCATCTGAGAGCTTACCGTTCCTGTCAGGCCCCACATTTAAGAGGAAGTTTCCATCCCGGCAGATGACATTTACAAGCATCTTTATGAGCCAGTCAAAATCTGATACAGGGTCATCAGCCATCCAGCCCCAGGAGCAGCCGCTGCATACGCACATATTCTTTTCCCACGGCACAGGAAGGATCTTTCCTGTGATCTCATGGCTTCCCTCATCACAGTAGAAGTCGCCTTCATAGCCGGAACGCGGGTTCAGCAGAGTTTTGGGATTGTATTTGCGGACAATCTTATTTAATTTGACCGGCTCCCAGAACCAGGCGCTGGATGTGTCACTTCCCTTGTGCGCCAGCCAGCCGCCGTCATACCACATGATATCAATAGGACCGTATTTGCTGCACAGCTCTTCTACCTGGCCGTAGCACTGATCCTTCATGAGCTGGGCATTTTCAGGCAGCCCTTCCGGATCAAAGTATCCCGGGAACCTCCAGTCCATGGGTGAATAATACAGGCCGACCTTCAGGCCCGCAGCTCTTGCCGCATCTGTATATTCTTTTACAAAATCTCTGTGGGAAGCTGTATTGTAGCTGTTAAAGCCTTCATAGCTGGCCTTGCTGTCCCAGAGGGCAAATCCGTCATGATGCCTTGTCACCATGACCATATATTTAGCGCCGAATTCTTTTGCCAGGTCTGTCCACTCTGTCATGGAGAAGTCCTGGGGATTAAACTCATCCGCCAGCCCTTCATATTCTTCCTTTGGAATCTGCTCATTGAACCTGGCCCATTCCCCTCTTCCCAGGATAGAATAGAGGCCCCAATGTACGAACATTCCAACCTTAGCGTCTCTCCACCACTGGAGGTCTTCAGGCTGAAGCTTTAATTCCGGGCACTTCACTCCCCCTAAGCTCTTCAAATTAATACTGCTCTTGAGCATGGATTTCAGCTCTGCGCCTGTCATTTCTCTAGGTAACTTTGTCGCCATTTTTATTTCCTCCTTATTGTTAATCTTCCTCATAAAGCCAGTCCAGCGTCTCCAGGCCTTCTCCGCCCAGGTTCGCGTTTCTCGGCTTCATTTTCGTATCAGCAGATACAACGCCCGCAATCATAAATGCGCCTGTGCCGAAATATATCTCATGAGTTCCCTTTTCATAGCGGTACGCATGGATGTTGATGGGAGGGCAGGCCTCGGCTTTAATCGCATTTGCATAGACAACAGTAAGCCCTCCCCTGTCATCTGCATGTGTATTCGTCTCCAGGTCCGGCAGCTGCAGCCATTCCACACCCTTTGCATTCATGTATCCCACCAGCACATAGGAGTCCTCCGGCAGTTCCAGTTTAACGGTCACGCCTTCTTCAATTGCCGCTCCCAGGCCCATCCTGACGGCAGTCATTTTTTCCAGCTCCGGCGCCAGGTTGATGACCTTGCAGGAACAGTCTGAGAACACGCTGTCTCCCTTGACAAGCCTGTACGTCTCACATCCATCCGTTCCCAGCAGCTTAAACGGCGCCGGTGTCAGCGGCTCTGCTGTCACTTCCTTTGTGTGGTCTGTGGGCAGTATGCCTGCTTTCAGGTCAGCCAGATGTGATTTGAAGCAGGCCAGCTCCTTTTCATATTCCGGCAGACATGATGTCCAGTGGCCGTATGTCTCCCCATTTGGGAATGGGATCTTTCTCTGGGGGGTCTGCATGCTGTTGGCATAGAGATAAGTCTTGTCTGTCAGTTCTGCCAGCTTTCTGTACTCTTCCAGAGATTCCTCCATCAGCTTCTCAGCCTTTTCCAGCAGGGCCACATCGCCTCTGCATTTCTCATCCATAGTGTATTTGTAGCGGAGTATCTCCATGGCAGCTTCTATCTTTTTACAGTAGGACATTGACATTTCATATATAGCCCTGGCATCTGTATAAAGACGGTTTAAGTCCTCGCTGCCGCTGCCTTCCGTCTCAATGACTTCCCCGCAGAGGGCAAGGGCCTTTTTGGCATGGGCGCTTACTTCTTTTACACAGTCATAAGGAGTCTCCCCGATGTGGGCCTCTCCCGCCACTTCCTTTAACATATAGTCGTCCGGCTGCTCTCCCTTGCGGGCTACAGAATCCCACAGCTCCTTATTCGGACGGTATCTGTTTACATTTGTAAACTGGCTCATGCTCATTCCAAGGCTCATAGTCTGGCGGTTTCCCTCTGTGATTCCAACTCTTCCCAGGATCTTCGGCGCACACTGTGCAGCGTTCTCCTGAGCCTCCAGAAGCTTAGCTGCTGAACCGGCTGGGATTTTGTAATGCTTTGCAAAGACATTGATCCAGTGTTCTCTCTCTGTGTTTTCCTCCCTGTTTGGATTCCATGCATAACGGAACCACGCTGCAAACCAGATATAGTCGCGGTCCATCTGAAGCAGGCGCGGCGATACCTTGTCAGGCGTATAAGGCCAGTCCCAGTAGAACAGAGGATACAGATGCAGTCCGTTGCAGCCGTAGCGGCTCTGCCCTGCCTGCACACATTTCTGTATGTAGAGCGGCGCATTAAACTGGAACGGCTCTAAGTCGGCCAGGATATGGACATTCATAATATGTGTAGTCCCAAGCCCTGAAAGAGTCTGATGGATCGTCTGCCATTTTCCCTTCGGGTAATAAGTCGTGAGGCTCTCCCCATTATACTTCCACATGGTGTAGAGATGGGAATATATCTTCTGGGCCTCTTCCATGGCTCCGATGGGGTCACAGTCATGTCCCCTTAAAATGACAGGCGGCTCTTCTGTAAGCCCTGCTTCCTTCACTCCGTCTTTCACAGCCGGGATAATCGTGTCAATAAACCAGTCTGTCTTGTTCTGAGTTCCCCTCAGCGCCTCTCCAAGACATACCATAAGACCGATATGCGGGAAGGACTTAATAAACTCTGTAATAGATTTCTTTGTATAGTCAGCAACAAGAGGATTGATATTGCTCTGCAGCAGCTCCAGTCCATGATGCTGTGCAAACGGCAGAGGGATATGGATATTGTAGAACTTCAGCACAACCCAGATTCCCCTCCTGTCACATTCTGATGTGAGCCATCCGAATACTTCCCTGTTCATCTCAAATTCTTCCTCTGTGACCTCCAGAGCTTCCGGATAATCGGGAACCTTAACCAGAGATGAGAATGGATGGCCGCTCCAGATATAAAGCACATTACAGCGCATATCCAGCATCATATCCAGGAATCTTGTCCACATTTCCTTATCGTAAAACCATGGGAAACGCTCAGGTGTGATAGGATATTCATATGTAAGCCTGGGCGCCTCAACCTTTGTCTTCTGGAGGCCCACAGCCGGCCCTCTCAGTTTGAAGGCAGGCGCGTCTCCAAATGTGATCTCAGCCGGGTATTCGCCGTCTCTTTCTATCCTGTCGCACAGCTCCATGCAGCCGTAGAGCGCTCCTGTATCATCGCCTCCGCAGATCACATTTAATTCCGCCGGGCATGTTTCTATATAAAACCCTTCTTTTCCGGGTGCATGTGTATGGAATACCAGAATTTCATTTTCTTCCAGCCATTTCAGGAAACCGTCTTGTCCGTACACAGAAACATAAAGCTTCTTTCCTTCAATCTTTCTGTAATCAGCGTACTGCTCCGGCATCTTGGCAAAATCCACCTCATAGCCCGCTGCCTTTAATGCTGATGTGGCTCTTTCCAATCCCAGCCCGATACGGGCGCTTACGATTCCATTTCCAATAATAGTGACTTTCTTCATATTTTCCTCCAATTATTATCTATTAAAACTTAAATTCAACTGACTTTCCTGCAGGACAGAATATCTTCATTTCCCTGTCCTTCCAGCAGAACACTGAATCAGTATCCTCTGATGCATAAAGTGTTACTGATACTGGTCTGCCGTTTTCCCAGCTCATATCTATCCTGCGCCCGCCTCTCAGGCAGAACCCCTTCACCATACCGCACTCCCAGCGCTTGGGAATGGCAGGCAGCAGATATGTCCTGCCGTTTCTTTCCTGCACCAGGCCCTCAAGCACTGCCTCCGCTATGCCGAAATTGCCGTCGATCTGGAAGGGTGGGTGTACATCCAGCATATTGTCCTGTATACATTTAGACAGCAGCTGGGCAATATTCTCCCTGAGCGCTTCTCCGTCCTGAAGCCTGGCCGCAAAGCAGGCAAGCCATGCCCTGCTCCAGCCTGTATGTCCGCCTCCGTTTGCCAGCCTGTATTCCAGTGTCTTTCTGGCTGCATCAAACAGCTCCTTTTTTTCCGGAGTGATCTCATTGCCCGGATGAAGGCCGTACAGATGTGAGATATGGCGGTGCCCCGGCTCTGTCTCTTCATACTCCTCCATCCATTCCAGCAGCCTTCCGTCACTGCCAATCATCAAAGGCGGCAGCTTATTGAGCATACCTTCCAGAAGGGCTGACTCTTCCTCATCACATATAGAGAGTTCACTCATTCCCTTTATGTAGGAGGTGAGCAGCTGGCGCAGGATGCAGTTATCCATTGCTGTCCCCATGGCCAGCGCGCCTGTCTCACCTTTCCTGGACCTGTATGTATTTTCCGGGGATACCACCGGCCCTGTTACAAGATATCCGTTTGGCAGTTCATAGAGGTAATCCTCAAAAAACCTGATCGCCTCCCGCATCAGCGGCATGGACTCCTCCAAAAATTTCTTGTCTTTTGTATACTCATAGTGATCATAGAGGTGTATACAAAGCCATGCTCCTCCCATTACCCAATATGGGGAGGCATCAAAAATCCCCTCAGGCGCTGTGCAGCCCCATACATTAGTATTGTGGTGGGCACAAAATCCCCTGCTGTGGTAAAGCTTATCCGCTGTCTTCCTGCCGTTTTGAGCCAGCAGCCTGATCAGGCCAAACAGAGGCAGATGGCATCTGGAAAGCCCAGCCTTTTCTACAAACCAATAGTTCATCTGAGTATTTATATTGATCGTGTACTGGCACTGCCAGGGCGGCTCATACGCTCCGCTCCACAATCCCTGAAGGTTTGCCGGCAGACGGCAGCCGTCCGAAGAGGATATCATAAGATACCTGGCAAACTGTACCAGCAGCATGGCAAGCTGCAGCTCATTTTCACGATTTCCTTCTCTGAAGCCCTTCAGCATCTCATCTGTAGTTATTGCTGTCTCTTCTGATAAACACTCATTTACGCACTCACTGCCAAGACACAGCTCAAAATTATTGTAAAGCTCACCATAATCCCTGAGATGCTCCTGAAGGATCTGTTCAAATCCTGCTGCCTCCGCTCTGTCAAGTATCTCCTGCGCCTCCCGGCCCAGATTCCCGTAAGCCTCCTCTACCTCTTTCCTGTTTCCTTTCAGGCAGTCATCGTAGTCCGTTAAAGATGTCAGATATATGACTGTCTCTTTTTTTTCTTCTATATATACTGCGTCGCCCAGGTTCCTGGCATCAGGAGATGCAATTCTGACAGCGCTGAGATAATGCATGCCTCCCACACCATTCTCTCCCCAGTTTCCTGCAGTACGCTCTCCCAGCTTCCCTGTATATTCTTCAAAAGGCTTTCTGCTGATATTGGCGCTTACAGTGATACTTCCGGTCCCTACAGCTCTGATCCTCACTGCCAGTACATTATATTTCCTGCTCACCAGATGTTCTCTCTCATACCGGGTGCCGTTCATCTCATATGTAACCTTCGCAGCTGCCCTGCTGATATCAAGACGGCGTTCATAATTTTCAGCCTTTCCTGTCTCTCCCAGAAAACAGAGTCTCAGGTCTCCGGCCGGCTGATACGGATTATTATACTTAGGTGTGGATGTCAGCGCCATCTTAGCAAGAAAGGCAGCTTTCTCCACCCGTCCCTCAAGAAGCAGTTCTCTTATATTCTGAAGCTCCCCGTATGCATCAGGGTTTTCCCTGTCTCTTGAAGGTCCGTAGCAGAGAGTCTCTTCATTAATAATGATCGTCTCTTCCTTCAGTTTTCCCATAACCATGGTGCCCAGCCGCCCATTCCCCAGCGGCAGCCCGTCATCCCATTTTCTTGCGGGCCTCTTCAGATAAATGGATAATCCTCTCATTTTTAATCTCCTCTCAGACATGGTGTCTGCTGCGGTAATCCATCACTCTGTGCCAGTCATCCCGGCTCAGATAATGTGTCCCCTCTCTCATGTGATAGCCAATGCTGCCCTCGCAGAGCACATCGCCTGTTTCAGGATACTTATCAGGAGTCACCAGACCTTTTTTTCCATAGAGTTCAAAGGCCTTTGAAGCGGCAGCACAGCCCAGAAATTCTGACCTGGGGTCTGCCCAGCCATCTTCTGCGGCGCTTGATACATACAGGTGCCGGGGCGCTGTCAGGGAAAGCAGGAAATGCTGGTCAAAGGGCAGTTCCTCTGTCTTCCCCAGGTACTCAAAAAAGTTTCCTGCAAACCAGAGCCGCGAACCCCTGCCATTCAGGTTCTCTATCTGCTCCCCGCTCTTTCCCCGAAACAGGGCGGCGCCTCCTGCGCCTGACTGGATTGCGGCGGTAAGGCTGAATCTCTCATCGAAAGCCCCTGCAAGCAGAGCTGTCTTACCCAGCCTGGAGTGTCCCATAACAGCCGCACGCTCCTCATCGATACTCTCATTTTCCAGGATATAATCCAGTATGCGGGATGCCCCCCAGGACCATATCTTAAGCTTTCCCCAGCTGTCAAACGGATTTCTTGTGCAGAAGCGCCCCAGACCGTTTTTATGCTCGTCGTAATAGTCAGGCGCCATATCCTGATAGCAGACGCTTGCTATGGCATATCCCTCATCCAGTATTTCCTCACCTATTCCGTCCGCTATCTCAGGCGTAAAGGACAGGTACAGAAAAAGCGGCGGATTCTCTGCCTTCTTCGGCAGCGCAATCTGGAAAGGAAACGCGGCATGGGAAAAATCAGACCTGATATCCAGCTGGACCGTCTTAACGACAGCTTTTCCTCCAAATCCATTCTGTTCCTCCCTGACTACAGTTCCGGACGTTTTAAATGACAGCCTCGTCGCATATCCGGCAAACTGTTCTGACAGCAGCCCTTTGATCTGTTCTCTGCGTTTTCTCCAGAACTCCTGACTTACAGCACCTCCTTTAACATCCATCCCGAAAAGCTCCGGAATCCGGCGTTTTTCTATCTCTGACTGTAGAAATCCCATTCTTATTTTCCTCCTATCAGATCTCCTAGCAGTTCATCAAGCCCGGCATTGCATCCGACCCTGCCGCTTCTGCCAAGACTAACTAATATCAGTTCGCCATTTCCGTAAGTACACCTTTTTACAAATGGAAGGTGGGGTTTTGCCCCACAGCTTCCGTTAAAGCCTTTCTTATCATACGTATATATAAGATCTTCGCCCGGCAGCCCTGTGTCTATTGTAAATGCCGCTGTTGCGTCAATATATCCCTTTTCTTCATTAAAGAGCATGGACAGCGGGTATTTCCTGAATCCTTCTGTGGCTGCTGCGAAGAAAAGATCACCGCATGCTCTTGTCCTGACTTCTTCGTTTCCTATCCTGCAGGCAGCCGCTGCTTCCGGAAGCAGCAGTATCCCCCTGCCGCCATCCTCCACATGTCTGGCCAGTCTGTCCACATCTTCCTGGCATATACTGCCGGATACCCAGATATCCGCCTCCGGCCCTGCACATTCCTTCATTCCTGTCAGATAAGAACACAGCTCCTTCGCCTCTTTTCCCACAGCATGGGCCTTTATATCCAGCGCTATTCTCTTATAAACATCCAGAGTAATCGCCTCCTGGTTTATGAGTCTGCCGTCTGATCCAAATACAGCTGCCTTCACGCAGACCCTGCGCGGGCCTGTTTCCGCATCCAGATTTAAGAACCTGACAGGAATCCTGCCTGCGCATCCGGCCGCAGCCGCATCAGAAGAAGCCTCCAGTTCAAAAGTCATATACGGCTGCTCTTCGCCATCATTCCAGGCTCCAGCCATTATCCTGACATTCTGGCTTTTTCCTGTGTCGTTGAGAAGCCATGCCTCCACTTCCACTGTCTCGTCCTCATAGACACAGCTGCGCCCTGTATAGAGGTTTACCCTGAACGGGACAAGGGATTCCCTGTAGGCGAAATAGGCGCGCTTAGGCTGCCGCCTGCAGTCCAGCAGAGTCTTCATCCAGCCTGAGGGCCATGCATCTATAAGAAGGTGGATGGCTGTCTGGTTCATGACATCACCCCTTCTGCGGTATGCATCTGTCATAAGCTTTGTCGCCCTTGCCTGATGGATCTGGCTTTCTCTTACCCAGTCGCTGATATTGTCCTGCTCCTGGTACCAGTCCCCCTGAACGGAATGTGTCTGTGCCCTTACGATCCTGTCAGGATACCACCTGCCCTGGCTGTCCGTCTGAAGCCATTCCTTCGGGTACATGTTCCGAATTATATTTTCATTATCCAGCCCTTCAGCCCCGTATTCTCCGCAGCCTATCATCCAGCCGTCCTTCACAGGTGGAAGATATCCCCTCATCAGCCTGCCGATCGGTTCCCCATGGTTTGTATACCACATGGTGTAGGAATGGAAATCCGGCATCCCCTCTGCAGTCGGAGCGTCGTAGTCACCCTCCACATTTTTGATCACCCTGTCAGGATTCTCAATGTAAACAGCCTTTCTCGCTGCCGCAAAGAAGGCTTCCAGCTCATCTCTCAAAAGATGTCTGTGTCCTTTGGCCTCATATCTCTTTGAATATTTATCATTCGGATCCTCTGTCCTCCTGATGCACATAGGTTCATTTATAAATGTGACCATGCATGTGGAGACATGCCTTCTTATAAGATGCTCCATCTCCACTGTCTGGCGCAGCGCTTCCGCAAACTGGGGGCGCCTCAAAAAGCCGAAGAGAGGCAGGTCACACTGGTGCATGATCCCAAGCATATCAAAATAATCGTATATCTCCTCCTGGACTGGCCTCTGTGTAACTCTGTAATAATTCATATTGCAGAGCTTGGCAATCAGAATGTCATCGATCAGCTGTTCAAAATCCCCCTGCATCACGCACTGCTGCAGATGTCCCATCTCATTGGCGCCCCGCAGTACGACAGGTTCATTGTTCAGATAGAATTTTCCCTTAGGAACACTGTTCTCATCGCTCACAAATTTTTTCATTCCAAAATTTCCGGATCTGGCGGAAACGGCCCTTCCATCTTTTGAAATAACAGCCTGCGCCCCATAGAGCCAGGGAGTTTCCATATTCCACAGACGGTACCCTTTCAGAGGCACGAAATAACGGTACTCGTTTTTTCCGGGACCCGCATAGGCTATCCCGGTCTTCAGACTTCCTATTTCCCCTCCCTCATAATTCCGGGGCAGAAGTGATATACTCAGGTCAAATCCTTCCTGTACTTCATCTGTATAATTATAGACACCAAGCCGGATCTCGGCACTGTCATGGTCGATGTCAGGCCTGACAAATATATCATCAATATAGATCTCAGGGCGGCATTCCAGCGTCACCTTTCCAAAGATCCCGGCTCCGGCCGGACAGTGATGCCATCCAACTGCCGGATCATCCCAGCCCGGGCCTGTAGCCGCATATATCTTATCGCCGTCAAGCACCGGCCCCACTCCAAGGATGGGTATATCATTTTCACAGATGACCACAAGCTCATTCTTCTCCTGCAGATAATCCGTCACATCAAAAGAAAACGGAGCGAAAAGGCCTTCATGCCCGCCGACGTAATTGCCGTTCACATAGACCCTGGCGATGTAATCCACACATTGAAACGCCAGCACAGCCCTGTGTCCGCCGGGAAGCCTGCCGCCTTCCCCCATGATCTCATCTGCGCCAAACCAGCACCTGTAATATGCCTTCCATTTTCCGTTTTCTTCAGCCGGTCCCCTGTAATCCGGCACACTTACTTTTTCCCATTCTTTATCCGGGTCATTTCTCTCTGTGAATACCTCACCCTTATCCAGATAGCGGAACTCAAAACACTTGATTTCAGTCTGTCTTAAAGTCCCCGGCAGCTTCGGGAGAAAATTCTCCAGAAACGGCCTGTATTTTATTCGCATTGCCTCCAAATCCTTTTTAAAACTGTCACACTGTTCTTCAAATGTCTGCTTTTCCTTCCAGGGGGCAGTCAGCCCGCAGTTCTCCTTCGTCTCCTTAAAATAAATCTCCGGGACCGGAACTGGAACAACCTCTTTGTCGGTGCTCCCTATCGGGTGTTTCGTCTTAGCTATTTCGCGAAAAAAATCCTGATCAGCCATTTTCTTAGTCCTTTCCTTCTGCCATTTTTAATACGCCGCAAGGGCCTATATTACTGCATGGGAAGCTGCCCTCCCACGCAATAATATAGGCCCTGTCCAGCATCGCTCTCCAGCGATACTGGTAAGGGCCCTGCTTGTACTTAACTAATTACTGTACTGATTACTGTAATACTTATTGTGCTGCTGCCTCTTTGAACTCCTGCTGTATTGTCTGGTAATCAGATGACTCTACGATTCCCTGTACAAAGCTCTTCCATTCTTCTTCACCGATCTGTCCCATTACATACTGAGCGCACATTGTGTCAACGTCATCTGTAAGCACGTTCCATGTATTGTCATATGTTGCAGACTGAAGGTTCTGGATCGCATTTGTCATTCCTGTAGCAGCCAGGTCGCTGTATACGAATTCTTTGATTTCTTTTACTCTTGCAATATTTTCTTCAGAAGCTCCCTTTGCGCCCGGTCTCATAAACTTATCTGTTACCTGGTCCATATCTGTCTTTAAGAAGATCTGGTTCCATGCGCCCACATATCCGTCCTGTCTTGCTTTCTTGAATGCTTCATCAGTTGTATCTTTTGTTCCGTCTTCAAGCAGTGTGTAGTGAAGGCCTTCCACGCCGTCTTTCATAACATCGTTGTATCCCGGGTACTGCTCTTCTGTTCCGTTGAATATCTCCATGATCTTCTGGATCTTTGCATCATCACACTTGGAGCTGATAGCGATACAGGAGTCAACATCTGTGTAGTTCGGACTTACTGTGTATGCCTTAGGTCCTTTGACAGGCATCAGGCACCATGCTTCATATGTAGCCGGTGTGCTCTCGTCAAAGATCTTGTTGCTTGTCAGGTCAGCTGACTGGTTCCAGTTGTACCATGCACTTAAGAATGCCACTGAATTTCCAGCTTTCCACTTGGATGTGTCAGAGTTATTTAATGCAAATTCAGGATCAATAGCGCCTGCATCATACAGATCTTTCATCCAGTTCAGGAAGTCAATATAGGAATCCTGGAACTGCATATACTGGAAGTCACCATTTTCATCAACTGCCCAGTCTGTCTGTCCTGTAAATGCAATTGCAAATGCCTTGATGTAGTCATTCATAAATCCTTTTTTGCCGTCATCATAGAACTCTAAGCCATAGATCTTCTTGCCTTCGCCTTCTGAAGCTGCTTTTGAAAGGCCAATGAGGAAGTCTTTTAATTCATCCATTGTAGTCGGCTCTTCTGTAAAGCCATATTTCTCCATCAGGTCTTTACGCACTTCAATACCTGAGTTCTGTCCGCTTTCAGCTTTGCTTCTCGGCAGGATATAGATGCCGTCTTTATATTTTGTCTGAGCCCACATAGCGTCGTCCCAGTTCTTCATAACAGCATTTGTCTCAGCGATCCCGTTTCCATTGTCAAATAAATACGGTGTCATATCTACGAATACGCCAGCATCTACAGCCTGTGTGAAAATCGGATAATAGTAAGAACCATTTCCCTGTTTGCTGACCTGGATGACATCAGGAATACTGTCAGATGCGATAAGTGTATTTACCTTCTGGTCATAATCCTGATAGTTGATCCATTCAATTTCCAAATTTACATCGAATAAATCTTCCCAGTATTTCTCCATATCGCTGCCTGCCTGAGGGCCATAACCCCAGTCAATACCCATGACAGAAATTGTCATACGGTCTCCTGATTTTGTGGTAGCTGCCTCAGTTGCCTCAACTGCAGCAGTCTCTTTCTCTGCAGCCTTAGTTTCCTCTGCTGCTTCTGTCTTAGCAGCCTCTGTCTTGGCTTCAGTCTTGGCTTCTGTAGAATCTTTTTTTCCGTCTCCGCATCCTGCAAGGCTTCCCACAGCCAGAACTGCTGCCAGCCCAAATGCTACCTGATTACGAAAATTCTTTTTCATGTTCATTCCTCCTATAATTATATTGTTTTTACTTTATTCAAAAACGCGCTGCGTTTTTGCTCATTATGGTAACTATGCTGATATCCATCAGCCTTTTACTGCTCCTACCATCATACCTGACTCAAAATACTTCTGCAGGAACGGATAGATGATAAGCACCGGAAGCACTACGACTACGACTGCCGCCATTCTCATAACTTCCTGGGGTACTGCGTTAACTACTGTTGTCTGGATATCCATGACATCCGAGATGTTTGATGAAAGCACAACCTTCTGTACATAAACCTGCAGTGTAGACTTTGATGTGGAAGTCATGTACATGATGGAATTGAAATATGTATTCCAGTAGCTCACGAATGAGAACAAGGTCATTGTGGCAAGCATTGCCTTGGAAAGCGGTATTACGATGGTACCGAAAATCTTCAGCTGTCCGCATCCGTCAATCTTTGCTGCTTCCTCCAGCTCAACCGGAAGCGACTGGAAGAAGGAACGCATTACCATGATATTCCAGGCCCCGCAGGCTGCCGGCAGGATAAGGGCAAAATAATTATCTATCAGATTAAGGCTCTTGATATTCATAAAGTTTGGCACCATACCTGCTGAAAACAGCATGGTTATCATTACATATTTGTTAAGAAAACTTTTTCCCGGAACCGGCTTGGAAAGCATGTAAGCCAGCCCTGCGTTTAAAAGTACACTTAAGGGAACACCGACAGCGGTAATTATAAGTGTTGTTTTAAGGGAGTTCAGGAAACCTGAACCGCTCAAAATCAACTCGTATGCCGCCAGTGACCATTTCTTGGGCCAGAGCATAAACTCTCCGGCCACATATGCAGTAGAATCTGTAAAGGAAAGAAGCACTACATATACAAAGGGTAAAATCATTGTTGCTGCCAACACGATCAGAAGAATCCATAAAATTCCCTGATATACATTTTCTTTGGCTTTCATGCCAAGTTTGTTTCTCTTCTTTATTTGTCCTGAATACGCTCTCGTATTTGCACCGTCTGACATTTCACAATCTCCTTTCTATCTTCCACATGATTGGTTACATAACGCCTTCATAACCTTTACGGCTGGTGATCCAGTTAGTGAAAATAACCAGGCCAGTATTGATCACTGATTTAAACAGACCAATCGCTGTTGTGTAGGAGTACTGTGTACTGCCGGCTCCAATACTGTTGTTGTAGATATAAACTTCAAATACCTCCAGCTGTGATTTAACCATGGCATTATTCATAAGGAATACCTGTTCAAAGTCTACAGAAATGATGCTTCCCATTCTCAGGATCAGCATAACTGCTACTGTAGGCATGATACTCGGAAGCGTAATCTTTAACATACACTGGAATCTGTTTGCGCCGTCCATCTTAGCTGCCTCATAAAGTGACTGGTCAATTCCTGAGATAGCAGCCAGATATACGATGGATCCCCATCCTACACTCTTCCAGAGCGACTGGATCACAATGATCAGATATATCCATTTAGAACTGAAGAGGTAAGCTGTTGACTCATGACCCATAAACTCCGCAATCTTATTTACAAGTCCCTGCTCTGTTGACAGAAGGAAGAATGTAAGGCTGGCTACGATAGCCCATGACAGGAAATGAGGCAGGTAAACAGAAGTCTGAATAAACTTTTTAAATTTGGCATTCCTGACTTCATTCATAATGAGGGCAAGAATGATTGGTGCCGGGAACGTCAGCAGGTTCAGCCCACTGATGATCAGTGTGTTCTTCAGCATGTTATAGAATTTTGCATCCTGGAACAAAGTCTTGAAATGTTTAAGACCTACCCATGGACTTTCCAGAATCCCCAGATGTGGATTGTAATCCTGAAAGGCCATCAGAAGACCTCTCAGAGGCATGTAAGAAAACATGAATAATACAATCACACCGGGAATTCCTAATACATAAATCCAGCGGTATTCATAGATTTGCTTTTTAAGTGTTTTTTTGGAAACGCTTACATTTTTTGATTTAGACGCCATTATACTTTTCCCTCCCGATCTTTTGTTTTACCGGCTGTAAACCGGCTCGCTCTTCGTCGTTAAGGACAGTATAAAGCTATTTATAAATTTTTTATATAGTAGTTATTCAACTTTTTTGAACAAATTTCATCTTTTTTTAATATATGATAATAAAAATTTCAAAAAAGCTCTTTCACTTTTTTACTGCTGTAAACACTTTCAGCAATATTACTGTCTCGTTATGAATATCATCCTTTATTTTCCGCCTCCTGTATCCAGTACAAGTATCTCATATCCATTGATGCACGGGACTACTACTTTTCCTCCCTCTACAACCAATTCTGCTTTATTCACTACCGTATATGCTTTTTCAATCTCCTTCGGAAGATTCAGCTGCAGCTCTACCTGATTTACAACTGTACGCTCTTCTATAATATCAATCTTTTCTGATTTCCTGATAGGTATATAGGATAACAGATGAATGCAGTACCTGTTCTTCTGCGGCTGGTAACGCAGGTTGACTACCAGGCTGGAGGGACCATTGTGCCTTACCAGTCTGGAATCCAGAAGTTCATCCAATGCATTGCTGATTAGCTGCTTGCACCAAAACGGCGCACATACGCGGTACTGGCCGAACATTGGATGAGCCAGCAGGACGGTCCGCTCTGTTCTGACAGCTGCCGGGAAAAGTTCACCTTTATCTGATGGTGTATACACGTGTGAGCAGAATTTTTCCCGATCCCTCTGGAAATACTGCTTTCTTGCCTCCAGTAGAACCGCTCCTGATCCCACTGGGCGAATGGATTCACCCTTCATATAATGCACATACTCGCAACCCTCTTCCAATCCTCTGGCCATGGTTCCTTCCGGCACCAGAAAACTCGGATACATCTTTTCCTCACCTTCATAATCTGCCTGGAAACACCGTGGATACCGTCCCCCCTGTGACAGGCCTCCTTTACCGCAGGAAAGCACCCGGCCTCCGGCCTCCACATATTCGTCCAGCTTTTCCTGCATTTCCTCCGTCACTACCAGTTCATCCGGCAGTATAACAAGCTTATAACCGGCCAGCTCATACGAACAATCCACAATATCAAACTGAAGTCCCAGTTCCTCCAGCATCTGGGCAGCCCCCATAATACTTTTCGGAATCCTTTGTTCATAAATAGGTGGTTCTCCGGTTATCAGTGCAGCCTCTGTCACTGCCTCTGAAGGTCTGGCGTATTCTTCATATTCCTCAACCTGGCTGTACACCTTGCCGATCAGACGGTATGCGGCAGGATTCAGTTTACCGTATGGCTCCAGCTGGTCACCTATGGATATGGCAAAGCCATAACTAAGAATACGAAATGCCTCGAACTCCAGAGCAGCCAGATTCTTCAGTGAATGGAAATCTCCCCACTCCCTGTGGAACTTTCCTGTCATCCCCAGGCAGTCTTTGTTGAATAACCTGACATACCGGGCCGTGATTGGAAAATGCAGGTACCCCCAGCCCGCCGGCAGGCTCTCCAGCTCAAAATGGCTGTATGCATCCTGGCTGGCAGCCGTACAAGGGCCTACATGACCTGCATTATAGAAAATAGTGCAGTCAGGTTTTCTTTCCCTTATTTTTCTGCTCATCCGTTCTTTAAATCTGTCAACTGTACTCTTAGTAAATGCCCGAACCGCTTCGTCATCCCGCATGTCAATACCAAGTGCCCTCATTTCTTTTCTGCAGGCGCTGCAGTAGCAAGGGCGTGTACCCACCATATCAAAAAACAGTCCGTCCAGCTCATCACCCAGCAGATCCATCACTTCCATAGTGTGTTCTTCCAGGAATTTATAAAAATCTGTATTTACACAGAGTGCCTGGTCAAATCCTGAATCCACGAAAGAATGTCCTTCGTGTGAACCGTCCCTTTTGCGTACAAGCCACTCAGGATGGCGTTCTGCTGTGAACCGGTCCCACTGTACAGCTATATATACAGGTGCCTTGATCCCTTCATGGTGCAGTGCCTTAACCTGTTCCTGTAGCAGATTCCGTTTCACCAGAGTAGGGTGTACCCTCTCTGGAAATTTCTGGGATGGGTAATACATAAATCCATGCACACACCTGGCAAACACTGTCATTGAGTTTACATGTGCGTCCTTCGCCATGGCGGCAAATTCTTCTCCGTTAAATTGTCCAGCCACATCCGGGATATATTCCGATGTGTGAAAATCCAGATGAACCTGCCTTGTTGGCAACTGTTTCATAATTTTCCTCCTGTTACTCCTTTGATAATTTATCTATTTCCCTTGTATAATTCAGTAATCCTTTATTACAATCCAATTCCGGAAGGTTAACAGCTCTATATAGCTGCTTTCATCATTTTAAAACGTTTTTTATCTTTTTTTATTACTATAACTGCTGCTAGAATAGCTACAAATGCGACCGAGACATTGCTGACCATCATCACAATACCTACGCTCTCGCTCCCAAGGCTCGTATACTGCTGCAAAAACCAAAGAACCGGAACCCTGAATATAAAAACACGGCTCATACTGATAATCAACGATATTTTTGTTTTGCCCAGTCCGTAAAGCAGGGCCATAACAGAAGAATTGATACCCAGAGGTATAAATCCCATTGCCTCATAGGTGAATATTTCTGCAATCAGCTGCTGAAATTCCGGATTATTTTTGGCAAACATGCTGCTGATCTGCGGAAGGAACCCCATGGCTATCGCATAAGCAATTGCCCCTGCTGCCACGTTATAAACCATCACCTTCTTAAAAGCATCCATAGCTCTGTCGTATCTTCCGGCACCGATATTCTGGCTGATCACAGATGCTGCCCCCTCCTGCAGTCCATTCTGCGGTGCAGCGGCAAATCCTCCCAGATTATTTGATACTCCCAGAGCACCAACAGTCAATACTCCGTACAAGGTACTCATAGAGTTCACCATCAGCTTACCAGCCGAGAACAGGGAACGTTCTACTATCAATGGAATTGACTGCACAATCATAGGCCATGTCAGATGTTTTTTAAAAGAAACATATTTTATTGAGAAACCAAAAGCGTTGTGCTCCCTTTTCATTCGAACCACCGCGACTATCATCAGCAGAGATTGTGATATAATAGTTGCCAGTGACATTGTTACGATATTTCCATGAAGGACATAAACAAAGAGCGCCGTCAGGAAGGTTTTTGCCAGAATCACCACAATATTAAGCTTCATGATCAGCTTTGTCTCACCTCTTGCCCTCTCTATGGCAATAAAAACATTGTTGACAAATGAAACCACCATTCCGAAGAGCTGAAGCCTGAAATATGTACTGCCCTCCGCGATCAGTTCAACTGGTGTCTTCGCAAATGCCAGCACCTGGTTGGCAAAGGGAATAAGCATCAGGACAAACACTGAAAGAATACCGCACATGGCATAAAGTGTGCTTACTCTTTTCTTCAAAAGATCATATTTCCCCTGCCCATACGCTTCACTTATCTTCAGGCTGGCACCAATAGCAAGCCCTCCGCCCACAGCTGAAATTATGGAATTTATCTGGGCCAGATATGCCACAGCTGATACTGTATTAGAACTGATATGTGATGCCATCATAGTATCCAATACACCAAACACCTGCCCCAGGCACTGGTACAGGCAAAGCGGCATGGCCACCTGCCAGATCACTTTCCACATGCTCCCATTCAGAGTGAACTCTCTGAACTCTTTATCCTTCTTAGAAAGTTCGGTGCTTTTATCTTCTATCTGTTTTTTAGGTTCTTCCTGGCTGTCTTCCATTTTGTCTTCTCCTTTTTATAAAAACCTTTTTTAACCTTGTACAGATTACCACAAAAACATGGGAGACTTCTACTGTTTTTTCATGATATAGTCCTATTATTACAGATTTTTTGTTATTTCTATTGAAATTTTTTTCGGTTATGGTATCCTTGTATTCAAGTGCTGCAAAAGGCTAAGCTGTTACCCGAGCGCTGCACAAAACCAATTTTATTAGAAAGGACAAAGACAATGGACGATTTTCCATTTATCATAATGAACCAGCTGCGCAGAAGTAATTCTTACCGTATGCCAGAGTCCCATACGCATAATACATATGAGCTTTATTATCTTCTGTCGGGAACTCAGAAATTCTTTATACAGCACTCTGTTTACTCCATGCACCCGCATGATCTTGCTCTTGTTGTTCCCGGTACACTCCACAGGACCACTTATTCTGCCACCTCTAAACACGAACGGATTGTGATTATGTTTGAACAGGCATATATACAGGAGATATTAGATTTCTTCCCATATATTATAGAAGAAGATTTTAACCTGAAACCAGTCATATCTGTTCCGGAAGACATGCAGGAGGAGGTAGACGGCCTGTTTTCCAGATTGTTTGTGGAGTATGAAAAAAAGGATGAATTTTCTGTTCGCATGATATCCCATCTTCTCTGCGGACTTCTCCTGCTTCTGACCAGATACAGGAAATGTAAGGAAGAAACCATTATTCCTTCCAGTCCTCAGGATGAGGCCATCAGCCGCGCTGCCTATTTTATCAGCCAGTTCTATAACCAGCCTATCACATTAGATGACGCAGCCAGGGCTGCCAGCCTTAGCGCTACTTACTTTTCAAAAAAGTTCAAGGCAGTAACAGGTTTCGGGTTCAAAGAATATCTCAACTCTATACGTATTCAAAAAGCCTGCAAAGAACTGCTCCGCACAAAAGATTCTGTGACAGACATCGCACTTCGCTGCGGTTTTGAGAACAGCAATTATTTCGGTGACCTGTTTTATAAAATAAATGGCGTATCCCCCCGGGCCTGGCGTCAAAAACACGGAAAAGTATAATCTCAATGCACACCAAAACACCTTGCAGGTTGGCGGCGTGTCAACAGTAATCCAAAAGCCTCTTTCTCCCACTTGACTTTCCATCCTATTTCCTTTAGGATAAAATATATTACTGAAGAGAATCGAGGTATCTTCCATGTACCAAGCTGTTATAGTTGATGATGAACCCTTCGTGGTTGAGGGCATGAAAACAGCCATTGACTGGTCCGGTTTCAATTTTGAACTGTGCTACTGTACCACCAATCCCTGCCAGGCCCTGGAATTTCTTGAAAAACACCCGGCAGACCTTCTGATCACGGATATTTCAATGCCTCAGATGAACGGGATCGAATTGATCAGAAGGGTGCGCGAGATCAATCCGCTGATCTCTATCCTTGTGCTTTCAGCCTATGACAATTTCGAATATGTGCGTTCCGCCATGCGCCACGGCGCTGAGAATTATCTGCTTAAGCCTCTGGACCCTGATGAGCTTGCAGAATCCATCAGCGGCATTGTAAGCCATATCCAGGAGAGGGCAGAATTATCCGATACATACGGGCCTACTATGCTTACCTTCCGCAGTCTTTTTATAGAGAGCTGGGTAAAAGGATCATTAAGCGAAGATGAATTTATCACAAGGGCGCAGCTGCTCGGCGTCAATCTTTACCTAAATAATTATACTGTAGTGATTTTTACAGCTCCCTCAGGAATTTCAATGGGAAAAGAGAAGATGTCGCGTCTTTTTGATTATCTGCTCTCACTTTTTGTGGGCACTTATATCAGCCATTTTTATTTTGAAACTCCCACAAGGCTGGTCTGCATTATAAGCAGTTCCAATGATAAATATACTGTAGAGAATCTGCTCTCACAGATGGATAATGCCAGAGTTGTTCTTGATTTTCCTTTTTTCATCTCCACCGGAAATACTGTGAACGATTATGAGGAAGTGAGCGCCAGTTACAGAAATGCTTCAAAATATTTATTTTTGCAGCACACGCCCATGAAGGAGATCATCTATCAGGATATGGGGCTCTCCGTGGCGGCAGCAGGAATCATTGAACAGGACTATGCGGATATCTCAGAGGGGTCCTATGCAGAGCAATTAGATAAGCTCTTTACCACCATCCCTGATTCAAAGCATATGGCCTGCATGCTGAGCATCCTGAGCTGGGGCGTCTCTCAGACCACCACAGAAATGCAGCCCGACCCAGAAGTAACTGATATGCTCAGTTCTATCATCTGTGACGCTTCAGACCTGAACAGGCTGCTTGAATATGTGCATTCCTTCGTTCACTGCTGTTATGAGGTCCGGGCAAGAAAACAGAAGATCCAGACTGCTGCTTATCCCTGCGTGGATGCTGTCATCAATGCAGTCCACGAGTTCTCAGATAAAGATATCTCTCTAAAAACTCTTGCTGCGAGACTGAATATGCACCCTTCTTATCTGGGAAGCATCTTCCACCAGCAGACGGGCTATTACTTCAATGACTATCTGAATGAAGAGAGGCTGAAATACGCTGCCGGATTGATGGAGAACACTGACATGAAGCTCAAGGATATCGTGGATAAAGCCGGTTTCTCCAGCCAGACTTATTTCAACAGACAGTTTAAGAGACGGTACGGCACAGCACCGAACGCATACCGCCGTGAAATGAAATTGAAAAAAGTGTAAGAATAAAAAGGGCTTCCCGCGTCCAAATGGCGGGAAGCCCTTCTTCATTATTAAAAAGGTAACTGTTCAGTACCTTCACAGTTACGTTAAAAAGTACCTTTTACGTCGCTCCAGTTCTTTTCTGCGTAATCCATCAGCTCTTCTGCCTGCTCCAGCGGCATATCATTGAAGAACAGATACAGTCCTTTAGAACCATATTTTTTCACGATCCTGTCTGTATTACGCAGCCAGTCTTTGAATTCTCCGGAATAAACCTTTACCCAGAGCTGCTTTCCGGCTGCCCTTGTCTTGTCGTAGATCTCGTCCCACTTCTCCAGTGTTCCGTCCGGGCCATGGTCTCCGCTGGTCCACTGCAGAGAATCAATACCTTCCACTTCCATCAGGGCATCCATATGCTTGATAGCTTCCGGTCCGTCCAGGTGGTAAAGCACATGATCCAGCTGGGATGTAGCCTGCTTCAGGGAATCAAGCACAAATGTGCGGAAATAGTCCGGAGAAAGCAGAGCTGAATAATCACACTGTAATTTCTGTGTCTTGCCGCTGCCGAATATCTGGAATACAGTATATGCGCTTCCGCCTTCATACTGTGCATATTTATAAAATGCATCGTAATACTGCTGATAGCAGTCAGTTACCTGCTGAACTCTTTTTATAACTTCCTCTTCATCGTCGATCATATCATAAAGAAGGTCCTGAGCGCCGCGCAGTGAGGCAAGAACATCCACATTTTCCATCAGGTCAGGAATGGCTATCGGAAAATCATCTCCGATCAGCTTCTTGCAGTCTGCAAAAAGCTCGATGTGTTTCTTGAACCATTTGTTTTCCGGATCAAATTTTAATTCAGGATAATCTGCCCAGTCATCCACACATGACTCAAACCAAACTGTATTATCTTTGAACTTAATCTCGCTGCCCAGATATCCAGCCACAGAACCCGGCCCGAAATCAGCATTCAGGTTCGGGAAACTTTCTCCCAAAAACTCATGAGTCTCACAATAATAACGGAAACGCTTTACAATGCTCTCCGCATTCATGTACTTCTCTTCCATGTTTTTAGACTTGATATCTGCCGGCACTGAAAACGGATAGTGGCCCGGTTTTACTCCTGTCACACGCATGATAGGCCTTCCCGTATTTTCGCCCTTCCAGTAATCTTCAAACCTCTGTTTGGTGGCTTCCCAGTCTTTCTTGTATTCCATCTGATACATCCTCCTATTTCTGCTTCCGCCGCCAGCGCCTTTTTGTCCGCATGCACTGATGACTTCCCGCACTTGTTTTCACACTCTTAATTCTGAGCCCAAAATTGCCCAAATTGACATGGCAGTTTTGCTGCCCTTATCCGGTTGCCGGATTTGTGTTCTAATGAACTTTAATCTTATGGGTTCATAATAACACTGCTCCGCCAGGAATACTTGACCGATATATGCCAGTTTTTGTACTATATTTGGTTTTTTCTGTAATTACCTGGGGAAATACCCCTGACTTTTTTAAATATCCTGTTAAAATAGGAGACACTGTTAAATCCTGTCAGCATGGCTATGTCTGTAATACTTTCACTCGTAGTAGACAGCAGCATACAGGCCCTGTTAATGCGCAGCTGGTCAATGTATTCAAATATCCGCATGTGCAGTGTATTTTTAAAACAGGAACACAGGTAGCTCTTATTCATCATGGCTACCCTGGCCAGCTCGTCCAGTTCCAGCTGTTCCAGATAATGCTCATGTATATAATCCAGAACCGGCTGAAGCCTTGTAAATGTTTTATACCTGGCTTCTTTCCTCTCTGTCTTATCCTGACTGATTAGATAGATCCTGTAGAGCTGAGCCATAAATAGCTGTGTCCAGGACTTCACAAAAAGTTCCCACCCCTGCCTTTTTTCCTCATATTCTGCCCTGATATTCACTACTGCCTCCAGGAGTTTTCCGTATCCCTCTTCCTCCCTGCGGATACAGTTCGTAAATACAGCGCTTCTGTTAAAAAATGGTTCCAGAAACTGGTAGCCCTGCATCCTTTCCCATAAAAAAGCGGGATCGAATACGATCACCTCAAGCATAAGCCCTCCGTCATGCACCGCCATATGCCGCTCCTGGTTATTGATAATAAAAATATCACCCTGTCTGATCTCGTACTCTCTCTCCTCGATCAGATAGTACCCTTCCCCATCCTTTACATAATTGATCTCCAGAAAATCATGGGAATGCAGATACATCTGTCTGGACTTGGACACAAACATCCTGTATGGGAAATTCGGATCAAATACCATTGCATCCTTTATGTAATCCATATTTAAGCCTCCTAACCATCCAGAATTCTATAAGCCTGGCAGATAATCAGCGGTTGCGCCTTAAAATTTCGCCAGGGAGTTGTCTTAGAGTTTTAATACGGCAATCTGTTCTTCTCCGTCTTTTTCTCCGGTCTCTATAAATCCAAAAGAGGCATACAGCGATTTGGCAACCGCGTTTTCCGGCTCATATGACAGCCAGCAGAAATCGGCTTTACCACAGGGAAATGTTCTGATAAATCTTAATGCAAGTTCTACAGCCTGTTTCCCATATCCCCTGTTTTGATAGTTCTTGTCTATCATCAATCTCCACAGGTTATAATTTCCGTCTGCTATGGCAGGTGCATCCTTCCAATAATCATCTTTGTCATAACCAATCATCACAAAGCCGACTGGATTATTACCTTCAAAAATTCCAAATGGAAAAGCATATCCGTTGGATGTAATAGCGGTATACGCTTCAATAATACTAATATCATTGCCGGCGACAAAATTTCTCTGACTATCTGAGACATTTAACTTTAGAATATCCCAGATATTTTCGCCATTTATTTTTTCCAGGTGAATCATTCTATCTACCTCTGCAAGTTCCAATTGTTGTTTTGCTATTTCAATGTTACAGTTCAGCCGTCTGCCATTCGGCAGCCGTCTGACCTATAACAACGCTCCGCGATGCACACAAAATGCTGTAAACAGCATTTTGGCGCTGCAGCTCTCGGGATTTTCGTGCATAATGCACGAAAACACCTCGCGGAACATTGGAAGGCTGAACTGTTACATTTCAATTCTACCACAATTCCGAGAGGGTGGAAACAGAGACGATTATTTTATATGAAAAACAAATCTATTTATTCCTGGCCGCAAAGAGCGCCAGTTTTGCATAAAAATCTTCCAATATCAGCCTGGAATCTATTTTCTGGTATACACGGATCGGACGGAACCTTTTTGAATGAATATAGTTCATATCCACACCTACCGACGGAGCCTGCTTCCATTCGAATGAGAACCTGTCTTCATAGAGAATCAGTCCCACAGCTGGTGAATCACCCAGAACCCAGCACTCTCCGCTCCTGAAGGGACTCTTCCTGGGCTGCTCAGTAAAAGCATGTTCCATGAGCTGGTCACAGAGATAAGCCCCTATCTCACCATAAGGACGCACACGGTATTCCAGTTCTGCCATTGTTACAGGAATCATCTCATATACATTTTTCGGTACCTGCCATACTTCCATATTAGAACCAAACACCACATTAGCTGCGTTAATATCATTGCCCAGGTTAAACTCTTCTCCGCCGTCAGGATAGAGACCGCCGCCGATCCATATTACAGTGAGGCGCTTTGCAATTCTTGGCTCCATAAGATAAGCGCTGGCAATATCAGTCAGCGGCCCCAGGAAAATAGCATACAAAGGACTGTCATCCTGTTTCATAGCCTCTTCAATGATCAGCCTGGCGCCTTCACTGTCCACAGGGGTTGACGTATCAGTCAAAGCATGGGGAGCGCCATGACAGATAGGAATCTGCCCAGTAAATCCCATCTTGTCAACAACTGTTTCCAGTTCCCTGTAACTTCTCTCCATGCTGTCAGCATCCCTCTTTGTCCCATAATGCGCAGCCACAAGACCTACATTGTCAATCTTAGGACTCAAAAGCGCCTGAACTACAGCAAAGTCGTCATCCGCTTCATTCTTAGCATCGGTATCTGTTATTAACCGTACAATCTTCTCTTCCGGCACCTTAAAAGTATAATCCTGATATCTCATCTTCCATTCTCCTTAAAATTATTATAAATAATCATTTAAATAATTTATATTTATTTTTATCCCTACTATAATATTTTTCCTGAAGAAAGGCAAGAAGAAATATTTATAAGCCAAATTCTTTAAACAGCTTCTCCTGCCATTCTCTGTCACTTGCTGCTTTGACAATATCCGCAGTTCTGTTTTGAAGGGCGAGAAGTTTGTTTAACTGGTTTATTCGCGCTACTTCCTTTCTGCCTTCTTCCCGGCCTTCTTCTCTGCCCTCTTCCTTTGTCTGTCTCATATGTTTCTCTTCATCATATTCAAAAATACTCACATTCTTTGCCTCCGTTCTGTTATTTCTCAGAAACTCTGCCAAAATATCATTCTCGATACATTCCGTTATCGCCTTCTCCACAGCATCTTCAAGCTGCATTGATTTTGTATATTCCCTTACCTTATCCACATAAATGCTGTAGTCCTTCAGCGTTTTGCATTTATCCATCAGCCTTTCATTATGGCCTCTGTTTATGTTCAACATCACTGCTTTTAATTCCAGCGATATTTCTTTATCCTGCACTTCATATACATCTGAAAGCTTAATAATCTGACGGTTCGGCTGTTCCGGCAGTCCATTATAAAAGATCACAAACCCGGGCGCCGGCACCCTGACCGGCCTGCTTCCGTATAAATTCCTGTCTTTTGTCATATTGGAATACAGGTTTGCTGTATACATCAGAAATCTCAGAGGAAGATTTGGATTGTAGGTGGACTGGTGCTCATAGAGCGCCAGCCGAGAGTCAATTATAAATGACAAATCATTACGCATAGACATATAGATAGCGTTTTCCAGCGTATTGACTTCAAGCTCCTCCGGGTTCTAATAACTGGTCCCATTCACAGCATTATACAGCTCTAAAAGCTCTCTTTTGCTGCTGAATATCATTTCAAACAGCCGTGATTTGTAAATGCGGTTAATCCCCCTTTTCCTTTCCCTTTTTCCTTATCTGCATAACACTGCAGATTCCCTGTTGCGTTACTTTGCTTTTCCATAGTGTAAGCCTCCTTTTAAATGTGGCAGGCGTCCCATGGAGAAGCATCTACGTCTTCATCAAGGAACCCTCCTGCCTTTTGAATTGGGATTTAAGCATTGAGATTTCCTTTTGATGCCAGACGGCAGAAATGATATCAGATACGGCAAAGCCTGTTTGAAAAAAAACCTAAGCCGCAGGATAGAAATGGAACTAAATGCTTTATTGATATTTTAACACAGGTGGGGGGACAGTGCCAGAGTAAATTGCTGTTTAGGTGAGTAACAGGACGCTTTGTGTTGATGGATAGTGAGCCGTCAGACAGGGCAGCTTCAAGTTTACCGGCACAAAGCTGGCTGTTATAAACAAGCTTGGGTTGGGGTGAAAGACTACTATGTATACGAAAAAGTATAATTGAGATCTTTTCTACGGAATGTCCGGTTTCAAAACCAGATACTTTCAAAATACAGTTCAATCCAGCTGTTGTAAGACCAATCTGGCGTTTACCAGCTATCAATTTAAAGTAATAACTTACTCAATGCTGGTCCAAAACAGAATATCTTATATATTTTAAATACAGACAATAATTGCTTCCACTATGTTCCGGGAAACCAGCAAGGTAGTGGCCTCACCCATCCCTCAACCTCATTACGGGAGCCAGCTTTGCATCGATAACCTTGGCATCAGCATGAGGGACAGACGGGCGGGAGGATTCGTGGTGAAGGACTTGAGCGAGGAGATGAAACTCTTAGGTCCTGGAGGCTGCGGTCAGCAAAAGTGAGCGCTTGCGCTCAAAGCCGGAGCTGTTTGAGGGGCGGTTGCATCAGCAAACGCACCGAGTTTCCGGCTGCCTTTTGCGTTTCAAGCAGCCTTCGGGACCTTAGAGTTTCACGACGCAGCGGTTCGGACTGAACCACGAATCCTCCCGCCCGCCTGTCCCTCATGCTGATTCACTGCCTAAATGCAAAGCGTCCCTCCCGCCCCTAATCAGCTAAATAGCAATTTTCCACCCAAAAAGGCCGCTCCCCAAAGGAGCGGCCCTTCACCAGAACCCTAAGTCCTGTTTATTTCTCTTCCCCACCGTAAAGTGTGATGAGTTTGTTCAGATATTCGTATCTTTCTTTTGCGTATTCTTCAGACTGTTCAAAGAGTCTCTTTGCTTTGTCCGGGTTAGCGCGCATCAGAGAGTTGTAACGAACTTCTCCGTTTAAGAATTCCTGATAGCTTTCTGTCGGAGCTTTGCTGTCTAAGGAGAATGCAGGTTTGCCTTCTTCTTTGAGAGCCGGATTGAAGCGGAAGTTGTGCCAGTATCCTGACTTAACTGCCAGTTCTTCTTCTGTCTGAGCTTTGCTCATGCCTTTCTTGATACCATGGTTGATACATGGAGCATAGGCAATTACAAGTGACGGTCCCGGATAAGCTTCAGCCTCAGCGATTGCTTTAACTGTCTGGTTGAAGTCAGCACCCATGGCGATCTGTGCAACATATACATAACCGTAGCTCATTGCAATGCTTGCAAGGTCTTTCTTCTTAACTTCTTTTCCGCCGGCTGCGAACTGTGCAACAGCACCTGTCGGAGTTGCCTTTGATGACTGTCCGCCTGTATTAGAGTAAACTTCTGTGTCGAATACCATAATATTGATATCTTTTCCGCTGGCAAGTACATGGTCTACTCCGCCGAAACCGATATCATATGCCCATCCGTCACCACCGAAGATCCACTGTGATTTCTTGCCGAGGAAGTCTTTATTGTTAACTACTTCTTTGCAAAGATCGCAGTCAATTCCTTCAAGAGCTGCTACCATCTTGTCTGTAGCTGTTCCGTTAGTAGCGCCGCAGCTGAATGTATCGATCCATTCCTGGCATGCTGCTTTAACTGCTTCATCTTCTGTCTTAGCGATAATTTCTTCTACTTTAGCCTTCAGGCCTGTCCTCAGTGCATTCTGAGCCAGAAGCATACCATACCCGAACTCTGCATTGTCTTCAAACAGAGAGTTGCACCATGCAGGACCCTGTCCTTTTGCATTTACAGTGTACGGTGTAGATGGTGAGGAGTTGCCCCAGATAGAGGAACATCCTGTAGCATTTGCAATATACATTCTGTCACCAAACAGCTGTGTGATCAGCTTAGCATAAGGTGTCTCACCACATCCTGCACAAGCTCCTGAGAACTCAAGCAGAGGCTGTTTGAACTGGCTTCCTTTAACAGTGTTCTCTTTGAATTTCTCAACAACATCTGTCTTAGCCGGCAGCTCAACTGCATAGTCGAAGTTCTTCTGGCAGCCTGCATTTGCTTCCATGTTTTCCATTGCAAGTGCCTTAGCACCTTTCTTTCCAGGACAAACATTAGCACAAGAACCGCATCCTGTACAGTCATATGCTGATACAACGATTGCGAACTTGTAATCCGGCATACCTGTCATAGGCAGAGTCTTTGTTCCTTCCGGAGCAGCAGCAGCTTCTTCTTCTGTCATAGCTACAGGGCGGATAACTGCGTGCGGACATACATAAGCACATCTGTTACACTGGATACAGTTTTCCGGCTGCCATACAGGGATATCTACTGCAATACCGCGTTTTTCATATGCAGATGATCCGGATGGTGTGGAACCGTCCACATAATCCTTAAATGCTGATACAGGGAGGGAATTACCTTCCTGAGCATTTACCTTGCTCTGAATATTATTTACGAAATCAACAACATCTTTCCTTCCGCCTTCAGCATGTGCAACTGCAAGACCTTCGTCTGCTGCACTCTTCCAGCTTTCCGGAACCTGGATCTCTACGACCTGTTTTGCACCTGCATCAATAGCGTCATAGTTCATCTGAACGATAGCATCACCTTTTCTTCCGTAAGTTGCCTTAGCAGCAGCTTTCATCAGTTCGATAGCCTGTTCTTCAGGTATGATGCTTGCAAGTTTAAAGAATGCAGACTGGAGTACAGTATTGATACGTCCGCCAAGTCCGATCTCTTTACCGATCTTGATACCATCGATCACATAGAATTTGATGTTGTGGTCAGCAATAAAGCTCTTAACCTGTCCCGGAAGATGTTTCTCAAGTCCTTCCATATCCCATGGGCAGTTCAGAAGGAATGTTCCTCCGTCAACCAGTTCCTGTACCATATTGTACTTATTTACATAAGACGGATTATGGCATGCTACGAAATTAGCTTTGCGGATAAGGTAGGTTGATTTGATCGGGCTCTTACCGAAACGCAGGTGGGACATTGTAACACCGCCGGATTTCTTTGAGTCATAATCAAAGTAAGCCTGTGCATACATGTCTGTATTGTCACCGATAATCTTGATAGAGTTTTTATTTGCACCAACAGTACCGTCAGCGCCAAGTCCCCAGAACTTACAGTTGATAGTTCCTTCCGGTGTTGTGACGATCTGCTCGCCCAGCTCCAGTGAAAGTCCTGTAACGTCATCTTCAATACCGATAGTAAATCTTTCTTTTTCTGTGTTATTGTATACTGCCACGATCTGTGCAGGTGTTGTATCTTTAGAACCTAATCCGTAACGTCCTGTTAATACAGGTACAGCGTCGAATTTCGTTCCCTTTAATGCTGCAACAACATCAAGGTACAGCGGCTCTCCCATTGCTCCAGGTTCTTTTGTCCTGTCTAATACAGAGATACGTTTTACTGATTCCGGAATAGCAGCGATGAGTGCTTCTGCGCAGAATGGTCTGTACAGACGTACTTTAACTACACCTACTTTTTCCCCAGCAGCTAATAAGTAATCAATTGTCTCTTCAATCGTATCACATACAGAACCCATAGCGATGATAACATGCTCTGCATCTTCTGCACCATAGTAATTGAACAGTTTATAATCTGTGCCGATCTTGGCATTAACTTTGTCCATATATTCCTGTACGATTGCCGGCATAGCGGTATAGTACGGGTTACATGCTTCTCTTGCCTGGAAGAAGATATCCGGGTTCTGAGCTGAACCTCTCTGGCATGGGTGATTTGGATTTAAAGCATGTTTTCTGAATGCATCAATTGCATCCATATCTACCATTTCTTTTAAATCATCATAATCCCATGTTTCAATTTTCTGAATTTCATGGGAAGTACGGAAACCATCGAAGAAGTTAATAAACGGGATGCGTCCCTTGATAGCTGCCATATGTGCAACTGGTGTCAAATCCATAACTTCCTGAACACTGGACTCGCAGAGCATTGCGCATCCTGTCTGGCGGCAGGCATAAACGTCTGAATGATCACCAAAGATGGATAATGCATGGGATGCTATAGCACGGGCAGAAACATTGAATACTCCCGGAAGCTGCTCACCTGCAATTTTGTAAAGGTTCGGGATCATCAGAAGAAGTCCCTGTGATGCTGTATAGGTTGTTGTCAGCGCACCTGCTGCCAGAGAACCGTGTACAGTACCTGCTGCACCTGCCTCAGACTGCATTTCAGTAACCTGAACTTCCTGTCCGAAAATGTTCTTTCTTCCCTGGGTTGCCCATTCATCCGTAGCCTCAGCCATAACGGATGACGGTGTAATCGGATAAATTGCTGCTACATCTGTAAATGCGTAAGATGCATGAGCGGCAGCATGATTACCATCCATGGTCTTCATTTTTCTAGCCATTTTGTAATTCCTCCTTATTATTTTAGAATCCCTGTATAGGGACTCATTTGTACATATGGGTAATGATTTTTCTCATATGGTTTAATAATAGCACATTCATGTAAAATTGTCTATTTCCACAACGGCTGAAATAATATTTTTTATGTTTTTTTCACAGTACAAAAGCCATATACAAAATACTGGCTGTATATGGCTTCCTCAGAAATCCGACTTTATTTCCGCGGGCAACAGGCTAAGCGAACATGCTTGCATGTGCATTTGCACAGTTGCCTTTATTTTATCTTTTCTATTCCTGCTTTCAGCTTATCAAAACTGCATAGTCCTTCTTTCAGCCATCTGCAGGTCCTGCAGGCTTCATGGAATATCTCTTCCGTAATATGTCTCCCCACCCACTGTTCATAGCCCGTAAATGTACGTCTTCCTGCCTCATTCAGCTTCAATGCTTCTGCAAGATAGTCATCCTTTCTGACTACCCTGTTGCTGTCGTCCCGGCAGGTATTCTCTTTTGTCAGGTTCGGGCATGAACTGCAGATCACATCCGGGCCGCACACCAGCCTGACTTCAGTCCCGGGTTCCTTCAGGGCAGCTATCATCTCCTGCATATTCCTGCAAAATTCATCGCTGTAACCGTTCCCTCTGTACATGGGAATACAGAGCAGATGATGTACACGAAGCTCCCTCTCCATACTAGGCACCTGCCTCTGTAATCGAGATATTTGCAGCACGCAGCCCTCTTCTCAGGGCAGCAGCCGCTGCATAAGCCATAACAACGGACACAATATCTTTTATCAGATAAGGTACCGATACCATCAGGGCCGACTCTGCAAATCCCAGCTGTGCAAGAAGTGAAAACTGAAGAATACCAAGCAGATGGCAGATAACAAGGCCGGCTGCAGGCATAAGTACAGTTCTGACCAGATTTTTCTTTTTAACACCGAGGCCGCACAGAGGAGCCATAAAGAGGAATCCAAAGATAAAGCCTCCGGTTTTCCCCAGCAATATTCCCAGGCCGCCGGAAAATCCTGCAAAAACAGGCGCTCCTACTGCGCCAATCATTACATAGACCGCCGTAGCTGCCGTCCCCAGCTTCATACCAAGCACAAATCCTGTAAGCGCCACAGCAAATGTCTGCAGAGTAACCGGAACCCCTGACGGCATCGGTATGGCTATCTGCGAAAGGACTGCTAATACTGCTGCAAACATGCCTGTCATAACTATGGATTTAGTGGTGATTTTTTTCTTCTCTTTTTTTACCATGATTGACTCCTTATATTTTCTTAAAGCTTTTAATTGTTAACCTAGTTTCTCATCTCGGTTAACTATCTAGATTATAGCCAACATCAGCACATATTGTCAATCATTTTTTTATAATAGTTAACATTTCTTCGCCGCACTCTTTTAATTGTAACCCTTACACACATCGATCCATCCCTTTGCACGTGAATATTTATAAAGCTCCTCACAGCTAAGCTCGATGGCACTGCTGCTGCTCCCACATGCGGGAAATACTGTCTCAAATCTTTTCATGGATTCGTCCAGATATATTTCCACATCCTCTGACACTGCAAACGGACAGACACCTCCCACAGAATGCCCTACCATCTCATCCACCTCACCGGGTGTCAGCATCTTAGCTTTTATTCCAAAATAATCTTTAAACTTTCTGTTGTCCACCTTTTGATCTCCTGCCGTTACTACGAGCAGTGCATGTTCATCCTTTTTAAATGATAATGTCTTAGCAATCCTGGCCGGCTCCACCTTAAGCGCATTTGCCGCCAGTTCGACTGTGGCACTTGAAACATCAAATTCCTGTATCCTGTCCTCCATACCAAATTGTTTAAAATATTCTTTAACTTTTTCTATAGCCATATCTCCACTCTCCTATCTGACAATACGGCAGATTACCTGCCATCTTGATCTTTTCCAGTATAGGACAGAAAACGGATTACATCAAGATATATTTCTGTTTAGCGGAATAACAGGATGCCTCTCAGGGTTATCAATGAGCTTTGAAACAGGAGCAGGGCTTTTATCCGTAAAATCATTGGCGGAGAAGCAGATAAATTAAGACGTGCAAAAGAGATGGATTTCCCCATTACCCCCGGCATCAAACCTGCCGGGAAGAGAAGATATAAGATACCGTCAGATATAATAACTTTGGGGCATCTTCCAAGGGGAAGGTGCCCCGCAATTATACAGCTCCCCGGCCGGATATGTTGCATTGCTGAATTACTGTATTAACGGTTTTTCTGTACTTTTTTGAATACCAGGAGGGCTATGAGACTTCCGGCCAGAAGCAGGACTGCAAACCATAAGAGAGGTAAACTATTATCGCCGGTCTTTGGAGTGGCAGTGTCTTTAGCTGCATTAGTGTCCTTAGGACTGCTGGTGCCTTTAATACTATTAGTGCTGTTAGTACTATTAGTGTTATTAGTATTATTGGTATTGTTAGTGTCCTTGGTATCATTTGTATCTTTAGTATCATTTGTGTCTTTGATGTCATTTGTATCTTTGGTACCTTCTGTACTGTCCGTGTCCTCCGTGCCGTTCGTATCACCTGTGCCTTCCGTAGGCGCAGTCCCGCTTTTTGTAAGCGTAAAAGCCGTTTCAGCCGTCCCATTCTGGGACACAATGCCAAGAATATGTTTTCCCAGGGAGAGCGTTTCCAGATATTCTGATTTCAATGTTACAAGGATGCTGCCTTCCCTTACCGTATAGCTGGAGGTGTTTATTACTTTGCCGTCAACTGTAACGCTCAAAAATGTGCTGAAGTCCGCATTAGATTTGAAGGAAAGTCCGTCATTACTGTCATTTGTCCAGGTACCGTTTGCTCCTTCGATAATCTCAGGCGGAGCATCCGGCTTTGCCGGCGTTGCCACGGTTACTGTGGATGTTCCCTTTTTGCTTGCATCCATAGTGGAGGCGGCGGTAACGGTCAGTAGTTTAGCTGTCTCATCAGCTGATACAGTTAAAAGACCGTTTGCACTTATCCTGGTGCCTGCACTGACATTTCCGGCTACGCTCCATTTGACAGTCTGCCCGGAGCTGCCTGGACCTGCCACTTCTGCACTGAATTGTTGTGTCCCGCCTACGGCTATTGTTACACTCACCGGGGTAACTGTGACTCCTGTGACAACCGGCAAAGGCACTGTTTTGTTAAGTATCAGGTCCATTCCTGTTATATCTGCATCTGATATAGCAATATTTCTGATAGCTCCGTCGTCATAGCCGGGGCAGGATACATAAATATCGTAGGTACCCGGGGCGGTATTTGGAATGGAATAGCTGCCGTCAGTACCGGCCATAACAGCGTCCCCTGCATTTTCTCCGTTCTTTATAAGCTGGAGGGCTGCGGCAATACCGGCGTTTGTGTCACTGCCTTTTATTGTACCGCTGATGGAATATGTACCGGCAATATATGGCGTGGCAATAAGGGCAATTTCTATCTGTCCTGTAGTGCGGGAATGGATGCCTTTCGTAACTGTCACCGTAAATATATAGCTGCCGTTTGTACCGGCCGGACTGGCAGAGATTCCGGCGACAGGCGGCGTATACTGTATTTCATTGATTGTGACAGTAACATCATTGTTGTCGACAGCGAGATCGGCGGCAGCCTTTAATGCAGCTTTAATAACCGCTTTGCTGCCGGCTTCTGCCTGAAGCATATCGCTGTAGGCGGCATTTGCAGCAGCTGTCCTGGCGGCATCGGCAATGCCTATGTCAGGGTCAGGCAGGGGCGCTGGATTGACAGCTGCTGTGGCGGTTTCCTCGGCTGCATACGTTGTATCCAGTACTGCCTTGAACTTATAAGTCCCGGCCTCCGTAACTTTTACATAGGCGATGGAGAAATCATTGTTATAAGTGACAGAAAAATCTGTGTATGCCTGATCATCTTTCATGCAGGTTATTACGAGCTGATCTGCAGTGATGCCCAGATCCAGCCCGTTGTTATTGATTGTAAACTGGACAGGAATCACGCCATTCTCACTGATGGTCAGGCCATCCAAGATTACGACTCCGACATAGGCATTGCCATTGCTCTTCTCAGAGACATGGATCGTTTTAGGATCGCTGACGAGCACATCAACTGAGCCCTGCGCAGAATATTCTGCCCTGATAGTATGGTCTCCTGCCTCAAGACAGGTGAAATTCTCACTGTGGCCAGAGACAACGGAAAGAGAAAAGCCGTTCCGGTAGCTTACAGGGCTGCCTAATACATTCTCACCGTCATAGAACTGCACTGTACCATCCGTAACAGGCACGCCGGTACTTACGTTTGCTACCACGGCGGACAGCATGATCGTATCCCCCTTATAATAAACAGCGCCCTCGTCTACTGCCAGGGTAATGCCTATCGCAGTAGAATTATCTTCTATCCAGCTGGCATATAAATCGACCGGGGCTGTGACATCTGTGTTAAAGTCAAATTCATCGCTGCCTCCGTCCGCCGTCACCCATTTATCAAAACGATATCCGGCACGGACAGGGGCGGAGGGCAAAACAGCGATTCTTCCGCTAATGACGTACTGAGGACTTTGGGGTGTATCTGGCGCATAGGCGGTATTCCCGGAATAGAATACCACAGAGTAATAATCCACTTTTGCCTCGACTGCAGCATTCTCCACTGTAACATCCACGCCGGTATCAATTCCTTCCCCGGTAACCTTATTCTTTTCATAAATATCATAAGTTCCTGCCGGTACGGCAGTCAAATCGTTAATAGTAGTATCTCCGCTTACCAGATAGAAAACTTTTGAAAGAGCCCCCTCCGCTCCATCAAGGCAGGGTATAATCTCAACAGGCGGTCCCTGTGTAGATACAGTGACATAATACTCCTGTTCCTGGCCATTCTGGGCAGTGACAGTGTAGGTTACCTGGCTTGAAAAATCCTGAGCCACATTATTCTTCGGGCTAATCGTGGCCAGGGAGCTGAAGCTGATAGACGGCTTCAGGGAGGTCAGATCCGTACCAAAAGGCATGAGGATAGATATAGTGTGGTTCTCCTGGTCAATTCTGGTGGGCGCTGCCTGATTGGGAATCATAAACGTGGTAATTTCATTAGCATCGCTGCGTGTATCCACGGCAGTGGTAAAATTGATGGTATATGTCTTCGTAGTCACGCCGTCCTCAGCGGTAACTGTAAGAGATGCTGTCCCGGTTCCGTCTGGACCAAGGAGGATGTGATCGTCTGCCACAATTGTTGCGTTTTTATCGCTTTTCTCGTGGTCAACATAGACTTTCTTGCTGCAAATGTCATAGGGAAGTTCCACATCATAAGTAAGATTTTCCCCATCAAGGATGTTTGTAGAATAGCCTCTATACCCTCCAACAGCAGCACAGTAATCATATCCAAGCTCACTAAGGGTTGCATCGCTGCTCAATGGCACACCGACAGCTGTAATTACGACATCACCTGTTACGCTCATAATGCCAATAACATAGCCGCCATCCGCAGGCATGAGCAAGTAACCATTAGAAAGCGAGCCTCGTGTAAGTTCTCTGCCCCCCATTGTCACTTTGACCTCTCCTTCATCCGGTAGTTTGAATCCCTTGTTGGCAGCTATCTTGGTATTTAGCATCTCACCATTATTAATTGTGTCAGGCCCATCCGAAGTCATGCCCTCCAGCGAATAGGTGACGCTCCATGTACTGGCAGCAGCTGTCCGCATTGGCATCAATATAAATAGTATAAAGAAAAATAATACGATTGCTGCCATCAAATACAGTTTGTTTGGGAATTTAAAACGCTGTTGTTTCTGGGTTGGTTTATCCATAGTTCCCCCTCCTTATCATATTTTGTCACTTTATATATAAGCTTAGCAAAATATAAAATGTAAAAAAAGGGGAGGTTCCTAACTGGTAAAAAAATGCTCCTGATTGGTACGGACAGCTGGGTGTTTCTATTTGTTGGACCCAGGCCTGTGGTCCTATGTCAAGTGAAACTCTAAGGCCCGCCCGCCCCTCCCACTGATGCCAAGGTTATCGATGCAAAGCTGGCTCCCATAATGAGGCTGGGGATGGATGAGTCCACTATCTTACTGGATACCTGGAACATATCGGCATCAATTATTTTCCATATTCAAAATATATAGGATATTCTATTTTTCTATCAACGTAGAGTTGGTATTAAATTGATAACTTTTAAGTGTCAAATAGGCTCTTACGAAAACCAGATTGAACTGTATTTTGAAAATATCAAATTTCGAAAACGGTAATATCATGTAAAAGATTTTAATTAAACTTTTTCGTATACATAGTAGTTTTCCATCCCAATCACAGCCTGTTTATAACAGCCAGCTTTGTGCCGATAAACTTGGCGCCGTCAGGAAGGGGAGCGGTGGGGTTCGTTGTGAAGGACTAT